>NZ_JVGR01000030.1:0-246616 GCF_001073005.1 Streptococcus sp. 449_SSPC
GCAAGCTTCTGCTTCATGAATTTCTACGCCTTTTCTTTCACATAATAACCGTAAGATTTGACCAATACTTGCTTTGTATTTCCCATAGATTATCTGACGTCTATATTTTGGGGCGAAAACAATATGATACTTACAATTCCATGTAGTATGTGCTAAACTATTATTATCCTGTCTCATCAGGGGTCCTCCTTTTGTATATTAGTTAGTGGTCGGGAAACCTTATCTAATATAACACTTTAGGGGGACTTTTTTGATACATCGCTAAAAGCTTTTCGGAACCACTAGCACAGCTAGTGGTTTTCGTGAGACAACAAAGAAAAGGCCGGAAAAGTTCCAGCCTTCACAAACAATGTATACATACTTAATGAATATCTTACAAAACTTTACTCAAGAAATCCTTGGTACGATCTTCCTTAGTATTGTCGAAAATCTCTTGTGGTGTGCCTTCTTCGACAATGACACCGCCATCCATAAAAATAACACGATCAGCCACTTCATAAGCAAAGCCCATTTCGTGGGTAACGATTGCCATTGTCATCCCTGACTTAGCAAGGTCCTGCATAACTGCAAGAACTTCACCAACCATTTCTGGGTCAAGGGCTGATGTTGGTTCGTCAAACAAGAGAACATCTGGATCCATAGCCAAACCACGTGCGATAGCAATACGTTGTTGCTGACCACCTGATAGACTTGTTGGGTAGGCATCTGCCTTATCTTTCAAGCCAACCTTTTCTAAAAGTTCCATAGCCTTTGCTTCTGCATCAGCTTTAGAAACACCTTTAGTCTTAATTGGTGACAAGGTGATATTTTCTTTAACTGTCATATTAGGGAAGAGGTTAAACTGTTGGAAAACCATTCCCATCTTCTCACGCATTTTGAAAATGTCGTTATTTTTATCTGTAATATCCACACCTTCAAAGGAGATAACACCTTTTGTAGGTTTCTCAAGCAAGTTCATTGAGCGTAGGAAGGTTGATTTTCCTGATCCTGAAGGACCGATGATAACCACTACTTCACCTTTTTTAATATCTAGATCAATCCCTTTGAGAACTTCATTCTTACCAAAATACTTGTGAAGATTTTTAATCTCAATAATTGTTTCTGCCATTATTTACGTCCCTCCCCAAGTCGTTTTTCCATTTGTTTCAAGAGTGCCGTCATAGCTGTTGTCACAATCAAATAATAGAAGGCTGCGAACAAGAGCGGTGTCAAGGTCAAGTAGGTTGTTGTTGCAACAGTTTGTGCACCATTCCACAATTCCATAACCCCGATGGTTTGCAAGAGCGAACTATCCTTGATAATAGTAACAAACTCGTTACCCAAGGCAGGCAAGATATTTTTAATAGCTTGAGGCAAGACCACATAACGCATGGTATTCCATGGACGGATTCCAAGTGAGTAGGCAGCTTCAACCTGACCTTTAGGAATAGACTCGATACCTGCACGCACACTCTCAGAAATATAAGCACCACTGTTCAAAGAAAGGACGATAATACCTGGAACGATACGTGACAAATCAAGGTTTAAAATACCAAACTGAACAGTTGGGAGATTCATGTGGATAAGGTTAAAAGCAATCATAATCTGCACAACCATAGGAGTCCCACGGAAAACCCAAACATAAAGGCTTACCAACCACTCCAAAGGTTTGATTCCAGAACGCTTGGCCAAGGATACCAAAACCCCAAGGATGGTTCCGAAGAAGACCACGCAGACCGAAATCATAATTGTTACTAAGACACCATAGTTAAAGTAAGACCAAAACTGTGGTAGAAATGAAAAATTCATCTAGATACTCCTTACTAATATTCTTCAATATTATATCAGAAGACTGTATAATAATAAAGTATTTTCTTATAAATGCGATATTTCAGTATAAAAACTAAGTTATAGACCTAGCTATCAAAACTCTCAAGCAATACACCTCATGTATTTCCAAGACGACACCACGCCAAAAGCTTTGCCAATGAGTTGAAACACTGACTGTTTTGACAAGCCATACAAGCATCACCCCATGCTTTCATCCTGATAAAAATGCCTGAAACTCGATAGTTTCAGGCATTCTGATTTTTGGAACCTTGTAAAGTTCCAAAATAATTTATTAGTAAAGCAAATCGTAGATTTCCATTGCAATCAAGTCGATACTATCAAATGAATAAGATTCACGTGCTTCAACGTCACGCAATGTGAAAACTGGACCATTTTCAGGATCGTTGCTAAATGATACTTCGGCAACAACCACTCCTTCACGTTCAAAATTACGTTTCAAATTACCACCATCAGCCGCCATCATTTCAAGACGGTTAATGATTCTCACCAAATGTGATTCCATGTTATTTCTCCTATTAATTGTGTATTTCTTACTTATTTTATCACACTTATGGGAAAAATGGGGGAATTTTAAATATTTTTCAAGGAATTGTACATAATGGCCTTGATAGAATGCATACGATTCTCAGCTTCTTGGAAGATGATATCACTGTATTTTTGGAAGACTTGATCGGTGATTTCTAACTCTGCCAAACCATATTTGTCATAGATTTCTTGCCCAATTTGGGTATTGAGATCATGAAAAGCTGGGAGACAGTGCATAACGATGACATCTGGATTTTCCGTCTTGGCAAGTAGGTTTGCATTAATTTGATAAGGCAGGAGTAAATCAATACGAGATTTAAAGTCTACTTCTTCACCCATTGACACCCAGACATCCGTATAAAGCATATCCACTCCCTTGACCTCTGAAATATCATCTGTAATGGTTAAATCGGCACCATTATTATGTTTCTGAGCTAGGGCTACAATCTCATCTTCGGGTTGCAGCACCTCTGGGGCAATAATCTTGACATTAACGCCTAAAATAGCCGAAGTGACTAAAAGTGAGTTGGCCATATTATTTCTACCATCTCCAATATAGGCGATGGTCAAACCTTCCAAACTACCAAAACGCTCCTTCAAAGTCATGAAATCCGCAATCATTTGCGTTGGATGCCAGGTATCCGTCAAACCATTCCAGACCGGAACTCCTGAGTACTTAGCCAAGTCTTCGACATCTTCTTGCTTAAAACCACGGTATTCGATTCCATCAAACATAGAACCAAGCACCTTGGCTGTATCAACTACAGATTCCTTTTTACCTAACTGAATGTCTCCAGCACCAAGGTAGGTCACATTCATACCTAGATCCTGACCAGCCACTGTAAAAGCTGAGCGAGTTCTTGTAGATGTTTTTTCAAAAATCAGGGCAATATTTAAGCCATCTAAATATTTATGCGGAATTCTTTCCTTCTTTAGCTGTTTAAATTTTATAGATAAATCGATTAACTCCTCAAGTTCCTGCTTGGTAAAGTCGATTTCTTTCAAAAATGATTTAGCTTGTGTCATAGGTATCTCTCTTTCGTTCTGAATAATATAAAAACATTATATAATATTTATACATTTTAGACAAGAGTTTTTGAATTAAAATTCAATGTTAGCACTCTTGTTAAGAGAGTGCCAAACCTAGATGCTTTTTACTTGCAATCTACCTTCCGCATGCTATAATGGAGTCATAGATTTGACCTTTTTTGACCAAGATTGTTTTCAATAAAGGTCTTTCCCAATTCAGATAGAAAAGAGGTACTGATATGCTCTGTCAAAACTGTAACCTTAATGAAGCTAGTATTCATTTGTATACCAATGTAAACGGTAATCAGCAACAAGTTGACCTCTGTCAAAATTGTTATAAAATCATGAAATCTGACCCAGAGAACCCCCTCAATCAATTCAATCAAACAGGAGGTTCCAACTTCTTCGATGATTTCTTCAGCGACCTAAATAACTTCCGTTCTTCTAACGGCGATCTTCCCAATACACCTCCAACACAAGAAGGTGGTAACCGAGGAAACGGTGGCAATACACAAGGGCCAGGCCGTCCAGGAGGACCACGCCAACAAGCTCCTCAACAGCCACAAGGTCTTCTTGAAGAGTTCGGCATTAACATCACTGACATCGCTCGTCGTGGAGACATTGATCCTGTTATTGGTCGTGACGAGGAAATCATTCGTGTCATCGAAATTCTTAACCGCCGCACCAAGAACAACCCCGTCCTCATCGGTGAACCCGGTGTCGGTAAGACTGCTGTTGTTGAAGGCCTAGCTCAAAAAATCGTTGACGGTAGCGTGCCACAAAAACTCCAAGGCAAACAAGTCATCCGTCTTGATGTGGTCAGCCTGGTTCAAGGGACTGGTATTCGTGGCCAATTTGAAGAACGCATGCAAAAACTCATGGAAGAAATTCGTCAACGTCAGGATGTTATCCTATTTATTGATGAAATCCATGAAATCGTAGGAGCTGGTAATGCTGGTGATGGCAATATGGATGCTGGAAACATCCTAAAACCCGCTCTTGCTCGTGGGGAACTTCAACTGGTCGGAGCAACAACACTCAACGAATACCGCATCATCGAAAAAGATGCTGCCCTAGAGCGTCGTATGCAACCAGTTAAGGTTGACGAACCAACGGTTGAGGAAACCATCACTATTTTGCGTGGTATCCAACCTAAATATCAAGACTACCACCATGTCAAATACACAGACGAAGCTATTACTGCAGCTGCAGAATTGTCCAACCGCTACATTCAAGACCGCTTCTTGCCAGACAAGGCCATCGACCTTCTCGATGAAGCAGGTTCTAAGATGAACTTGACCCTCAATTTTGTTGATCCTAAAGATATCGACAAACGTTTGATTGAAGCTGAGAACCTAAAAGCTCAAGCTACTCGTGACGAAGACTTTGAAAAGGCTGCCTATTTCCGTGATCAAATTGCTAAATACAAGGAAATGCAAAAACAAACCATCAAAGACCAAGATATGCCTGTCATCACCGAAAAACATATCGAAGCTATTGTGGAACAAAAAACCAATATTCCTGTCGGTGATTTGAAAGAAAAAGAACAATCACAACTTCTTAGTCTTGCTGATGACCTCAAATCACATGTTATTGGACAAGATGCCGCAGTTGATAAAATCGCAAAAGCTATCCGTCGTAATCGTGTCGGATTAGGTGCTCCAAATCGCCCAATTGGTAGCTTCCTCTTTGTAGGTCCTACAGGAGTCGGTAAAACTGAACTCTCTAAACAATTGGCTATTGAACTCTTTGGTTCAGCTGACAGTATGATCCGTTTCGACATGTCAGAATACATGGAAAAACACGCCGTTGCCAAATTAGTCGGTGCCCCTCCAGGATATGTCGGTTACGACGAAGCTGGTCAGTTAACTGAAAAAGTCCGCCGTAATCCTTATTCACTCATTCTTCTAGATGAGGTTGAAAAAGCTCACCCAGACGTTCTTCACATGTTCCTCCAAGTTCTTGACGACGGTCGCTTGACTGATGGTCAAGGGCGAACTGTAAGTTTCAAGGATACCATCATCATCATGACTTCAAATGCTGGTACAGGTAAAGTAGAAGCTAGCGTTGGCTTTGGAGCTGCCCGTGAAAATCGTACCAATTCTGTGCTTAACCAGCTTGGAGATTTCTTCAGCCCTGAATTCATGAACCGATTTGATGGTATTATCGAATTCTCTGCCCTTAGCAAAGAAAATCTCCTTACTATCGTTGACCTCATGCTTGATAATGTCAACCAACGCTTGGCTAATAACGGTATCCACCTCAGTGTAACTGAGAAAGTTAAGGAAAAATTGGTTGACCTTGGTTACGATCCTAAGATGGGTGCTCGACCACTACGTCGTACCATCCAAGATCATATTGAAGACGCTATTACTGACTTCTACCTTGAAAATCCAAACGAAAAAGATCTCAAGGCAGTCATGACTTCAAAAGGCCACATCACCATTAAGTCTGCTAAAAAAGCCGAAAAAACTGCTCAGAAAGCTGAGACAGCAAAAGAAACTGATTAAATAAAGAAACCAAGTCGCAATGACTTGGTTTCTTTATCTTTTCATTTCCTATTTTCAAATTTATCCCTAATTCTGCCTAAATCAATAGGAAAATGAGCAAAATTTTAGTATAATATAGGCAAATAAACGTAAGGAGCAACTCATGAATCCAACATTTGGTGACAAGGTTGAGGGAGCTCATTATCAAACACGTTACGGTGTTTATGCTGTGATTCCTAACCAAGAAAAGACAAAGATTATTTTAGTCCAGGCTCCTAACGGGGCTTGGTTTCTCCCAGGTGGAGAGATTGAAGCAGGCGAGGATCACTATAGCGCATTAGAACGCGAGTTAATTGAAGAACTTGGGTTTACAGCCACTTTAGGCCAGTACTATGGCCAGGCCGATGAATACTTCTATTCAAGCCACCGTGACACTTACTATTACAATCCAGCCTATATTTATGAAGTTGTAGATTTTTCAAAAATTGGCAAACCTCTCGAAGATTTCAATAACCTGGCCTGGTTTCCAATTGATGAAGCCATCGCTAAACTTAAACGTGGCAGTCATAAATGGGGAATCGAACAATGGAAAGAAACTAACACAACAACTGGCAAATCCTAGGAGGAAACTATGAAACTCATTAATACGACCCGTACACACCAAGAACTCGTTCAAAACCAACTAGACAATACAGATGCCTTTCTCGTAGAGACCTACTCTGCTGGAAATACTGATGTTGTCTTTACACAAGCACCTAAGCATTATGAACTCTTGATTTCAAATAAACACCGTGCTGTTAAAGACAATGAATTAGAAGTTATCCGTGAATTCTTCCTCAAACGAAAAATCGACAAGGATATCGTTTTGATGGACAAACTCAGAACAGTACACACTGACAAATTGATTGAGATCTCATTCCCAACAACTGTATAAGACAAAACAAGCAATGGCTAATACCACTGCTTGTTTTTTTGTATGTTACAAAGCTTTCGAAGCTTGATCCAGAACTTCCATAACCTGACGACTATGTTCCAACTGCTTGGCAACACTGTCAAAATCCTTGGTAGCCACCATCTTTTCAAAAGCCACAAATTCATCATACATACGATGTTGTGGACTATTAAGATTAGCCGTTCTCTCTTTCTGACCATTGAGAGTGACTCCAATCTCAGGAAGAGTATTGGTTGCACCAAAAATGGTAATAGCTCCCTTATCCCCTTGAATAGTTGAACGAATCTCTGCACTACAGTCTTTAGCTCCAATGGCAACAGCCTTAAAGTTACCATAGTCCAAAACTAGAATTCCTGACGTATCTACTCCTCGCTCCACATTAGGTAGATATTCCACACGATTAGGCTTTCCAAAAAGGCCAACCAGGAGATGGATATTATAGACATTCAAATCTCTAAGTGCTCCCCCACCCATTTCAGGGTTGAAGGCAGGAGCAATCTCTCCTCGCTTAAAGGCATCATAACGTGACGAATATTGTGAATAATTGATATTCACAATCTTAACATCCCCAATATCAGACAAGGCTTCCTTGATCGCTGTAAAATTAGCCAAATATTGATTGGTAATAGCCTCCATCAAGAGAAGCTCTTTTTCTTGAGCAAGCTTAGCTAGCTCTTCAAACTCTTCCAAATGTAAGGTGAAGGGTTTCTCACAGATAACATGCTTGCCAGCCAAAAGCGCTTTCTTAGCATAGTCATAGTGGGTATGGTTGGGCGTTCCCACATAAATCGTATCAACTTCTGGATTGGACAAAATTGCCTCATAATCACTAGTCGCCTGAGACAAACCATATTGCTTAGCTAGGGCTTCAGCCTTATCAAGTGAGCGTGGTGTCGACAAGATAGCTTCAAGCTCAATGCCCTCAATAGTTGTTAACACAGGAAGAACTTCTGTCACAATCATCCCTGTACCCAATAGTGCAAGTTTCATCAACTTACCTCCTTAATTTCTAATCTCTCTTTGAAACGGACTAACACTAAGGACAAACGCATGTGTGTTAAATTCTTCTTTAGTTACTTGAATGAAGCTCATTTTTTTCCTTCCTAAAATGGATAAAGTAAATGACGAGTGAGATAAAAAGCAAGATGGCAAGTACTGCCACTAATGGCATTCGGATTGGACGGACATTAAGCAACAAATCTCCACTAACTGCATAAACAATCGAGACTGGCGTCACTCCAATAAGGGTTGCCAAAATCCTCGTCCTTGTGGGTAAATTCATCTGAACTCAAGCATAATTGACCAGAGCTGATGGTATAAAAGGAATAGAGAAGGCTAAAGAAATCCCAATAAAACGATGCTTAAAGTTTTCAATATAGTTTAGGAGTTTCTCCATACGTTTGGACTTCTCTGGCTTTTCAAGTCTTCTCAGAATTTCAAAACTAGTCAAATTTCCAAAAGTATTACCAATAATATTCATCGGAATCGCAAGCAAAGGGCCATAGAGTAGCCCAACAAAAATACAAAAAATAGAACTTGAAACTCCAGGAATAGCTGATGACAGAATCATAAGACTAATAAGAATAAGTGCATTTTGGAAATTAGCCTGCTTAAAAACTTCTCTTAAAAAGGCTTGATCATGCTTAGCGTTGATCCATTCCTTGATTAAGGGGATGAAGTTATTTAAAAGAGGCCATAAGAACACCAGTATTAAACCTGCTATCCCTATAAAAAATAGTCTTTTTTTGGTCATTACATCTCCACAATTTTAATCACTCCTTTTATTATAACAAAAAAATGCCTTCATTGATTTAGAAAGGCATTTTTTACTGTGATTACTTGTTAATCAAATTTGCTTGTGACTTGTTTTCCAAGGCACCATTTTTAAAGTTAAGGGTAAGGCTACCTGTTTCACCCTTCTTAGCGACAAGGTTTGATGACCAAAGAGCCTGTGTCATTGTTGCATCTGAAGAGACAGCGATTGAATAAACATCCGGTGTGCCAAGCGTTTTGACAGCATCATCATAGCTAGTTCCATTTTTGAGGTTTTCATACATCTTCAGTGTGATTTTGGGATCACGGACGTAAGAAAAGTTTGAAATTGACTTAACGACAGTGCTATTGTTAAAGAGTTTCGCTGTAACCACAACATTGTCATACTGCCAATTATAAACATCAAGCTTAGCATCTCCTGCTTGCTCCTGACCAGTTGATGAGGGTTCACCAAACCAGCCCTTCAAGCTATCAAGATTTGAGCCTCCTGAGAATTCTTGAGAAGCATTTGCCATGGTGATTTTATCAAAGTTCTGGCGAACATTCCCGTGCTTAACAGTTAAAATCTTTGAAGCCTCATTATCCAGAGATCCCTTCGACTCAGTTTTAGACGAAGATTTTCCACAAGCAGCTAGAGTAAAAAGTGAGAGACCTAAAACGGTCAAAGACAAAAGTTTTTTCATAATAAATTCCTATATACACAAATAAAAGGCTGACGCCTCAAGTATTTATGGAGCCGGTGGGAGTCGAACCCACGTCCAAACACCTGCCAACATATTCGTCTACAACCATAGGTTATGTCTTTCATTTAACAGATAGACGACACATAACTCAAGCCTTCTATCTGCGAGCCTATAAATCTCTTTTCAACCAGCTAGGCAATGGTCAAACGTAGCTTATAAATCAATAAAACCTCTAAACAAACATAAGCTATCTGCTAGAAGTCACGCGAGCAGGTGTTTAGGCTGCTACAGCGTAAGAATTAGTATTTTTTGCAGTTATATTTAACTGAGCGTTTACGTCGCCACACGAGTCGCAGAATATGCCTCATAATGCCTGTCGAATCCGTAACGACCCCAATATGAGATACTGAGTATTATATCAAATTCTTTAATAAATTGCAAAAGATTAGCCAAACTGTCTCCCCCAATAAATCCACTATAGAGACGCTAATACAGTAGTCAACTTTGATTTTAGGATAAGCTAGTAGCCATTCATCTGTATGTTTGCCTTTTTCCTTTCAACACTAAAAGATTTTACATAATAATTTCACTAAAACTTAGCAACTAAAAAAACGTTGAGCGAACAAATCTTTCAACGTTTTCCTTTTTGCACCCTAAGGGAATCGAACCCCTATCTCAAGAACCGGAATCTTACGTGATATCCATTACACTAAGGGTGCTAACAGTATACTATTATAGCATACTCTAAAATAGAAAAAAAGACATGTTTCCATGCCTCTTTTTTATCTTACAATTCGATATCTCCGAAAAGATCCGCCATTGAGAATCCAGATTGAGTTTCTGGAAGTTCGTAGTCACGTTTTTCTTGACGTTTTGGACGACGTGGACGTGATTGACGTTTTTCGTTGTTTTCGCCTTCAGCGTTAGCTGGACGTTCTTCAAGCGCTTTGATAGAAAGTGATACACGTTCTGCATCAGCGTTTACTTCAAGAACTTTAACAGTAACGTCTTGACCTACTGAAAGAACATCTTTTGGATTTTCAACACGTTTGTGTGAAATTTGAGAGATGTGAACAAGTCCATCGATACCTGGCAATACTTCAACGAAAGCACCGAAGTCAGTCAAGCGTTTAACTTTACCTTCGATAACATCACCAGCAGCAAGTTTTTGTTCAACGCCATCCCATGGTCCAGGTGTTGTTGCTTTAAGTGAAAGTGATACACGTCCTGCTTCTTCGTCGATAGCAAGAACTTTAACTTCAACTTCATCACCTACAGATACAACTGATTTAGGTGAAACGTTACGTTCGTGAGACAATTCAGTCACGTGAACAAGTCCGTCAACACCACCAAGGTCGATGAAAGCACCGAAGCTTGTCAAACGAGCAACTTTACCAGTTACGATTGAACCAACTTCAAGTTTAGAGAAGACTTCTTTACGAGCTTCTGCAGCTTCAGCTTCAACAACTTCACGACGTGAAAGGATGAAACGGTTTTCAGCTGGATCAACTTCTTTAATTTTAGCGTCAAATTCTTGACCTACAAATTGTTCAGTGTTACGAACAAAACGAGTATCAATCATTGAAGCTGGAATAAATCCACGAAGACCTTCAAATTCAACTGAAAGTCCGCCTTTAACAGCGCGTGTTCCTTTAACAGTAACAACTTCTTCTTCACGACCAACAAGTTTATCCCAAGCTTTGCGAGCTTCCAAGCGTTTTTTAGATACAAGGTAAGTTACAGTATCAGTATCTTTACCAACAACTTGACGAAGAACAAGCACTTCAAGTGTTTCACCAACTTTAACAAGGTCTGCAACGTTTGCGTCACGGTCGTTTGTCAATTCACGACGTGTCAAAACACCTTCGATACCAGTTCCTTCGATAACAACATTTGCTTGATCATTATCTACTGAGATAACTTCAGCTGTTACAACGTCACCTGTGTTAACTTCGCTAACACTGTTTAGCAATTCTTCAAATTCGTTCATTCTAAAAAGATCCTCCAACAAGAGCCAGCCAATTCTGACCCTTGATAACAATATATTTTTAAAGGTACCCGCAAAGACAATGGTTAACATAGACGGTGCCAATGCACCCGATACCTTTTACTGGGGTAGCTGGATTCGAACCAACGCATGAGGGAGTCAAAGTCCCTTGCCTTACCGCTTGGCTATACCCCAATAGCAAAATGCTATAAAAAAACATCTAAGTACTTGATATCGACTATCCCGATTCAGTTTCTTAGACATGGAGAGAGAGGGATTCGAACCCCCGAACCCGAAGGAGCGGATTTACAGTCCGCCGCGTTTAGCCTCTTCGCTATCTCTCCTTAAGAACAAGAAATAGTATATCACAGTTTCTTGACCAAAGCAAGCCTTTACTTTGGATTTTAATGATTAAGATTGTATGATTCAATAATGGCAGCTACTGCATCATCCATTTTTTTGTGGAAACCTACAACATTTTCCTTGTCAACAACGGCAAACTTACCATCAATCTCCACAATTTGTCCGATGACTTTCTTACCAACAAGAAGTTCAAAACCTTCGATAGTTGCTTTGTTGACAACTACTTTAGCATCATTAATTTGGATTTCAATTTTTTTATCTTTTTTACTCATAGATTTATACCCGATACTTGGCTCGAGCCATCCTTTCTTAATGTATCTTCTTAATTCTACCGAAAAAGAAAAAAGCTTGCAAGAGCAAGCCTTAAAATAATCGTTTATCTATTAGGAATTAGTCAACTTTGACAATCCATCCTTCTGGTGCTTCAACATCACCAAATTGGATACCTGTCAACTCATCATAAAGTTTACGTGTTATAGGACCTACTTCTGTTTCTGAATAGAAGACATGGAAGTCATCACCATGTTGTACCCCACCAATTGGTGAGATAACGGCAGCTGTACCACAGGCACCTGCTTCAACAAATTTATCCAATTCAGAAATCTTAACATCACCTTGGATAGCTTTCATGCCAAAGCGATTTTCAGCCAAGTAAAGCAATGAGAACTTAGTGATAGATGGCAAGATAGATGGGCTGAGTGGGGTAACGAATTCGTTATCGGCTGTGATACCAAAGAAGTTTGCAGAACCCACTTCTTCAATCTTAGTGTGAGTTGCTGGATCAAGGTAGATCACATCAGAGAAGTTACGATCATGTGCAATCTTACCTGGCAACATACTTGCTGCGTAGTTACCACCAACCTTAGCAGCACCTGTACCATGTGGAGCAGCACGGTCATAATCATCTTGGATAAGGAAGTTTGTTGGAGCCAAACCACCTTTGAAGTAGTTACCTACTGGCATAGCAAAAATGGTAAAGATATACTCATCTGCTGGATGCACACCAATGATATCACCAACCCCAATCAACAATGGACGGAGATAAAGTGTTGCACCTGTACCATATGGTGGAACATATTCTTCATTTGCACGTACAACTTGTTTACATGCATCTACAAATTTGTCAACGGGAACTTGTGGCATCAAAAGACGATCCGCAGTACGTTGCAAACGTTTAGCATTTTCATCTGGACGGAACAATTGAATAGAGCCATCTTTAGTACGGTAAGCCTTGAGGCCTTCAAAAGCTTCTTGACCATAGTGAAGGGCTGGAGATGCTTCTGAAATATGCAAAGTCGCATCCTCAGTCAATTGCCCCTCATCCCATTTACCGTCTTTGTAATATGAGATATAACGGAATGGAAGTTTACTGTAATTAAATCCTAGATTTTCCCAGTCTAAATCAACTGTCATGTGTATATCCTCTTTTCTGTTACTATGTGCTTTCTAGTATAGTCCTTTTCATTGAAAATTTCAAGGTTATGTTGCAAAATTCTGACAATTCTTTTTAAAACACTTATTTTGCCTGTTAAAGAAAAAAACTCTGCCCTCTAGTAAGAGGACAAAGCTTTCTTATCTTTATTTTTCAACAATCTTGGCAGAAAAGACTTCTTTATCTGTTAATCTTTCAATGAAACTACCGTTGCTAGTACGGTCTGAAAGATTTAGAAGGGACAAGTCAACCTCTGCCGTTTCACCTGTTGTAGCTGTTACAAGCAAGGTCTGAGGAGTCTCCTCCACTGGTGTCGCTAGAAGATCTATTTCGCCACCAGCATTTTCCGTAAAGACTGGACCCGCAGTGAAGACACGGTGTGGTTTCGTCTTAAGCTCACGAAGAACTTGAAGACCTCTACCAGCTCGCTTAGCCTGCGGAATATCGGCTGTAGCTACACATTTGAGACTAGCTCTTTGTGTTAGAAGGTAGAAACTTTGAGTATTTGCCACAAAGACAGCCTGAACGGTATCATCATCCTTAAGATTGATTGCCTTAACACCTGCTGCCTTGGCACCAACTACTGGCACTTCGTCCGCATTAAAGCGAAGAGCATAACCCTTTTGAGTGATAATCATGATATCATCCAATTGAATCGGCGTAACCGTGACAATAAAATCACTATCATCCTTGAGTTTAGCGTATTTAACCGACTTAGACTTGTAGGTACGCCATGGCGTAAATTCCTTGCGTTCGAAACGTTTAATCTGACCCAGCTTGGTAGCGGCTAGGTAAGTACCCGTTTCAAAATCATCCAGGATTTCGGCGTAAATCACTTCTTCATCCTTAGATAAATTGGTGATAGTTTGTGATAAATGCTCTCCCAAATCCTTCCAACGAATATCTGGCAACTCATGAATTGGACGATAAATCACATTGGCCTGATTAGTGAAAATCAAGAGGTGTTGTGTCGTCTTAGCTTGCTGAACCAAAATCAAATCATCATCATCACGTTTTCCGACTTCGTCAATCGTTGAAGCATTGAAAGAACGTGGGCTTGTACGTTTGACATAACCACCACGAGTGATGCTGACATAGGTTTCTTCTTCAACAATCAAACTTGCAGTATCAATTTCAATGGTCTTGGTTTCTGCTTGCAACTCTGAACGACGGTCATTACCAAATTTCTTCTTAATGTCACGGAGTTCACGTTTCATGACATTAAACATGGTACGCTCATCACCAATGATAGCAGTCAAGGTCGCGATTTGTTCACGTAAATCAGCTTCCTCATTTTGGAGAGTGACAATATCCGTATTGGTCAAACGATAAAGTTGCAAGGTCACGATAGCTTCGGCTTGTTCTTCTGAAAAATCATAGCTGACCTTAAGATTTTCCTTAGCATCAGCCTTATTTTCAGAAGCTCGGATAAGAGCGATAACCTCATCCAAAATAGAGATAACTCGGATCAAACCTTCGACAATATGAAGACGTTTTTCAGCTTTTTCCTTGTCAAATTTTGAACGAGCAACGATAATATCACGACGGTGAGCAATGTAGCTAGACAAAATCTTTTGTAAGCCCACTTGACGTGGGGTGAAATTATCAATAGCCACCATGTTGAAATTATAGTTGACCTGAAGATCCGTATATTTCAAAAGGTAGTTCAGAATGGTTTGACTGTCAGCATCCTTCTTAAGTTCGATAGCAATACGTAAACCTGTACGGTCAGATTCGTCACGAACTTCTGCAATGCCTGGAACCTTGTTGTTGACTCGAACATCATCAATTTTTTTAACCAAGACAGCCTTATTGACATCGTAAGGAATCTCAGTAACGATGATTTGTTCCTTGCCACCTTTGAGTTGTTCAATTTCAGTACGCGAACGCACAACTACTCGGCCCTTACCAGTTTCGTAAGCCTTGCGAATCTCATCCTTGCCCTGAATGATAGCCCCTGTTGGGAAATCTGGACCAGGCAAGAATTCCATCAATTTATCCAGTTTAGCAGATGGGTGATCAATCATGTAGACAACGGCATCGATGACCTCTGACAGATTATGCGGTGGAATGTCTGTGGCATAACCAGCAGAAATCCCTGTAGCACCATTAACCAAGAGGTTTGGAAAGGCTGCAGGTAAAACGGTTGGTTCCTTCTCTGTATCATCAAAGTTCCAAGCCCAAGGAACGGTGTTTTTATCAATATCTTGAAGAAGGTAGCCAGCAATCTCTGACAAACGCGCCTCTGTATAACGCATAGCCGCTGGTGGATCACCATCCATAGAACCGTTGTTACCGTGCATTTCAACTAAGATTTCACGATTCTTCCAGTCCTGGGACATACGGACCATAGCATCATAAATGGAACTATCGCCATGTGGGTGAAAATTACCCATAATGTTACCCACCGACTTGGCAGATTTACGATAGCCCTTATCATGGGTATTGCCATCCTTATTCATGGAATAAAGAATACGACGTTGAACGGGTTTCAAACCGTCACGAATATCAGGAAGCGCACGCTCCTGAATAATGTATTTGGAGTAGCGTCCAAAACGCTCCCCCATGATGTCCTCAAGGGACATATTTTGAATATTAGACATAAGATTTCTCTTTATTTTTTAGTTTAAGTAATGATTTAAAATAATGTGAAAGACAAATAGTAACTTTCCTACCTCACTGCCACGCCTCACAATGTCTTTCCTTGATTTTGCAACTGTAGAAGAATGGTTTTAACCTTCCTAATTTCTATTTCACCAATCACAAATTGAACGACTGTACTTATCGCAATTAAAATGAAGAATACACAAGATAGTGTCATTGAAGTAGAAAGTTCACCAAAGAATAAGATAAAGTTTAAGAGTGTTAAACAAGTCATTATAGAGGCGTTGATTACGAGAACAATAGCTAGCGAGATACGAAATAATCTATAATGATAGATACTTTTTAAAAGAGATGTGATACTACAAGCAACACTTAAGGGAGTAAAAACATACACATTATAGAAGACAAATAACAAACCCGAGTAGGTTCTATCTGAGAATGGATTATCTATCAAAGATAGAAGGAAGGTTACCACTACTAGTATAGGCAGAAGTAAAAAACGTGTTTTTATTGGTCGCTTTTTATAAACACTTAAATAAGCTATTGCCGCTCCACAAACAGGAAGGACTATTTGAGGATAGTAAAGTATGAAACTTAATACCTTAGATAACATAGGTCTACCTCACATTGTCTTTTCCTGACTTAGCCATATAGTCTTTATTTTTTTCGTTTTCCTTTCTTCCTATTATAGTTTGAGCAATACCACTTGCCGCTAGGAGGAGAAAAATAAAGTACATGGATGAAGCAGGGAGAAATTCCAAAGCCCCTTGTAAGAAAAGTAGGTTGAGGAAAGCCAGTAATGTGGCGAAGAAACTATTAATCGCTAATAAGATTGAATAATTGGTTTGAAAGCGTGTTAAATGTAGAAGACTCTTTATAAAAGCTATTAATGAGAATGGTACATAAAACACTGAAAAGACCATCAGGTAGTAAAAGCCAAATAATAAGCCTGAGTATGGACTACCCAAATAATAATAGAGGGGGTTATCCAGCACGAAGATTATGAGGGAGACTATAGATAAGAGAAAGAGGATCAAAAAGCGTGTTTTTATAGGACGTATGCCATAAAAAATTAAGTATATAGCAGAAACAATAACCATAAGAATAATCGCAGGAACAGCTACATCTGCATGGTAAGCTAGGTAATCGATAACATTAAAATCCATTTTTCTACCTCCATTGATTTCTAGTCAATGACACTGCAAATAGTTAATAAACGATGTAGAAAATAATCAACTTGTTTCTTTATAATCCCAGGCATCTATTGATTGTAAACGCTCTCTCTAACTCTATCTTATTACATTCCCTTCTGGCCTGCAACTTAAAATGCGCCGCTTTCTTCCAAGGTAAATTTAACGTTATCTTCAATCCATTGACGGCGTGGTGCTGCCTTATCTCCCATAAGAACAGAGACACGACGTTCGGCACGCGCTAGATCGTCAATCGTCACTCGGATAAGGGTTCTTGTCTCTGGATCCATGGTTGTTTCCCAAAGCTGGTCAGCATTCATCTCACCAAGCCCCTTGTAACGTTGAAGAATAGCTCCACGACCAAATTTTTGGCGAAGCTCCTCAAGTTCCCCATCAGTCCAAGCATATTCGACAACTTCCTTCTTACCTTTCCCTTTAGACATCTTGTAAAGAGGAGGCAAAGCGATATAAACGTGTCCTGCTTCAACCAGTGGACGCATATAACGATAGAAGAAAGTCAGCAAGAGGGTCTGGATGTGAGCCCCATCGGTATCGGCATCGGTCATGATGATAATCTTATCGTAGTTGATATCGTCAAGGTTAAAATCAGCTCCAACACCTGCACCAATAGTGTAAATCATGGTATTGATTTCTTCATTTTTGAGAATGTCAGCCATTTTGGCTTTCTCAGTGTTTAGGACCTTACCTCGAAGAGGCAGGATAGCCTGGAATTTACGATCACGACCTTGTTTGGCGGAACCACCGGCAGAATCCCCTTCGACTAGATAAAGCTCATTTTTCTTAGCATTTTTAGACTGAGCTGGCGTTAATTTCCCTGACAAGAGCCCCTTGTCTTTTTTATTTTTCTTACCATTTCGACTCGCATCACGCGCTTTTCTAGCAGCTTCACGGGCGTCACGGGCCTTGATAGCCTTACGCACCAAGTTAGAAGCTAAGTCCCCATTTTCCATAAGGAAGTAAGTCAGATGCTCTGAAACAATACTATCAACAATAGGACGAGCTAAAGGAGATCCAAGTTTGTCCTTGGTTTGTCCTTCAAACTGAAGGTGTTCTTCAGGAACCAAAAGCGAGATAACTGCTGATAAACCTTCACGGTAATCTGACCCTTCAAGGTTCTTATCTTTTTCTTTGAGAAGCCCTGTCTTACGTGCATAATCATTAAGAGCCTTGGTAATGGCAGACTTAAATCCTGTTTCGTGAGTTCCTCCGTCCTTAGTACGGACATTATTGACAAAGGAAAGGATATTGTCAGAGTAACCGTCATTATACTGAAGGGCTAATTCCAAGTGAAATTCTTGTTGATCTCCATCAATATAGATGACTGGTGTCAACGTTTCCTTGTCCTCATTCAAATATGACACAAAGTCTTGAACTCCATTTTCATAGTGGAATTCTTCACGAACTTCTTCTTCGCCACGCAAGTCTGTCAATGTCATAGTGACATTCTTAAGAAGGAAGGCTGATTCTTTGAGACGCTCTGAGATGGTGTTAAATTTAAAGTCAGTTGTTGAAAAGATGCTCGCATCAGGCATAAAGGTAACTTTTGTACCTGTCTTAGACTTAGGCGCTTTACCAATCTTTTCAAGCCCTGTTACAGGGTGACCACCATTTTCAAAACGTTGGCGATAAACACTACCGTCACGGGTAATTTCTACCTCAAGCCAACTAGACAGCGCATTAACAACTGAGGAACCCACACCGTGAAGACCTCCAGAAGTCTTATAACCACCCTGTCCAAATTTACCACCAGCGTGGAGAACAGTGAAAATAACTTCAACTGTTGGTTTACCCATGGCATGCATACCTGTCGGCATCCCACGTCCAGAGTCAGAAACAGAAACGGAACCATCCTTATTTAGGGTAACAGCGATAACATCACCAAAACCAGAAAGAGCTTCATCGACCGCATTGTCGACAATCTCCCAAACGAGGTGGTGAAGTCCTGTTCCATCTGTTGAGCCAATGTACATTCCAGGGCGCTTGCGAACCGCATCCAACCCTTCTAGTACCTGAATGGCATCATCATTATAATTATTTACATTTATTTCATTTTTAGCCAAGAGTGACCTCCAAAATTTTCATCCTTATTATTTTATAAGTTTTCAGAAGAATTTGCAAAAGAAATCAAGAAAGTTCAAAAGATATCTTAAGGCTGACTGACTTTGTCAATTACTAGGCTGTATGCTATAATTATCTCATGAAAATCTTATTGTTAATCCTAATCGCCTACTTGCTAGGTTCCATTCAGACCGGCCTCTGGATTGGGAAACTATTCTTCCACACCAATCTTCGTGAGCATGGCTCTGGAAATACTGGAACAACCAATACCTTTCGTGTTCTAGGTAAGACTGCTGGTACCATCACCTTCTTGGTGGATATGTTCAAGGGTACCTTGGCTGTTCTTCTTCCTATCTGGCTTGGTGTTACAGAGGTTTCACCTTTAGTTATTGGTTTCTTTGCCATTATCGGACATGTTTTTCCAATCTTTGCTGGATTTAAAGGTGGGAAGGCCGTTGCGACAAGTGCTGGGGTGCTTCTTGGTTTTGCCCCACTCTACTGTGTCTTCTTACTCTTGGTCTTTGCCCTAACACTCTATCTAACCAGCATGATTTCATTTTCAAGTGTCACTGCTGCAGTTGTTGGACTTATTACCTTGGCTATTTTTCCAGCCATCCACTTCTTGCTAGATGGCTATGACCTTATTTTCACTGGGGTTCTTACCATCATGGCTTTGATTATTATCTTCCGCCACACTGAAAATATGGGGCGAATCCGCAGGCATCAAGAAAACTTGGTACCTTTTGGACTTAATTTAACCAAACAAAATCCAAAGAAATAAATAATCCAGACCTATCAACCACTAGTAAAAAGCTAGTGGTTTTCTTGTCCTCCTAATCAAACAATGCTTCCTAAGACAAAGAATAAAGATCCGAAGTCTACACCTCGGATCTTTATTAGGCTTAAGCTTTAAAGCTGACACCATTTTCTTTCAATTTTTTAACTGTCGCAGGTCCGACACCCTTGAGGGCAAGAACTTCTTCTTCAGTCACAGTAGCAAAAGCCTCTGCTGAAGTCAAACCTTCATTGTAAAGAGTCTCTACAAGGTTTGAACGAAGGCCTTCAACTTCTGGAAGTTCTGCAAAGGCTTCAAGACTAAGGTCTTTGGCTGCTACTTCTTCCTTAGCAACTGTCTTAGTTTCAGCAACAGGTTGTGGTGCTACTGGTGGCACTGGTGGAACAGGCGCAACTGGTGGAACAGGGGCTTTAACATTATTGAAAAGTCCTTGTTTTTTCAAACGGTGTTTAAAAGCTTTCTTTTTATTTTTTACTTTAGCCATGTTTAGTATTCTCCTATTTTAATCGGCGACACCTTTCCATAAAGTGCTATCGCCACTTTCTTTTTCATCCTCTATTAATAGTGACGTTCCCCGAACAAGCCATCCGGCATATCATGGAAACCTTTGCCAGCACGATAGTTGGCAAACTTGCCAATTAGGAAATTGTAAGCATCCAATTTGGCTTCATAACGGTAACTTGCATCACGTGCACGCTCATCGCCATCTTCTTCCCAGATTTTCTTGCTAGCGGCCAAGGCCGTTTCGTTTACTTTAACTTGGGTAACAACCCAGGCTTCGAAGTCTTTTAGAAATTCTTGTTCGTAGGTCATATTTTCCTCTTCATTTTAAAAACCAGCTTAACGCTGGCTTCATTTTCTACTAATAGTGTGTAGAGCTCATAGCCTTACAGTCTCCTATTATAACAAATAATTAGAAATTTGACTAGGTTCTAAACTCTGCATATAAGGCTTTAATATCATTTGGACGTGTGCGACAGCAACCACCTAAAATCTTCACCCCAAACTGAGCATGCCAATCCTTGCTGTGTTCAACTAAGGTCAGAGCATCCTTGTCCTTAGGTTTCCAAGTCTGCGTGCTACCATCATAAACCTCACCTGAGTTAGGGTAAGTAATGAGCGCTTTTCCAGCATTTTTAAGAATAGTAAGAGCCTGATTATACAGCAGAGGCGAACTACAGTTGATTCCTAGAGCCGAAATTTGGTCTGACTGGGAAACAAGCTGGCCAATCTCATCTAAAGAAGTACCATCACTGATAGTGCCTGGTTCTTGGACTGTAAAACTGATATAAGCTTCTGCTTCTGAAAATTCTTCAGCCAGAAGTTCAATCAAAGCTTGTGCTTCCAGATAATTAGGAATGGTTTCCAAAGCCAATAAATCGACACCATGATCTAGGAGAATTTGAATTCGAGGACGATGAAACTCCTTGAGAGCCTCTATGGTAATCTGACCATAATCACCAGTGTACTCAGAACCATTGGCCAAATAGGCTGCGTAAGGACCGACATCACCAGAGATCAATGGATAAGGACGATTAGCCTTCTCACTGTCATCCAAAGTTGCCCAGACCTTATCGCGTGCATTCTTTGCCAACTGAACTGTCGAAGCAATAATCTGCTCCGATTCTTCTTTAGTGAGTCCAGCATCTATCAAGCCTGGCAAGGTTGCCTGATAAGACGATGTGGTAATCAAGTCAGCTCCAGCGGCTACATAGGTTTCGTGGATTTTTTGAATAACTTCTGGCTTTTCAAGCAGGTACTTGGCTGACCAGAGTTTGCCAGAAATATCATAACCCAAGCTCTCCATCTCTGTTCCCAGAGCCCCATGAAGAATGAGGGGAGATTTATTCTCTAAATAGTCTTTAAATATTGCCATACAAGGCCTCCTTACCATTTTTTAAAGCGAAGGTAGTGATAGAGGTAGCAGAAAATCATGAAAGGAATACCAAAGTAGAGTCCCGCACGCTGCGAACTATCCCAAGCAATACCAAGAACAGAGATAGCCAAGAGAATGATTGTAATATAAGGTAGGATTGGATTAAACGGTGTCTTGTAATCCAACTCATCATCGGAATGTTCTAAATTCCACTGTTTACGGAAGTTGATTTGTGCCATAGGAATAGAAAGCCAGACAACAACAACTGCAAATCCAGCAATCGATACCAAAGCTAGGTAAACTGTATCTGCTGCATAGATACTAGAAAAGAGCGATAAAACTGCTCCTGCCATAGAAATCAAAAGGGCTGTCATTGGAACACCATGCTTATTAATTTTCACTAGCTTTTTATTGAGCATTCCCTCATTGGCCAAAGACCACAGCATACGGCTTGATGCATAAAGTCCTGAATTTCCAGCGGAAAGGATAGCTGTCAAGATAACAAAGTTCATGATGTCCGCTGCAAATGGAATTCCCATCTTGTCAAAGACATCAACGAAAGGTGCTGAAGAAACTCCTGCTTCTTTCATTGGAAGTAGCGAAGCTAATACAACAATCGTCAGTACAAAGAAGATAACCAAACGACCAATTGTTGTTTTAATCGCCCGAGGAACTGCCTCTTTAGGGTTGTCCGTTTCACCAGCCGCTATACCGATTAACTCTGTTCCTGAAAAGGCATAGTTAACAGCCAACATAACTGACACAATGGCAATACCGCCATTTGGAAAGAGACCATTGGCCGTTAAGTGCTTGAACATAATGGCCTCATGGTGACCATCAAAACTCACCAATCCAAACATAGCCCCTAGCCCCAGAATAATGAAAACCATGATAGCAATGACTTTTATTGACGAGAAGAAGGACTCTGCTTCCGCAAATGACCTCACACTTAGAGCATTAATCCCAAAAATCACCAAGGCAAAGAATGCCGCAAAAATCCAAGCCGGAACTGATGGAAACCAACGTTGCATCAACATGGCTGCCCCCAGAAATTCTGTTCCCAAGGCAACCGTCCAACAAATCCAATAAAGCCAAGCTACCGTAAAGCCGGTCCCCGGACTGATAAATTTAGTAGCATAGGTGTGAAAGGACCCCGTTACTGGCATAGCAACAGCTAGCTCACCTAATGAAAGCATGACTAAGTAAACAACAATAGCCCCCACAAGATAAGATAGGATAGCTCCAAGAGGTCCAGCTTGTGCAATCGTATAGCCTGAACTCAAAAAGAGACCAGTACCAATGACACCACCCAGCGATAGCATAAAGAGGTGTCGAGAAGTCATCTTCCGTTGGAACTGACCCTCATTTTCATAATTATGGTTTTCCATAGATTCCTCCAATATATATGATAAAACAAGCTTATCACAATATCATCCCCTTGGATAATAAGTGGAAACTATCAAAGAGATAGTTAAAGACTATCACAAGAAAAAAACTCGGATTTCTCCGAGCTTTTCTTACAATTCTGACAAAATCGTATCCCATGCTTCATCATAACCGTCACGTGTGACAGATGAAAAGACGATGAAATGGTCATTTTTATCAAAATTGAGTTTTTTCTTAATGATAGATTCGTGCTTGTTCCATTTTCCGCGAGGAATCTTGTCAGCCTTAGTCGCCACAACGATCACTGGAATTTCATAATACTTAAGAAATTCATACATTTGGATATCGTCTTGAGTTGGTTCATGTCGAAGGTCAACCAAGCTAACAACCACACGAAGATTGTCTCGAGTCACGAGATACTCCTCAATCATTTTCCCCCATTTGGCACGTTCTTTTTTGGACACACGGGCATAACCGTAACCTGGCACATCCACAAAGCGTAGCTTGTCGTCAATATTGTAGAAATTGAGCAACTGGGTTTTTCCTGGTTTTCCAGAAGTACGTGCGAGGTTTTTACGACCGAGAAGTGTATTGATAAAACTTGATTTACCAACATTCGAGCGTCCTGCTAGGGCAACCTCAGGGAGGTCATCTTGCGGATAGTGACTCTTATTTGCTGCACTGAGTAAAATCTCAGCATTGTGCGTATTTAGGACTTGTTCTTCAGCCATAAGTCCTCCTTACGCTGTTTCCAAAACTGGAGCAGCTGTACCGTCAACGGCTTCTTTGGTAATACGAACCTTAGTCACATCTTCCTGGCTAGGAATTTCAAACATGACATCCATCATGACTTCTTCAATGATAGAGCGAAGCCCACGCGCACCAGTCTTACGTTCAATCGCCTTACTTGCAATAGCTTCAAGAGCATCCTGGTCAAACTCAAGTTCAACCCCATCATAAGACAAAAGGGTTTGGTACTGTTTAACCAAGGCATTTCTAGGCTCTGTCAAGATACGAACCAAGTCGTCAACCGTTAACTGTTCAAGGGCCGCAAGGACTGGCAAACGTCCGATAAACTCAGGGATAAGACCGAATTTTTGAATATCTTCAGCCACAATTTCCTGCATGTATGATGAGTCATCATCAATAGCCTTATTATTTTGACCAAAACCAATGATTTTCTCACCAAGACGTTGCTTAACGATATCTTCGATACCATCAAAAGCACCACCTACGATAAAAAGAATATTCTTCGTATCAATTTGAATCATCTCTTGGTTAGGGTGTTTACGACCACCTTGAGGTGGAACGCTAGCTACTGTTCCTTCGATAATCTTCAAGAGGGCTTGTTGAACCCCTTCACCAGAAACGTCACGAGTAATTGATACGTTTTCACCTTTTTTAGCAATCTTATCAATCTCGTCGACATAGATAATCCCACGTTCCGCACGTTCAATATTGAAGTCTGCCGCTTGGATCAGTTTGAGGAGGATATTTTCCACGTCCTCACCCACATAACCTGCCTCTGTCAATGAGGTCGCATCCGCAATCGCGAAAGGAACATTCAAGCTACGAGCCAAGGTCTGAGCCAAGAAAGTCTTCCCTGAACCAGTTGGTCCAATCATGAGAATATTTGATTTTTGCAAATCCACATCATTGTCTTCACGACTTTCTGTGAAGTTGATACGTTTATAGTGGTTGTAAACAGCTACCGCCAAGGCACGTTTAGCACGGTCTTGCCCCACGACATAGTTGTTCAAAATATCCAAAAGTTCTTTTGGCTTCGGAGTTTCAGCCAAGTCAGCCAAAACTTCTTCTGCCATTTCCTCACGAATGATTTCTTGTGACAAGGCCACACATTCGTTACAGATAAAGACGCCATTGCCGGCGATAATTTTCTTTACTTCTTCTTGGTTTTTGCCACAAAATGA
The DNA here is from genome assembly GCF_001073005.1 of Streptococcus sp. 449_SSPC. Taxonomy (NCBI): domain Bacteria; kingdom Bacillati; phylum Bacillota; class Bacilli; order Lactobacillales; family Streptococcaceae; genus Streptococcus; species Streptococcus sp. 449_SSPC. Next base: position 24,926 of record NZ_JVGR01000030.1, read on the forward strand.
ACAATAAACCATTTCTTCATTACGATTTCCAGCCATTTATTCCTCACTCTTTTCTAAAATAGGGTGCCATAGAAGGCGTGAATAGTATTGACAAGGTTGGTAAAAGCATTTAAAAAGAGAAAAACTGCTAACCCATAACGTTTCTTGCGAAAGGCAGGAATGGCAGAGAGCACACAAAGCACTCCCAATAATGCAGTAAATAACCCAAAAACACTACGTTGCATGAACCTAGTCTCCTTCTTTTTCATAGCGACTTATGCTAAAGTCGTAGGCATTTTTATCATCCTTGGCCACACGTTCGTGTGATACCACTTTAAATGCCGTCATATCTAGTTGTGGAAAATACGTGTCTCCCTCTAAATCAGCCTCAATAGTTGTCTTGATGAGTGCATCATAATGCCCATCAAAAGCCTTGTAGACACCAGCACCACCAGCAATATAGAGATCCTTATCTTGCTGTTCAAACCAAGCTAGGGCTTCCTCAACACTCGTAACGGTCGTTACACCCTCACAGTCGAAGTCCTTGTCTCGTGTCAAAATCAAGGTTTCACGTCCTGGTAGACAACGACGGTTCATGCCATCAAAGGTCACACGCCCCATGAGAATTGCTGAGCCCATGGTCGTTTTCTTGAAATGTGCCAGTTCAGCAGGCAAATGCCAAGGCATGGTGTGATTCTTCCCAATAACATGATTATGAGCTTCCGCCCAAATAGCAATGAGTTGTTTAGACACGGTATTTCCTTTTCTTTTTAAGTTTACAATCCATTCTAACAAAAAAAGAGAAAAAGAGCTTGGAAAAACTTTGCCAGCTCTTTATGGGCTTAATTCATAAGCATTTATTAAATTGCTAAGTCAAATTTGAGTTGAGGTTTAACAGGATCATAGTCAACCAATTCGAAATCTTCTGGTTTGATATCGAAGAAATTAGTCCCATCAGGAACATTGAGGACCAAACGTGGTTGGCAATCAGATGGCTGACGTTTGAGAAGTTCTTCAGCTTGCTCAAATTGATTGTCATAGATATGGAGATTGTTGATGAAATAAAAGAATTTACCAAATTTCCAACCAAAGTGCTTGGCAATCATCATCTGAAGAGCCACATACTGCATGGCATTAATATGATGAGCCACCAGCATATCGTTAGAACGTTGCGTCAAAGTGGCGTCCAAATAAATGTCCTCGCCCATACGGCGAACGTCAAACATAGTTTGGAAGGCACAAGGCTGAAGTCCTGCTGTCGCCTCGAAGGCCTCGTAATCCCAAAGGGAAATGACATTGCGACGGTTCCACGGATTAGCCTCCAACTGTGCCAGCAAACGGTTAATGATATCGTGCTTCTTAACAACCGCTCCATAACGCTGACCAATCGAACGCTTGTCCCCATTATTGGCAGGCACGCCTTCAACTTCCCAGTCATTCCAATAGTGGACATTGTATTTGTCTTCAAGGACATCTAGGCTGTTTGTCTGGTCTTGATAAATCCAAAACACTTCTTTGATGGCAGATTTGATAGCGATAGGACGAAGAGTGGTAATTGGAAACTCTCCCTTGCTCAAGTCATATTCTGCAAAAGCTCCAGTGATGTATTTGGAGTTGGCTGTGGTGCCATCCTTGTATTTAGGACGTGCTTGCTCCGACCAAACGCCTTCTTCCATGATTTTAGTGATATTTTCTTTAAAAATAGTGTCTGCTTTTGTCATGATTTTCCTCTTTATTCTATTGAAAACAAAGTATTTTTTGAGACTTTCCTTAAGTGATTACGGACGTCTGCGAACTTCTTCGAAGTTCCAAGACTAATTTTTGAGCCTATGGTCTCAAAAATTCCGAGTGTCTGTAAACAAAACACTTTATTTACAGACACTTATCTCACAGCGGAAAGTCTCACTTAACGCTCGCAATGATTTCAATATATAACAACAATTTTACTTTTCTAACATAGCTAAAAAACAAGTAGATTACCACTTCAATTTTACCTTATTCTGGTGTAAATGAGAAATATAAGCTATGGGAATAGTAAAAGTAAGTCGTTTAAAATCCCCTAGTTCCTATCAAAAAATGAGATATAACTAACTATCAAAGTTTTTTCAAGGCGAAAGCGCTCTTTTATGGTAAAATCACTATAGATTAGTATCTTCTGGATACTCTACAATGAAGAAAAAAGGAAACATCATATGTCTATTGGAATTGATAAGATTGGTTTTGCGACCAGTCAATATGTTCTAAACATGGCTGATCTCGCTCTTGCCCGTGGGGCGGAGCCTGAAAAATTCAGCAAGGGGCTGATGCTTGATGCAACCAGTATTACGCCGATTACAGAAGATATCGTGACGCTTGCCTCTGATGCGGCGGCTGATATTTTAAATGACGACGACAAAAATGCTATCGATATGGTCATCGTAGCTACTGAGTCTTCCATTGACCAGTCTAAGGCTGCTGCTGTCTATGTCCACAGTCTTTTAGGTATTCAGCCTTTTGCTCGTTCTTTTGAAATGAAGGAAGCTTGTTACGCTGCAACTGCTGGACTTAACTATGCTAAATTGCACGTGGCAGCCCACCCAGATAGCAAGGTTCTGGTTATCGCTAGTGATATTGCCCGCTATGGTGTGGAATCTTCTGGTGAATCAACTCAGGGAGCTGGTGCTGTAGCTATGCTAGTCAGTCAGAATCCACGTATTTTGGAACTTGCTGATGATAATGTAGCTCAAACTCGTGATATCATGGACTTCTGGCGTCCAAACTACAGTTCAACGCCTTATGTTCAAGGCATCTATTCAACCAAGCAGTACCTTGACAGTTTGAAGACAACTTGGGCAGCTTATCAAGAACGCCATCAGACTAACTTTGCTGATTTTGCCGCTTTTTGTCTCCATCTCCCTTATCCTAAGCTAGCTCTTAAGGGACTTAACAAGATTATTCCAAAAGATTTGAATCCAGAGAATAAAGAGCGTCTGACAAATAACTTTGACGCTTCAATCACCTATAGTCGTCAAATTGGAAACATCTATACAGGGTCACTCTATCTTGGACTTCTGTCTTTGCTTGAACAGTCGCAAGACCTTAAAGCCGGAGATAAGATTGGCTTCTTCTCTTACGGTTCTGGAGCTGTCTCTGAAATTTTCTCAGGACGTCTGGTTGAAGGTTACAAAGACCTGCTTCGTTCGGACCGCCTAGATACCTTTGCCAAACGTCAACAATTAAGCGTTGCTGATTATGAAAAACTTTTCTATGAGGAGGCGCAGTTGGATGACACTGGTTCTACTCAATTCGCTGATTACCAAACCGGAGCTTTCCGTTTAGCTGAAATCTCTGAACACCAACGTATCTATAAAGGACATTAATATGACTAAACTCTCTTGGACTGGTTTTTCCAAGAAGACACCGCAAGAACGTAAAGAGCATTTGAAAACGAATGCTCTTTTGTCTCAGGAAAATCAAGATCTTCTGGATAAGAACCAACAACTCACCCTTGAAACAGCCAATCAAATGGCTGAAAATGTTATTGGTCGATTCACACTTCCCTTTGCCATTTGCCCAGATGTATTGGTAGATGGTGTGACTTATCAGGTTCCCATGGTTACCGAAGAACCTTCAGTTGTGGCTGCTGCTTCCTACGCTAGCAAGCTCATTAAGCGTTCTGGTGGTTTCACGACTACGATTCATGACCGTCAGATGATTGGCCAAGTTGCCCTCTTTGACGTTCCTGATAAGGCTGCTGCCTCAAGTAAAATTCAAGCAGCCAGTCAGGACCTTATAGAGATTGCCAAAGAGGCTCACCCTTCTATTGTTAAGCGTGGGGGTGGCCCTCGCAAGCTCTGGACTGAGACTAAAGGAAACTTCCTCATTGTCTATCTAGCCGTTGATACCCAAGAAGCCATGGGAGCCAATATGGTCAACACCATGATGGAAGCCCTGGTGCCAGAATTGGAAAACCTCTCAAAAGGTCAAAGCCTCATGGCTATTCTCTCAAATCTAGCCACTGAGAGTCTTGTGACAGCGACTTGTCGTCTTAGCACACGCTTCCTCAGTCGTAATAAGGAAGAGGCACATGACCTAGCCAAGAAAATGGAGATGGCTAGCCAACTGGCTCAGGTGGACCCCTACCGAGCAGCTACCCATAACAAGGGAATTTTCAATGGTATCGATGCCCTAGTTATCGCGACCGGAAACGATTGGCGAGCCGTTGAGGCCGGTAGCCATGCCTATGCTAGCAAGGATGGTAGCTACCGTGGTCTCTCCACATGGACTTATGATCATGAAGCTAAGGAACTAGTGGGAGAATTAACCCTCCCCATGCCAATCGCAACTCGTGGAGGTTCTATCGGACTTAACCCTAGTGCTTCTATCGCCCATGACTTGCTTAATCATCCAGATGCCAAAACTCTAGCCAGTATCATCGTCTCTCTTGGTTTGGCACAAAATCTGGCTGCTCTCAAAGCTCTGACTTCAACAGGAATACAGGCAGGACATATGAAACTCCAAGCCAAATCCCTAGCTTTGTTAGCTGGGGCTATTCCTGAAGAAATGCCTCAGGTTTTGGCTGAACTTCTCAAGGCCAAACATATGAACCAAGAAACTGCACAAGCAATTTTGGAGAAACTCAGAACCCCATAAGAAGTGATCCAAAAGCATAAAAAATCAACCTGCCTTATCACATAAAAAATAAAGATGTTGGAAATTTTATCTCAACATCTTTTTCATATCTTACAAGTTCTGACTTGACTTGAATTTCTATAATGTTATAATCTAGTTATGAAAACTAGATAAAGAGGTTTTTATAATTTGACAACACAACAATACCCTCTCTGGGAAGAATTACCAGAGATTGAACTCTATTTGGATCAGGTTTTGCTCTATGTCAACCAGGTCACCCAAAGTACTTTGGGACCAAACGACAAGGGGCTAACCGCCTCTATGGTCAATAATTATGTCAAACATGGCCATGTCGCAAAACCCATCAAGAAAAAATATAATGCTGCTCAGGTAGCTAGACTTATTGTCATCACTAGTCTGAAGACCGTCTTTGAGATTTCTGAGATTGCCAAAACCTTAGAAATCCTACGAACAGATGCTGAAAGCCAAAAGAGCTACTACAATGACTTTGTAGCCTGTATGAATGGTCAGTTTCCTCAAGAAGCTCCGCAAGTCATACTCTCAGCCTGTCAGACGCTGCAATGCTACCGAGCTACCCATCAACTTTTGAACGACCTTGAAGGAGGAAATAATGTCTAATACTGCTACTTTTAATACTTCTCCCAACCTCAAACTCAGTAAAAAACTTAGCTTTGGTGAGGAAGTGGCAAACAGCGTGACACACGCCGTCGGTGCTGTGGCCATGCTAGTCTTACTGCCAATTACTGCTGTTCATGCCAACAACGGCTATGGTATGACTGCTGCTGTCGGGATGTCTGTTTTCGTTATCAGCCTATTCCTCATGTTTTTGAGCTCAGCCATCTACCATGCTATGGATTACAACTCACCCCACAAGATGGTTCTAAGAATTATTGACCACAGCATGATTTATATCGCCATTGCTGGAAGCTACACCCCTGTTGCCCTCTCATTGGTTGGCGGTTGGCTAGGCTATAGCATCATCATCCTTCAATGGGGAACAACAATTTTTGGTATTCTCTATAAAATTTTTGCTAAAAAAATCAATGAAAAGTTCTCCCTCTTCCTCTATCTGATGATGGGATGGTTGGTTATCTTTATCATTCCAGCTATCGTCACTAAGACAGGACCAGCCTTTTGGGGGCTCATGCTTGCTGGAGGATTGTCATACACGGTTGGAGCAGCTTTTTACGCTAAGAAAAAACCATACTTCCACATGATTTGGCACCTCTTCATCATGCTGGCTTCAGCACTCCAATATCTGGGTATCGTCTACTTCATGCTTCCTTAAGCTAATACTAGACTTCTAGGTGTTATGGTATAATAAGGCATACGGAGGTAAATCATATGAAAAAAGAACTCAGACGAGATCCAAACAACAAAATCATTGCCGGTGTTTGTTCTGGTATCGCTAAATATCTTGACATCGACCCTGTCATTATTCGCCTCATTTGGGCTGCAGCGATTTTCTTATTCGGAACAGGCTTTCTTTTCTACATCATCTGCTGGATTATTATCCCAGAAGAAAGCAAGTGGTAAGTTATCATTGAATATACAAAAAAGTGATACAGACCTAAATTTCTTACTATTTAGGTCTGTATCACTTTCTTTTTTATTTTCTCAAGCGGAAAATAAAATAGCTGACATTAACAAGGAGTAAAACACTCCAAAGAATGAGAAAGGGAATATTTCCTCGGACAGCATTGTGCCAAATACCTAGGGCGTATAAGGCCATAAAGACTAGTGAGCCTAGAACTGCTGTTCCCTTATTGTTTTGTGGTTGTTTAGACATATGAACCTCCTTTGATTGCTTGGTCTGATCCGGTTTAAAGCCATAAACCAGAGCGAGAAAAAGTCTGGCTTGGCGTTTGACATCATTTGCCAAAGACCTATGAGACTGAGCATAGATGCCTTTTGGATTGTAGAAAGATTTATCAAACTGTTCAGGCGCTTGCTGTCCCCAACGTTTTTTCAATTTGTTGGGTGAACGAAAGCCCCTAGTCATTCGATTACGAAAATCAGGGTCATGTGGTTGGACCGGCTCCACATCCAATTGCCAGTGGCGCTTGAAATTACCATAGTTAAAACTGGCACCATTAACCACCCCACTCTCGGTCACCTGCTCCGCATCGACCTCATTGAGAAAGTTTCCCTGACTATCCAGAATAAACTCAATCCGATTATAGAGAAGAATTTTTAGATTAACACTTGGAATCCCATCAGGATAAACCGCCTTGCCATCACAGATAGAAACCTTCTGGTGCAAACGTCCCTGATCAAACATGGTGAAAGGCTTCCATCTCAGATAGACAGCCAAAGCTTCTTTATCTGTCATCCCTGGCTTTTTATAATGCGTCCGCACATACTGAGCCTGTTGACTAGAAATCAGGTAACGTAGCTGATGGATTTGTCTCTCAATAGAGGCATTCTTAGACAAACTATCACCAGGAAAAGCCAGGTCTACCAATTTAACGACATCCTTCCAGAAGGAATCATGCGGTGCCAAGTCAGGATCAAAATAAGATAAAAGGTGTTGGGTTTCTTCAAGCTCTCCCGATAAATCCTCTGGCATCCCTATATAAGCTAACAATAGCTTTAGTACTTGCAATGGCTGGTAGTCCCTTCGCCAGTCCTCCCATAAGTGTCGAAAGGCTTTTGAACCAATGAGCATCACATCCCTCCTCGATAATATATGTAAATTCATTCAGTCGTCTCTTTGATGAACTCCTCTATCTTCTCGGCCACCTCTTTGGTCTGATAGTGATAAAGATAATGCGGAGCATCATAAAAAGTCACTTCGATATTTTTCTGGTCCTTTGCAAAGCTAGTCGCATAATGCCGCCAGTCCTTCTGGCTAAAACCAGTACCCCCACCATTCGAGACCATCAGTAAGGTTGGAATTTGTGAATCAATGCTAGAAGTAACCTTTTTCGCATTTTCCTTAACAGACAGGCTCTCATTTAACATAGCCTTTGACAAAATTTGACGATAGGCTATCCGTTGATAGAGGCGGTGGTCACTACTACTGAGATTGGCATTAGGCACATATAAGCGACCCGGTAAATACCTTAATAAGCCTAATTGACTTCCCCAACGAGCCATACGTAAAATCTGGGGATGTATTGTTAAATGTGCATAACTTTCTGGTAGGGCCCAATCTAAACCAATGATAGCTTTCACTTCACTAGGGTATTTTTCCTGCCACAGAAGTGTCTCTAAGGAGGACATCGAATGAGAAAGGATTATATAAGGACCTGAGACATGAGCCTTGGCTAGGGCTTGACGTGTTTCTGACAGAACCTCAGAAACATCTCTGGACTCTGAAGTGTCCTCACTGTAACCATAACCAGCCCTCTCTACAACGACTATCCTGTATTGCTTCGAAAGCCCATCATACAAGTCTTTAAAATCTAGAATGGGAGAGGCCGTTCCAGCACCAGATAGAAAAACTAGAGTTTGTGACCCCTCCCCCTTTACAAAGACGCTCATTTCATGGCCATTAACAGACACCATTTGTCCCATAGGTTTAAGAGAAGCCTTTTCCCTTTGCAAGGCCAATCTATGATAAGTAAAACTCGCCAGTAACAAAACCAGAACTGCTCCCACCAGGAATAAGAGTCTTTTCATAAAAACGTGCATGGTTTATCCTACTAAAAAGTCAGCTAGCTTAGCTAACCGACTTTCTGATTTATTCGGCATCTGAGCGTGATTTGCGGGCGATATCAGCAAGGATATTTTCTACAAATTCTGATACAGTTTCAGTGTGTGTTTGTTTTTGTCCATAGCGACGAACGTTAACAGTTCCGTCTTCCATTTCCTTGTCACCAACAATCAATTGGTAAGGGATTTTTTGTGTTTGAGACGCACGAATCTTGTATTGCATTTTCTCGTTACGTTCATCCACTTCAACACGGATACCACGGTCACGAAGTTGTTTAGCAACTTCCCAAGCGTAATCTGTGTGGGCTTCATTTGAAACTGGGATAACAGTTACTTGTTGAGGTGCCAACCAAGTTGGGAAGGCTCCTTTATAGTTTTCAATAAGGATAGCTGTAAAGCGTTCCATTGTTGAAATAACCCCACGGTGAATCATAACTGGACGGTGTTCTTCTCCATCAGCTCCGATATATTTAAGGTCAAAACGTTCTGGAAGCAAGAAGTCCAATTGGATAGTAGAAAGTGTTTCTTCATTACCAAGGGCAGTCTTCACTTGGATATCAAGTTTTGGACCGTAGAAGGCAGCTTCACCTTCTGCTTCAAAGTAGTCGAGTTCCATGTCATCCATGGCTGATTTCAACATGCTTTGAGCATTTTCCCACATTTCGTCATTGTCAAAGTATTTGTGAGTATCTTTAGGGTCGCGGTATGACAAACGGAAACGATAGTCAGTCAAGTTGAAATCTTCGTAAACGTCGATAATCAATTGAAGCGTACGTTGGAACTCATCTTTGATTTGTTCTGGTGTTACGAAAGTATGACCGTCATTAAGTGACATTTCACGCACACGTTGAAGTCCTGTAAGGGCACCAGATTTTTCATAACGGTGCATCATACCAATTTCAGCGATACGGATAGGCAATTCGCGGTAAGAGTGCACATGGTGTTTGTAAACTTCGATGTGGTGAGGACAGTTCATTGGACGAAGGACAAAGGCTTCACCATCTCCCATATCCATTGTTGGGAACATATCTTCACGGTAGTGATCCCAGTGACCTGAAGTTTTGTATAGCTCAACTGAGGCAATTGGTGGAGTGTAGACGTGTTGGTAGCCTGCTGCTACTTCCTTGTCCACGATGTAGCGTTCCAAGACACGACGGATTGTCGCACCGTTTGGCAACCAGAATGGAAGACCTTGACCAACTTCTTGAGAAATCATGAACAAATCAAGTTCTTTACCAAGTTTACGGTGGTCACGTTCTTTAGCTTCTTCAAGACGTTTAAGGTAAGCCTTGAGATCTTTTTTATCGAACCAAGCTGTACCGTAGATACGTTGCATCATAGCATTATCGCTATTTCCACGCCAGTAAGCACCTGCAACATTCAAAAGATGGAAGACTTGGATACGACCAGTTGATGGTACGTGTGGGCCACGGCAAAGGTCAACGTACTCACCTTGACGGTAGATAGTCAAACCACCTTCGTCTTCTGAGTGCTCTTCAATCAATTCCAATTTATATGGGTCATTTTTGAAGATTTCACGCGCTTCGTCTTTAGTCACTTCTTCACGGATTGATGGGAAGTTTTCTTTAACGATTTTCTTCATTTCTTCTTCAATACGAGGAAGGTCTTCGTTAGAAATTTGACCAGCTTCATTGTCAGTATCGTAGTAGAAACCATCTTCGATGGCTGGACCAACACCCAAATGAATATCTGGGAAAAGGCGACGAGCTGCTTGGGCAAACAAGTGAGCCGCTGAGTGACGCAAGATTGGAAGAGCGTCTTCGTGATCAGGTGTCACGATTTCGATGCTTCCATCTTCAGTGATCGCACGAGTTGTGTCAATCAATTTACCGTTAAATTTACCAGCAAGTGCCTTTTTAGCCAAAGAGTTGCTGATAGATTGTGCAATTTCAAAAGTTGTAACGCCAGATTCAAATTCACGAACAGCGCCATCTGGGAAAGTAATGTTAATCATAATTAAGATGTCAGAGCCCTAAAGGATGAGCCCCTTCTTCCTTTCTATTTAATCTTTTTGTTGTAATAGTTTGTTTCTAGGATGCTTTGCAATTCCTTCTTATGCCAACCAGCACCAATCATCATCTTGTTGACATTAAAGTCTAGATCCCTGCCATCAGTTAGAAAGAAACGAAGTTTGTAACCAATAAACAAACGTTTCTTAAACTGATAGGACTTAATCATCTCTTCAGGAAGTGTAGCAATAATCTCCCCTAATTTTCCTAAAGGAGTAATCGAGATAATGAAAACCTCTTTTTCTGTAAAAACAATAAGAAAATAGGCATTGGCTGTTCCACCAAGTCTTTGAGTAGCATAGATAGCGTGCATAGTCTCAGCAAGACTAGCATCCACACCGTGGTCAATCAAGTAGGCCTTGATAGCTTCATATTTGAACCCCATAAAATTCTCCCTCAACTAAAAAGATAGTGTCACCTCGTTCTAAACAATCCTTTTAGTAATCAAAGAGAAAATATTTAGTCACAAAGTAAAGCTTTTCTATCTAAACTAGACATTCTAAAAATTGTAAAGCATACCAAACAATACAAAAAGCGACATCCTAAAAAGGACGTCGCAACGTGGTTCCACCTTAGTTCGTGTACGACAAAAAATGAGTCTGTCCTACACCTCTGATTGGCTCTAACGTGGCCACCGTTTTATGTTTGCATAAAAAGTTAATCGAGTAGTCCCAATCATGTCCTCTGCGTGATTTCCAGCACCACACGCTCTCTGAAAGATTTCCCATGACTGATATGTCTCTATGCGTTATTATAGCATGAAACTGTAATTTTTCAAGCTAATTATCTCTTTTATTAATCAATTCTAAGATTTTATCTGACTAGGAAAATCTGGTAGCTTTCCTAATCCAAAAGTTTCGTGATATTTCTGATTTTCTTGACCTGTTTGGCTGATCCTTTGAGGATACGAACAGAGCCGTTAACAGGCAAGGTAATAGCCTTAGTCGGCAAATAAGTTACCATACGCGTCAAGCGTTTCATGGTACTGTCTTCACCATTCAAATCGTTGTGGAAATCCTTAGAAATCGTAAGGTCCAAGTAATACTCATAGACACGTTTTCCAAAGTTTTCCGCAGAAATTTCATAAAGCTTGTCAGCCCACTTAGTTTCGTCTTTTTCTGGTGTTGCAATGGCAGCTTCCAAAATGGCCCCGGCTAAATCATTATCATGATAATAAAGCGTTCCAAACATCTGGTCTGTAATCACATTATCCAAATAAGGATTTCCGTGGGCAATGATAGGGGTACCGCTAGCCAAGGCTTCCAGATAGGTCAAGCCCTGAGTCTCACTGGTTGATGCCGAAATGAAGAAATCAGCAGACTTATAATAAAGTGCTGTCTCACTAGGCGCAATCATACCAGTGAAAACCACCTTGTCCTGAATACCAAGTTTTTTGGCTTGAGACTTAAGATCTGGTAGGTAAGGACCGTCACCAGCCACAACCAAACGCACCTTGTCGTCTTCCTCCAAAACAGAAGGGAGAGCAGCCAGCACAGCCTGGATGTTTTTCTCATAGGACACACGAGAGAGGCTCAACAACATGGTCTCATCAGAGGCGATACCAAGCTTGGATCTCAAGTCTGCCACATCATCTTCAGTAATCTCTGGACGTTGGAATTTTTCAAGTTCAATTCCAGTTGGAATGACACGTTTTTCAGCTGCAACCTTGTACTTGAGCAAAAGGTCATAAACAATCTCACTCGGACAGATGACTCCATCCAAATCGCTCATAAAGCCACGAACAATGTACTTAACCATACTTGGACGGATAACCATACCTTTGGCAATATAGCGGACATAGTCTTCATACTGAGTATGGTAGGTATGCACAACAGGAATCCTAAGTTCGCGTGCAATGGCAATCCCTAGCAGACCTAATGAAAACTCTGTCTGCGTATGAATAATATCAAGCTTATATTGTTTAGCAATCTCTAGTGCCTTGGAAAAGCCACGATAAGCTACACGGCGATCCTTAAAAGCAAAGAAAGGCACACTCGGAATACGGACAATCTGCCAGTCTTCATAGCGGTCAACATCTCTATCAGTGGTGGTAAAGATAAAGACTGTATGTCCCATTTTTTCCAACTGCGTCTTCAGCGTGCGAATACTGGTCGCAACACCTGATACCTGCGGAAAATAGGTATCTGTAAACAATCCGATACGCATTTAAATCTCCAATACTTCTTTGTAGGCTTCAACAAGCTTTTGGGCGACATCATCAATCGAGCGACTTTCTGCAACCTTATAGCCTTCTTCACGTTTGTCCACTTTACCATCGATAAGATCTTGCAAGGCTACTACAAATTCGTCCACGTTGTGCCCGAATGAAGCCGACTTGTCATTAACCCAGCCTTCATAAACAGGAATATCACGCAAAACCACATGCTGGTGACTGGCAAAGGCTTCTAGCACCACAATCCCTTCTGTTTCCTCGTAAGATGGGAAAAAGAAAGCATTAGCACCACTCATAGCTCCCTGGAAGACGGCTCCCTTGAAATAACCTGGGAAGCTGACATTATCAGGATGCTTACCATTGACAATGTCTCGAATCTTCTTAGGAATCAACCATTTGCTAATACTACCTAACCAAATGAAACGAACATGAGGCATCTTTTCGGCAACCTTGACGAAATCTTCAATTCCCTTGCGTTGGAAATAAAGACCCGCACAAATCACCACTGGCTGTCCTTCCTTGATACCAAAGTAGTCTCGGAAAACTTCTTCCTTACGTGGATCCTTACCGTATTTTTTCAAATCAATCCCATTTGAAACAGCAATGATTGGTGTGGTAACTCCGTAAGACTGAATCAATTTTTTGGAATACTCAGATGGCGTAATCACGTAATCGGCCTTTTGATACATGTGGGCCAAGTATTTCCCAAAAAGTGGAGCCAAAAGGTTAGAACCGATGAATGAATTCTCAAAGTCTTCACGTGTCGAATGACCATGCATGATGACCTTCTTGCCACGGCGTTTTGCAGCATGCAATAACATCAAGCTGCGTGGCCCATAAGTATTAATATGAACGACATCGTAATCACCCAAGATGTCCGTTGTATAGGGAATCCCCGCCAAGTCCAAGGCATGCATCTGATGGTGGAGAGCCCGTCCGATTCCTGATTTTTCAAGAACCGATTTTCCTTCAAGATAAAGTAGAACTTTCATACTCTTCATTATAGCTTAATTTAGTAGAAATTTCATCTTGCAGTTGGCTTTATCTTGATTTCTCATTTAATGAGATAGGCGGCCAAATACTAAAAAAGATCGAGAATACTCGATCTTTTAGGTCATCATCTTAAACGTCTTTACGGCGACGATGGCTATATGCTACACCCATGACTGCTGCCACTTCTGCTGCCACACCAAGGGCAAGCAAAGCAGTATCATTAGCTTGACCAGTCTCTGGAAGTTGAGGTCCTGATTTCTCAGAGGATTGAACTGGCTTAGCTGGTTTTGGAGTCACCGGTGGAGTAGGCGGAGTTGGTGGTGTTGGCGGAACCACTGGTGGTTTAGGTGGGACACTTGGTGGTGTCGGTGGTGTTGGCGGTGTAGGAGGTTTTGGAGGAATGTAACTATTGTTAAATTCTGTATCCAAAGGAAGGAGAACGGCTGCTACGAGCAGATTTTCCTTTTCACCTACAGTCTTAGTAACGGTCACCTGGAATTTAGCCACCATGTTATCATAAACCACGTCAGCTTCATTGCCCTTGACTTCTTCAACAGTGTAGTAGTAAACACCTGGTTTGTCGTAGACAATATTTTCAAAACTAATGTTTCCTTGTGCATTATTGGTCACTGTTTGGATAACATTACCCTTGTCGTCCTTGAGAACGAAACTAAACTCACCATCTTTGAGGTTACGACCTGTAAGAACCTTGGTCAATTCGAATTTGGCCTTAGCTGGTTGCACGTCTTTCACATAGTTATTGAAAACAGTATCTTTTGGATTAGCAACTGTTGATACCAAAGCATCACCATCTCGTGTCACTGTAATCCAGACAGTTGCTTTCATACCATCATAGATGATATCTTCGTTAGTTCCCTTAACTTCTTCAACAGTATAAGTGTAAGTTCCTGCCTTATCAAAGTGAAGTTCACTAAAGGCAACACGACCATCAGCTGTATTACCAACTGTTTCGACAATATGACCGGCACTATCTTTGAGAACAAATTGGAACTCATTAGCAGTCAAAGTTTGGTTGACACCTGCCTTAGTCAATTCCTTACTGAACTGAATAGCGGCCTTAGCTGGAGTCACAAACTTGTTGTTAAAGATAGTGTCTTTAGGATTAACCACGGTTGAAACAAGGGCGTCGCCATCACGTGTTACCGTGATAGAAACAGCAGCTTTCATGCTGTCATAAACAATTGAGTCATCCTTACCTGTAAGCTCTTCAACAGTGTAGTTGTAAGTACCTACCTTGTTAAAGGTTAACTCACTAAAAGCAACCTGACCATCAGCTGTATTACCAACAGTTTCAAGGACTTTTCCAAAACGGTCTTTAAGAACAAATTGGAATTGATCTGCTTTTAGATCTTGTTTAACGCCTGCCTTGGTCAATTCCTTACCAAATGCAATTTTGGCCTTGGCTGGTGTTACCAATTTATTGTTAAAGATAATGTCTTCTGGATAGGCAACCTTGGCAACCAATTTGACTTGATTGTCCACAGTTTCACGAACAACCTGAATGGTGATATTGGCTTCTAGTTTGTCATAGACCACATCTTCGTCATTACCTGGAACTTCAGTCACACGATAATGATAGACGCCTGGCTTACTGAGTGAGAGATTTGAAAAGACAATTTTACCCTTGGCATCATTAGTGGTTTCCCCTAAGTCAACAGGATTGGCACTATCCGTCACATCAACCAGTTTGAAGGTAAATTCTTTGTCCTTGAGGTCTCTGCCTGCCAAGTCCTTCTCAAGTTCAAGATTGAAATGAGCGAGATTATCCCCGATGGCATCTCCACGACCTCCAACTAAGCGAATGGTTGACTTGTAAGAATCAGAAACAACATCCGCATGGAGTTTAATACGGTTGACAGGGTTGGTTGATTCTTCAACAGGTTTTGTCAAACGGGTTTGATACCAAACATAAACCATGCGGTCCAACTGATTGAGTTTAAGCTCAAAATGGCTATCATCATAAGAGAAACTCTTAATCAAATCCATAGCTGAACCCTTGTCAATCCAAGGATCTGCCGAATCAATGTAGCGAAGTTGCAAAGAACCGTCCACAAATCTTTGATTGTCAGACCAAGTATCAACCAGTTTCAAGTTGTTAAGGAGACGTCGTGAGTAATTAAGACGCATCTGCCAATTTAGGATAGTTGGATCATGCTTGTCTTGACTACCCCACTTAGAAATAACCTCTTGACCTGGAGGAGGTGACTGCACTTTACCCACTGAAACATGAATGATACGTCCCTCAAAATCAAGAGTAAGATGTTCCCCTTCATCTACTTCTTCAGAATAAAGGGTATCCAACTCCAAACTCATGAGCTTATTGTTAGGATGTGTTTGGAAATAGTTATTAAAGGTCGTAGTGACACGATTCTTCTCAGGATCAATTTGAGCCAGACCTACAATTTGATTGTCTGGATTATAGACATTGATATCGTAGCTAGTACGGAATCGCAACTGCTCAGGCAAATTAAAAATGACCTGATCCCCTTCATTGATGGTCATATCATCAGGGAAAGGAATATTGTGGTAGACAACCTTGCTAGTAGCGTACTTACTATTTCCGTTCGGAAATTCCATTTCCACATCAGGATTTTGAACAGTGATTTCAGTTCCTGTCTTTGTCACCTTGACATCCGATGGAATCGGGCGACTTAGGTTGGTAACCTTAAGTCCGAAATTATCAGACGAAGCGGAACTCGTATTGTTTGCTGCAGCGAGGTCGCTAGCGCTAGCTTCTCGTGTTTCATTGACTGTAACAGGTTTCTCACTGAGCCCCTCACTAGTCTTATCTTGTGATGAACTTGTTTGCTCAGAGCTTGCAACCGTTTGCTCTTGAAGCGCAACTTCACTAGAAACAGCAGTTACTGAGATAGCACTAGTACTTTCTGCTTGAACGGTAGGTTCAGCTGTCACTTCTTGACTTGAGGCACTAGTGCTTGTCCTTTGGCCCCCACCATCAGACTCACTGGCTTCCTCAAGTACACTCGTCGCTGGTTGGCCTTTAGGCTCTTCAGCTTGATCTGCTTTGGCGGTACTTACACCAAAAACTGCAGACGAAAGTAAGACCGAAGCAACGCCCACCGTAAACTTACGTATGGAGAAACGCTGCCTCGAATCACCGAATCGGTTATTCATGATTCTATCCTCCCATTTTTACAAATCTTAACATTTTTGTAACCCTTTTCATTCTGAATTATACACTATTTTCAGAACTTTGCAAGATAATTATTTACCCCTTTGGAGGTTTTGTAAAGCTTTCTAAGATATCAATAGATAGTGAAATTTTCAAACCCTTATATTATAAGCTTTCTTTCGGAGTCCCTCTTTTAATATTGTTTTTCTTTCTCATTTTATTGCCATAATTTTAATTCAATTTCCGTCTGAAAAATGCTAAAATTCAGATTTTTTCTTTAAAAAATGAGAAGCTTATCTTATCTAAAAGCAGAAAAAAACTGCCATTCTTAAATGAATAGCAGTCGTCTTTAAATTAATTAAGAAAATGAGCATAAGCACTCATTTAATGTATTTTAAGCAAGTTCTTTGAGAAACTCAACCAAGATAGCAGCTGATTGTTTCCCCGCCTGAATAATGAATTCATCAAAGGTAATGTTAGCATCATGAGCAGCTGTATCACTCATGGCACGTACAACGATGAAAGGCTTTTTGACACTGTGTGCGGCTTGAGCAATAGCTGCTCCCTCCATCTCTACAGCCAAGACTTCTGGGAAATGATCCTTAATAGCATCAATCTTGTCTTGACCCGCAATGAAGCTATCACCCGTAGCGATAAGCCCAATCTTAGAATCAATGGAAGCCTGAGCTAAGACCTTTTCGAAAGTCTCTACGAAGGTAGAGTCACTTTCAAAGTAGAGTGGCTGCATAGACATTTGCCCATAATCATAGCCAAAGGCTGTCAAATCAACATCGTGATAGGCTAATTTTGACGCCACAACCACATCTCCAATTTTAAGTCCAGGTGCTACTGCTCCAGCAGAACCAGTGTTAATGAGGGCATCAACGCCAAAATGGTCTGCCAAGACAGCCACAGACATGGCTGACATAACCTTACCAACACCTGATTGTACCAAAACGACGTCGTGTTTTCCCAAACGTCCTGTGTAGTAGGTATTGCCAAGAACAGTTTCTTCAACCTTATTTTCCAATTGCTCCACTAGAAGCACTAACTCCTGCTCCATGGCAGCGATAATTCCGATTTTCATATAGTTCCTTTTCAGCTTGTAATCTTTCCTGAATCAGTAGCTAGGGCTATCTGACTCATAGACTTTTTAGAAATAAAAGACAGCAATGAAGAGAAGAATCAAGAGGACCACAACCCAAAAGAGGATGCGATTAAGCTTGTGTTGAAATTGATTGCGTTTAGCATTCTCAATTCGACGGCTCTTGTAGGCAGAAGGCTGGTAATCAGCCTCATAATCCTCATCGTAGAACTCTTGCTCATAGTCCTCATAATAAGGATATTCCTCTAAATCGATTTCCCCACGCTTGGCCTGCTCAATGATATCGTCGGTCAAAAGTGGTTTTCCCATAGCTTATTTTCCTCCGAAATGAAGTGCATAGTATTGGAGGGCGATGATAGTTTTGGCATCCTGGATAGCCCCTGACGCTACAAGTTCCATACACTCTTCATAGGTCAATTCATAGAGTTCAAGGAACTCATCATCATCAAGTGGACGTGGATTTTCCACAGGTTTAAGGTTAGTCGCTACATAGAGCTTGATTCTCTCATTACAAAAGCCAATGGCTGTGTAAAATTCATAAATCAATTCCAGATCACCCTTGTATTGAGTCTCCTCTTCAAGTTCACGCGCCGCTGCAGCCATCTCATCGCCAGCTTCACCGACTTCCAGCTTACCCGCAGGAATCTCGTAAGAAACCGCCTCAATAGCCTTACGGTATTGTTTGACGATAATGATTTTTCCTTCTGGGGTAACTGCTAAAACAGCTACTGCACCCTTGTGGAAGATGAGTTCACGACCAGCTGTCTTACCGTCTGGCAAGAGGACCTCGTCTACTGCGACTTCAAAAATATGTCCCTTAAATTTTGACTCACGTTTGAGTGTTTTTTCTTCAAAATCCATGAATTGACTCCTTTTACTTCTGACCTCATTCTAAGCTGTTTTTATAAACAACCAAACTCAGATAGCCTTAAGCCTACTTTTGTTGACTTGGGTGGTGAGGTTTCTTAATGGCATAGCCTTCTTTATTGACCTGGCGGCCACGTCCAATGGCTACACTGTCAGCTGGCACATCATCTGTGATGGTTGAGCCAGCCGCTGTGAGAGCGTTAGCCCCAATTTCAAGCGGTGCAATCAAGGTTGAATTGCTTCCGATAAAGACGTTATTGGCAATTTGTGTCTTGAACTTGTGTTGGCCATCATAGTTAACGGTAATGGTTCCAGCACCAAAGTTAACGTCAGAACCAACTTCCGCATTACCAATATAGGTCAAATGACCAGCCTTGGTATTTTCACCGATAGTAGAACCCTTAACCTCAACAAAGTTACCGATATGAACATCTTTTTTGAGGGTTGAATCTGGACGAACATGGGCAAATGGACCAACGGTAACGCCCTCTTCAACCACTGAGTGCTCAATCATAGAGTTAGTGATAACCGTTTTGGCACCGATAGTTGAATCAACAATATAAGTACCATTAGTAAGCACTGACTCTGCACCAATCTTAGTTTGTCCTTTAAGTGTCACATTAGCTTCAATGACAACATCTGGCTCAATTTCCACATCCACGTCGATATAAGTAGCGTTTGGATTTTGGAAAGTAACACCGTTGACCATGTGAGCTTTGTTGATACGACGACGCATAACATCTTCTGCTGTAGCTAGGGCAACACGGTCATTAACCCCAAGACTTTCTTCGAAATCACGAAGGGTGAAGGCACCTACTTTTTCACCATTCTCACGGAAAATAGAGATGACGTCTGTCAAATAGTATTCCCCTTGAGCGTTGTTAGTGTTGATGTTTTTAAGTGCTTCGAAGAGACGTTTATTATCAAAAACGTAAGTCCCTGTATTGATTTCTTTAACCTGTTGTTCGAATTCGTTGGCATCTTTTTGCTCAACAATCTTAGTCACTTCGCCATTTTCGTTACGGATAATACGACCATAACCAAACGGATTGTCCGCAGTTGCAGTCAAGATAGTGGCAACATTTTTGTGATTAACATGGAAATCAATAAGGTTTTTAAGGCTTTCACCGGTAATCAAAGGCGTGTCACCGGCGATAACAAGCGTTTGCCCTTCAAGTCCAGCCAACTCTTCTTCAGCCATCATTACTGCATGACCAGTCCCCAACTGCTCAGTTTGCATAGTGAAGGCAGATTGACCATCCAAAACCTCACGAACAAGCTCAGCCTTGTGACCAATAACAGTAACGTTTTTAGCTGGTTCGATAGCTGAAACTGCACGGAAAACATGCTCAAGCATAGTGATGCCTGAAACCTTGTGCAATACTTTTGGAAGATCTGATTTCATGCGAGTTCCTTTACCCGCAGCAAGGATAATAGCGTAATTACTCATTTTCTTTTTCCTTCTTAAGATTTTTTTGTGATGGTTTCCTTCGAGGCGGTCTTAGCCTTGAGCCCCAAATCTCAGGGCCTCCACCTCCCACTGGGATAGCCTACGAAAGAAAGGGGCCTTGAAAACATAGTCTCTCATTTCTTAGAAAAGATGTCCTCATAACTGACGTTTTTTAGGGCCTCTGATTATCTATAATCGCCCTATTATACCATAAATGAAAAGGTTTTGGCAGAATGAAAGGTAATGAAAAAAGAGCTGACGCTCTTTTTCTAAGAATAGTTATCCTATAACCATTCTTTGTATTTCTTAATATAGATATGCTTCACAAAGGTAACACTAAGCATATACAAAGTAATGATGATAAACAAGAGAATGAAATAGAGACCGTTTAGATGGCTGAGTTTTAAGAGACTAGACAATGGACTGTATGGAAGAGAAGTCACAAAGAAAGCAGCAAATAAGGTTGTCACAACAACTGATAGTGCTGGGTGACTTTGAATAAATGGTAGTTTTGGTGAACGTAACATGTGGATAACCATGGTTTGAGACCACATAGATTCGATAAACCAACCTGTTTGGAAAATAATGATAAAGGCTGCTGCTTCTGGTGAACCATGAACATAGCCATGCCCCAAAATCATTGGCACAATGATGAAATAGAGCAAGATATATGTCAAAATATCAAATACGGACGAAATAGGTCCTATCCAAGCCATGAAACGCATGATTGATTTGGCTTCCCAGATATGTGGCTCTTTAAGAAATTCCTTGTCCACATTGTCAAATGGAAGGGCGATACAAGAGATATCATAGACAAGATTTAGGACAATCAAATGCACAGGTGCCATTGGTAGGAATGGTAAGAAAATGCTGGCAAAGAGGAGAGAAAAGATATTCCCGAAATTTGAAGAAACGGTCATCTTGATATATTTGGTCATATTAGCATAGACCTTCCGTCCTTCAACCAAACCTTTTTCCAAGACCATTAAATCCTTATCAAGCAAGATAACATCTGCAGTTTCTTTGGCGATATCAACAGCTGTATCCACAGAAATCCCCACATCTGACACCTTCATGGATGGGGCATCGTTGATACCATCACCCATATAGCCTACCTTATGCCCATTTTCCTTAAGGCTTAGGATAATTCGTGCCTTTTGGTCTGGGGATAACTTAGCAAAGACTGTTGTCGTTTCCACAGCCTTAGCCAAATCTTGATCTGACATGGTATCAAGATCACTTCCAAGTAGAATGTGCGTCACATCTAGACCAACTTTTTCACAGACAGCCTGTGTCACCTTATCATTGTCTCCAGTCAAAATTTTTGTGGTCACACCATATTCCGCCAAAGCCTTGATAGCAGGTGCTGCTGATGGTTTTGGTGGGTCAAGGAAGGCAAGATATCCCGTCAAAATCATATCACTTTCATCTTCAACACTAAAGACGTCATTTTCATTAAGTTGTGATTTGTAGCTAACACCGAGAACACGCAAACCTTGTTCATTCAACTGTGCAACTTCCGCAAGGACTTCCTCACGAACATCGTCAGTCAATGGGATAATGTCTCCCTTGTATTCCACATAGTTAGAAACAGAGAGCATTTCTTCAAGGGCACCTTTTGTCACCATGCTAACAAATCCATCAGTGTCTTGAACAATGACACTCATGCGACGACGTTCAAAATCAAAAGGTAGCTCATCAATCTTGTGGAAGGTCTGGTCAAGGTCACGAACGATGTCATGTTTCTTAGCTTCTCTTTCAGTTCGGCTAATAATGGCACGGTCCATAAGATTTTTTAAGCCAGTTTGGAAATAAGAATTAAGATAGGCTCTCCGAAGTACTGATAGGTCAAGGTCACCATGGATATCAAGAGGGTACTCAAGAACGATTTCATCCTGAGTCAGGGTTCCTGTCTTATCCGTACAAAGGATGTCGATAGCACCTAGGTCTTGAATAGCATTAAGTTTTTTGATGACCACCTTTTCCTTGGCCATAATGATAGAACCCTTGGCAAGACTGGCTGTGATAATCATCGGCAACATTTCTGGGGTCAAACCGACTCCCACACTAAGGGCAAAGACGCCGGCTTCAAGCCAGTCCCCATCTGTTAAACCGTTAATCACAAAAACAACAGGAACCATAACCAACATGAGTCGAATCAAGAGCCAAGAAATGGAATTCATCTCACGTTCAAATGAAGTTGGTTCGTCATAAGTATTGATGGTCTGCTCAATTGCTCCCATCATGGTTTCATCACCAACAACTAAAACCAAGGCTGTTGCACGACCAGAGATAACATTAGTTCCCATGAAAGCGAGGCTCTCACTCTCAAGCAGGCTCTCTAGATTTTGACCATCTGCTTTAGCCAGACAAGCTTTTTCCACAGCATCGCTTTCACCTGTCAAGCCAGACTGTTGAACAAAGAAATCACGAGAATCTAGTAAGACCACATCAGCCGGAATCATATCTCCCGCACTTAGTTTGACCACATCTCCAACCACAATTTCATCAATTGGGATTTCTTGCTCACTGCCATCTCGAAGTATTGTTGCTGTATTGACAATCATGCGAGACAAATTACTGGCAGCCTTGTCGCTACGAAGTTCTTGAATAAAACGGATACCACCAGATATCAAAACTAGAGTGACAATGATGATAGAAGTCGTTGGGTCTTCTTCACCCGGTTTAGCAAGCCAGACATTGGTGATAAAGGAAACCAGAGCAATGACTAAGAGAATAACAGTAAAGGGATTGATGATAGATTCATAAATCTTTTTGATGATAGAATCCTCTTGTCCTTTAGTTATGACATTTTCCCCATAAAGGTCACGGTTTTCTTCTACTTGGTCTTCCTTCAAGCCATCCAAATGAGTCTTGTAGCGAGTAAGGGTTGTTTCAAGTGGCTCTTGAAGAGCAGCAATAAGTCTTTCTTTATTTGTTGACATTGGAATCTCCTTATTTAATCAGGAGCCAATCACTTATGGAGTCCCTAAGACACTAATCAGCGATTGACTGGTTAGGTGCGGTTCGGGGTGATCGTCGATTAGTCTCATAGGTTTCTCCTTTCATTTTTTTACATAGTGGGTGGACCTCAGACAAAAGAAAAGAGTCCTACCCATATACAGGTAAGACTCTATAAACTCGAGGTTGATTTTTTAATAGATTCTGTCAAAAAATGGACCGTTCAAGCTTTAGCCCCGCAAGGCGATGAAATGAGCTTAGTCTTGACCTTGGCGATCAGGACTGTTGACCAACGAGTAGTGTCTCCACTGCTTTGCGGTAGTCATCCGTATCCTTGTGGTAGCCTCACCTACCGTATTTCACTGAAAATAATACTCCTAAGGCGGTAACTTGTCAAGGGGAAAAGTTACTTTTTTGCTTGAGTGGGTAATAAAAAAAGAGCTTCCGCTCTTTTTTGTAAGATATTCTTTTGTAAAATGGATTTTTTTAGACTTTCCTTAAGTGAGTAGGGACGTCAGCGAACTTCTTCGAAGCTCCATGACTAATTTTTGAGCCCCTTCACTTTTTAATTTCTAGGCTCAGGCTAAAACAGTTCCCCAAACTGTTTTACTCTCAAAAATTCCGAGTTCTAGAAATACTTGTATTTCTAGAACTTTTCTCACAGCGGAAAGTCTCGTTAAGTGCTCGCTTTGCTCGCTAGAAACAAGTCAAATCAAGAATGTCATTATTTATCCTTGACCGGTGTTAAAATCATGTCTCCATAATATCATCGCCTAGAGAAATTGTTTTACCATCTTTAAAAATTAAAAAAGAGCACTTGGCTCTTTCCTACTTTCTTTGCTTGATATAAGTCCCTTGTAGCTTACCATGTAAGATGTAATCCACAGACTTGAGCTCATCAACAGTTCGACAATCAAGGGCACACATGATGAGACGAAGGTCATCCTTCCAGCCATTAACGATAGCCACAACCTTATCCACAGGGTAACGTTCCACCAATTCAAGGACAGTTCGTGAGAGGCCTACACCTTTTGCTCCTAAGACCAGACATTTAACCATATCAAGTGGATTGCGCACGCCACCAGAGGCTAAGATTTCCACATCTTCACGAAGATCTTGGGCTTGCAGGAGGGTCTGAACCGTACTTTGTCCCCAGTCATTTAGGTAATCACGGTTGCCGCCTCGACTATTTTCAATATAGGCAAAGCTAGTTCCACCACGACCTGAGATATCCACAGTTTTGATGCCCTGAGACATGGCGTAACGAATGGTTTCCATATCCATACCAAAGCCGACCTCCTTAAGCACAAGAGGAACCTCTATTTTCTGTGCATAAGCCGCCACATTTTCCTTCCAAGTGTGGAAAATACGCTCTCCCTCAGGCATGAGGAGCTCCTGCATAAGATTAACATGGAGCTGTAAAAAGACTGGATTCATTGCTCCCACAGTCTTAATCCCCAAGTCCACAGGCTTATCCACACCGATATTGGTTGCAAGGTCTAAGTCTGGAAACTCTTGGCGATAGTCAAAGGATCCTGGTGCTTCCCCCTTTAGAGCAGCACTGTAGGAACCTGTCACCATGAGAATACCTGTTCGACTGGCCACCTCAGCTAGTTTTCGATTGACAGCCCCACCCTTGGCAGAACCACCTGTCATGGCATTGATATAAAAGGGAAAATCCCAATCTCGTCCCGCAAAATGTGTGGACAAGTCAATCTGATCTAAATCATAAGTCGGTAGAGACTTGTGGATAAGTTCCATATCGTCAAAACTATTGTAGGGCGACTGGTACTTGAGGGCATAACGGATGTGATCGTCTTTACGATTTGTCATAGGTTATTTCTTTACTTTCTTGCGTGATAATGTCTACTTAGCTGACCCCTAAACCTCATACAAAAGCTCTATACCTTCCTGCTGCCAGCGATCAACTAGGCTATCTCGGCTAGCTTGGTCAAAGGCAAAGGCGATACCACAGTCTCCACCTCCTGCTCCAGAGGACTTAGCAATGGCATCTAGGCCTTGCTCAGCTTCTTTGAGTTTTTTCAGCTTGTCCACATAAATATCTGGACTAAGTGATTCCAACTGGTCACTGACAGTTTGAAGGCTGCTCTTAAGTAAATTCTTATTTCCTGTTTCCAGTGCCCTGAGGGCATCTTGGACGGCAACTTCTGTTTCACTTAAATACTTGCTTGATATGCGAGATTTGGCCATTTTAACCATGTCTTTTGAGATAGCAGCTTGCTTGGTCCACCCCACCAAAAAGTGAGCTTTGAGAACTGGCACTACAGGACTGATACGATAGTCCCAGTCTTTTTCCAAAAGCTCTGATAGAGTTATTTGGTCTATAAGCTCTGCTATTTTTTCACGGTCAAAGGAACGATAGGAAATCAGATCCTCGTATACGATACAAGCTAAATCTCCCATAGAACCATTATCTCCCTGCTTGAGAAGGGTGTAGCTAGCTAATTTAAAGAGAATGTCTTTGGATAAGTCTTTCTGCAGAGCCGCTGCCAAGGCCTTGATGGTCAAAACCACAACTGAACCAGATGAGCCAATACCAAACTTAACCCCATCTCGTTCCAACTTTCCAGTAATTGAAAGGTCCAGAGCGGGCAAATCCTCACCACAATAGGCTTCAAAAGTATTCAAGGCCTCTTGAATGAGGGCATAATTTGCGTCTGGCTCACGGTTAACACTATAGTCAAACATATCAGAAGATAGCTGTGTGCTTGGTGCTTCCTTGACCTCTGCTGACATGAAGATAGGGATAAACTGAATGAGGGCTGTCTGACCCGGTGTTAGGACTGAATATTCTCCAGCAATGTAGAGTTTTCCACCAGTTTTTACCCTGGCTCGACTAACCGACTGCTTAGGCATCTGGCAACTCCTTGGTACGTGAAACGATGACCTGATAGTCCTTACGGAAGTGGTCTGCTAGTCGATCCAGGTCTTCTTCCAGACAAAGCACCTTAACATTTGGTCCTGCATCCATTGTGAAATAACATTGCTCACCAGAAGCACGGAGAGCCTTAACCTTGTCCATAGCCTGATAGGAAGCATCCGTCAGATATGAAAATGGAGGGTTAGCCGTACTTGTGGTTTGGTGCATACGAAGGGCATTGGCTTCCGTGAGCTCACCGACCGCTTGGAAATCATTAGACTTGAGGTAGCCTAACATATCCTCGTAATCCTGCTCGGACTGTTTAATCCACTCTGGAAAGGATGTCGATGTTTCGGTACACAACTTCATACCATCACGGCTTGATACGGGTTTCTTTTTATCTGTCAAAACCAGCATAATCATGCCCAATTTGAGGTCTGTTTCAACTTGGTAAACCTCACCGCTATCCTTATCCCAAGCTGCCAATGGACCAAAGAAAGACCGTGATGATGAGCCTGAGGCAAACTTGGCAATTTGAGCTAATTCAGACTGTGTTTTTCCGACTTGGAAGAGTTCGTTAGCCGCCTTAACTAGGGCAGAAAGACCTGAGGAACTTGATGATAAACCTGCAGCTGTCGGCATGTTGTTCCAAGTTTCAATCTTGACATGTTGGTTAGGATTTGTACGGAAGAGATCTAAAACCTTGCTGGCCTTGATTGTTTCTTTTTCCCCTTGGAGCTCGTCATCGATATACATGACATCTCCAGTCGCATCCTCAGGCAGAAAAGACAACTTGGTTTCCGTATACATATTCTCCAAAGTCAGTGAGATACTACTGGTTGAAGGAATCATACGCTCCGCATCCGCCTTACCCCAGTATTTGACAATAGCAATATTTGCGTACGATTTGACGCTTACAGGCTTTCTATCCACGTGTTTACGGCTCCTTTTTCTTGAAGTTTTTTAGCAATCGTTTGGGCTTGATCCTTGGTACTTGTTAGGGCAATAATGCAACCACCCAGTCCCCCGCCTGACATCTTAGCACCCAGTGCACCATGCTCCAGAGCAGTTGCTACTAGAAGGTCCGACAAGTCACAAGATACCCCTAAAGATTTAAGGTGATTATGGGCTTGAGACATGAGCTGACCAAGAAGCATTTGATTCTTGGCTTTGAGGGCTCCTTCTGCTTGCTGACTTAATTCGCCCAGTCGGTTCAGGTCTGACAAGGCATCTAAACCAATGGCCTCAACCTTTTCCACGGCCTCACGGGTATTTCCATGGATGCCCGTATCAGCAATGACCAGATAGGCACCTAAATTGACCTCGATTTCCTTGAAACCAATGTTTCGCGTAAAGCTAATGGCTTGGTCACTCAAGCAGGTCTTGGCATCTAAGCCACTAGGTTTACTATGGGCAATAGTCTCTGCCTGATGGACCAGCATTTCCAAGGTCTCCTGGCTAAGCTCCTGGTCAAAATAATCAAAAACCGCACGAATAGCCGCAATGGCCACTGCAGCAGATGACCCCATGCCACGCTTTTCAGGGACGCTAGACGAAATATCATAACTGATAGGCCGATTCTTGATTTTCAGATAGTTAAGGGCTGAAAAAATCGCCGTCGTCAAGGGATCTTGAGCCTTAAGAGTTAAAGGAATCTCAGCCGCCTGAATCTGACAGATAACCTCAATATCCTTAAGAGGGAGAGCAAGGGCAGGATGACCATAGACAACCGAGTGCTCCCCCATCAAAATAATCTTACTGTGGGCCTTGCCCACTCCTACTTTCTTAGTCATAAGCTATACACACTCACAGACCAGTTGGCATACGAGTATCTTTCTAAGTTTTTCATACAGTTTCTAGTGGTGACTCAAGGTCTATCCAGCATCTGAAGAAGACAGAGAACACCAATCTAAGGTATTTTCCTATGTCACTTCTATCTTATCATCAAAGCGTAAAAAAAGCGACATCTAACCTAGAGTGTCGCTTTGCATTAGAGATATGATCTTATTTTGATATTTCTATCTTAAACTAGTACAATACCAATGAGGTTTTAAAATGATTGATGTCGAAAAACTAATTAAACAGAACTCCGAACTAATGGCACTATTAAAGATTATCCACTCTTTCCAACTAAATGACTGTTGGCTTTGTGCTGAAACTATACGCAATTATATTTGGGACTACTTAAGTACCGGAAATACATCTTCAAATATCAATTTATCTGATATCGATGTCATTTTCTTTGATAAAAATATATCATATGAACGAACTGTTGAAATAGAGAATCAGATAAAGAGAAGACATCCTGAATACAATTGGGAAATAAAAAATCAGTATTATATGAATATACATAGTCCTAATACTGAAAAGTATATCAGCTCTACAGATGCTGTTTCAAAATTTCCCGAAAAATGTACTGCTATAGCTGCTAGACTAAATGACAATCAGGAACTAGAGGTATTTATTCCTTTTGGAACAGACGATTTGATTAACTTCAGAGTATCACCCACACCGCATTACTTTTCAGATAAAGAACGACAAACGGTCTATAACGAGAGAGTAAAGAAGAAAAATTGGAATACAATATGGCCCAACATTTCTATAGAATTTATCAAATAGATTAAACTATTATTTGAGATCTACTTTCTTCAAGACTTTCCGCTGTGAGAAAAGTTCCTGGAACTATTAAGTTTCAGGAACTCGGAATTTTTGAGACCTTAGGCTCAAAAATTAGTCATGGAACTTCGAAGAAGGTCGCTGACGACCGTACTCACCTAAGGAAAGTCTTAGAAAAATTTTTCTTCTACATAAAAAAAGAGCCTCTCGGCTCTTTTCATTTTAAATCGCAAACAAATCGTTTAGGTTCTCAGCCATAGTTGGGTGAGTGAAAATTTGTTTAGCTAAATCTGTGTATGGAATGTGATGATTCATAGCTAGGGTAATTAGATTGATAATTTCATGAGATTCTTGACCAAAGAGGGTCACACCCAAGATTTCCTTAGTTTCAGGATTTACCACAGCTTTGAAGGCACCACGCAAATCACCGTTAACATGGCCACGCGGCATGCCAGCAACTGGAAGTTCCTTGACTGCAACCGGTCCACCTGCTGCTCTGGCTTGATCTTCAGTAAGACCAACCTGTGCCAAAGGTGGGTTGAGAAACATAGCAGTTGGAACAGCTCCACGTGTTTCAAGGTTATAGCTACCATCACCAGTTAGGTAATTAAAGACAATACGGAAATCGTCTAGTGAGATATAGGTAAATTGAAGACCACCATTAACATCACCAACTGCAAAGACACCAGGAACACTTGTTTCCAAATGTTTATTGACCTGGATACCACCACGTTCAGTCAAGGCAATATCAGTATTTTCCAAGTGAAGAGGTTCGATATTAGGCTTGCGTCCTGTCGCATAGAGGAGTGCATCAAAACGGAACTCACCTTTGTCAGTAACAACGACAACTTCATCACCGTCATTTTTCACTTCGGAAGTTTTAACACCTTGCTCAAAGACAATGCCGTCCTCTTCCATGTATTCCTTGGCCAACTTAGCAATAGATGGCTCCACACGTGGCAAGAAGCTAGTCGCTGCATCCAAGACAGTCACTTGGCTTCCCAAACGGTTATAAAGGCCAGCAAATTCAAGGCCGATATTACCACCACCTAGGACACCCAAACGTTTTGGTAAGGCTTCAAGGGTTTGAATACCAGTTGAATCGTAGACATGCTTAGTTGTTGTCAAGCCAGGAATAGGCAAGACATTAGACACGGCACCTGTGTTGATGACAATAGTCTCAGCTGTTAGCTCTTGGCGATCATCACCAGCCACTACTTCAATAACCTTATTTGACACAAAATGTGCCTCTGCATCAATGACATCAACGCCATTGTCTGCCAACATTTTATAATTCTTAGCATTAAGACGACCAGTCACTGCACCACGTTCTTTCATGGTATCGTCAAATGACCAGCCCTTCTCAGCCGCAACAATCATAGTCTTAGTTGGGATACAAGCAATATTAATGCAAGTACCACCATACATCGCTTTACTGCGCTCGATGACAGCAACTTTCTTACCAGCTGCATTCATCTTAGCAGCCAGAGTTTTACCGGCTTTACCGAAACCGATAACAATCAAATCATAGTTTAACATTTCTGTATCCTCCTATCTATCGCCATTCTATCATTTAATTTTTCAGACTGCACATATTTGAACTGGAAATAAAAAGAGGCTACAAGCTCCACTGTAACCCCTTTCTCATTCTATTTTAATAGATTTTCATAAGTCCACTACCTAAGTGTTTTCTCGCAGAAATTCTAATATCATTTTATTAAATTGCTTACTTTCAATAAAGGTCGCGTGTCCTAGTTTGTCAAATTCGTGATAGGAAGCATTTGGAATGCTATTTGCAAGTTCCCTTGCACCATCCACTCCCAGAACCAAATCGTTTTTGGCTCCCAGAACAAGGGTCGGACAAGTGATTTTATCAAGCGAACTATAGCAATCAAAGGCTAGAATTGACTTGGCTAAACCAACAAATCGATGGCGTTTTTCCTTGCTTACAGACTTCAAAAATAATCTGTTAATCACATATAATTTCTTTAAAACAGGTGACGAAAATGATTTACTCACGGAATCCATATTTAGCTGGTCCATATCACCATTTTCTGCCATCTCTATCCATCCTCTGATGGTTTCTCTACTAATAGCATTATTTCGAGAGAATGTCAGAGCTAACACCAGACTAGTCACCTTTTGAGGATACTTGATAGCAAACAGCTGAGCAATCATACCACCTTGTGATATACCTATGATAGAGGCATTAGCAATATGCAATTCTTGTAAAGAATGGTAGAGGTCATCAGCCATATTTTCAATTGAAATGCCTTCTTCGATATGGTCCTTTCTATCAAAAATATAGACCTTGTACTCCTTAGCGTATCGATAAAATAGTGAGTAAATAGTCAGGTTGGACATATCACCTAATCGTTGCAAACTTAATCCCGTAATGATAATAAGAGTTTTGTCTCCCTTACCAAAAGTGACATAATCTACACCTGGGTCCGACAAATGATTTCTTTGAATGGTAAACATTATCTACACACTTTCTATTGTAAGATTTAAGTAGTATCATGCGTCCGGGGCATTATTTGATGCCATGATGATAATACTTACCAAAACAACAAAGGTAACTTGCCAAAGAGTGAAGGCCATGAAATCCCCACCTTTAAAAATAAGTAGGTCACAAACTAAAATAGCCAATAGCACAGCATTTTTTCTAAAAAGTTGGTCACAATTTTTCCAAAAAGTTTCAAAAGAAATATTGGCTCCTATCTTACGAACAAGCCTCACATGATAAATAATCTCAACCAGGGATGCCACAACTACTGTAGTTAGCAGTTCAGTCAAAGAGACATCCATACGAAAACCAAAATAAAGAACGACAAGCTGAGAGAAAACAATTGCTGTGAAAACGCGAATATGGTTGGCCACGATAAAACCTCCTAATGGCAAGCATTATAGATACTCATTACTCCCCTTAATATTTCTACTCATTATAGCATAAAATAAGACCAAAATTAGAAAAAATCCATCCTTTGCAAGTACTCACCCCTCAACTAGCAAAAAAATGATTCACTTCTTGTCTCAGACCACAAAAAAAGAGCCAACCAAATCATGGTGCGACTCCTCTTTGTTTATGCTAAATAATCTATTTATGCCAATTCATCAATTGATGTATACTCTCTGTCTAAGCCCTTTGCAACCGGTTTGCTAGTAATATGACCTTGGTAGGTTGTAACCCCTTGACGAAGACCTTCGTCGTCGTTAATGGCTTTTCTGAATCCTTTTCCTGCAAGGGCTTCGATATAAGGCAAAGTGACGTTGGTAAGGGCAATAGTTGATGTACGTGCCACAGCTCCTGGGATATTGGCAACGGCATAGTGAAGAACACCATGTGTTTCATAAACAGGCTCATCGTGAGTAGTCACGCGATCCGCAGTTTCAACAACCCCACCTTGGTCGACAGCAACGTCCACAATAACTGAACCTGGACGCATTTGTTTAACCATATGGTCAGTAACCAGTTTTGGTGCTTTTGCCCCTGGGATAAGAACTGCACCGATAACCACGTCAGCATCACGAACACTTGCCTCAATGTTGAACGGATTTGACATGAGCGTTTGAATTTGACTACCAAAGACCTCTTCAAGGACAGACAAACGTTTAGCACTGATATCAAGGATAGTCACCTGAGCTCCAAGTCCAAGAGCGATACGGGCTGCGTGTGTCCCTACGACACCACCCCCGATAATCGTTACTTTACCTTTAGGAACACCAGGCACACCACCTAGGAGAACACCAGAGCCACCCTCTTGTTTAGTCAAGAAATGCGCACCGATTTGAACAGCCATACGTCCTGCAACTTCACTCATTGGAACCAAAAGTGGTAGGTGACCTTCTTGGCTACGTACTGTTTCGTAAGCCACACCTGTTGTCTTAGCATTGACCATAGCATCTGCCAATTCTGGAGCTGCTGCCATGTGCAAGTAGGTAAAGAGTAAGAGATCCTCACGAAGGAAACCATATTCTGCAGCAAGAGGCTCCTTAACCTTAACTACGAGCTCAGCTGCCCATGCTTCAGCAGCAGTTGCAACAATTTTGGCACCTTGTTTTTCGTAGTCTGCATCAGTAAAACCAGAGCCAAGACCTGCATTGGTTTCAATAAGGACTTCATGACCTTTAGCTACAAGACTTTGCACCCCAGCAGGCGTTAGAGCCACACGGTTCTCGTTATTTTTGATTTCTTTTGGAATACCAATTAACATACGTTTCTCCTTATTCGGAAGTTATAAGGTAAAACATCATAAAGATGACTTAACCACTTCCTATCTATTTTTGAAATGATAACGCTTTCATTTTATCTAAAAAGCTCAAAAATAGCAAGTGAAAAATTCTCACCCCTTTTTAAGTCCTGAAATTTTGCTTCTAAAATATGACAAAAGAACCCAACCAAGCGGCTGGGTTCTTAAGTGTAAACTAAATGATCAAAAGAATATTTCTCCTTAGGAACGTCCTCCTTTTCAATTTCAAAAGTGGGACCAATGTAAAGTCCTAAAACCTTATTTAAAACTCTTAACAAAATAATCAAAGAGTCCTTGGTCTTTCAATTGCTTATGCCCCAAGAGGAACTCGGGATGCCACTGAACACCTATAAATGGGGCTTCCTTCTTCGACAGGTTTTTCATTACTAGTAATACCGATTAAGGGAATGGTTATTTTTATTGCTCCTTAAAATAGTCAAGTAGGAAGAGGGCGTTTTCCACATAGTAATTAACAGCTACTGGCAAGGCCTCATCTTTCACAAGGAAATCATCATGGTGCCAGTCTGGTGCATTATCTTCACCATTTGAGCCAATAAAGGCAAAGACTCCTGGTATTTCCTTTTGATAAGCCGCAAAGTCTTCGCCCCCTGTTGATGGCAAGGTTTCAATCACTTCTGCGAAGGCCTTAGAATTTTCAAAGATGAGAGGTGTAAGCGTCTGGTCATTGTAGGTCACGTAAGGTGAATTGCCCCAAGTAATGTCAACTTGAGCACCGAACTGGTCTGCTGTCGCCTGAACGACCTTTTCAAAACGAGCAATGACATCTTCACGAACCTTAGGCTCAAAGGTACGAATCGTTCCTTCGAAAAAGCCTGCTGCTGGAAGAACATTCCAAGTATTTCCAACTTCGATATGAGTAACTGACAATACTGCTGATTCAAAGGGCGATACCGTACGAGCTACAATCTGCTGTAAATTGTTGATGATAGTCGTAGTGACCAAGACCGTATCCACACCCAAATCAGGGCGGGCTGCATGGGAAGAAACACCCTTAACATCAACCCTAAACTGCTCCACACCAGCCATGATAGCACCTGAACGAAGACCAATCTGACCAGGTTTCAAGTGAGGATTATTGTGATAACCGATGATAGCTGACACACCGTCAAGGCCACCCGCTTCAATGACCTGATAGGCCCCTTGGAAATTTTCCTCGGCTGGTTGGAAAATCAATCGAACGGTCCCCTTAAGCTCTGCTTCTCTTTCTTTTAAAAGCTGAGCGGCTCCAAGTAGAGAGGTTTGGTGAAAGTCATGACCACAAGCATGCATAGCCCCATTATCGCTGGCATAAGGAAGTCCTGTCTTTTCCTTAATCGGTAGGGCATCAATATCAGCACGTAAAGCAATAATCGGATAACCTGACCCAATCTCAGCGATGAGTCCCGTCTTCAAGGGATAATTTAAAGGCTCAATACCTAGATTTTTCAAATAACCTTTCAAAAAGACTGTCGTCTCATGCTCCTCCTCAGAAACCTCTGGATGTTGGTGAATCTGATGACGCGTCTTTGCTAAATGATCATAAAATGCTTCTGTCATAATGAACCTCCCTCTCTGATTAGACCTGCTCATTGCCCTGACTTACTTAAGTTCTCAATCGAATTGATACCATCATACCACCAGAAACAAGGCTTGAAAAATTAAAAAAACTTATAGAATGTCATAAGTTTTACTTATACCCCTAGAAAAGTCCGTCATTATGGGCCTTACAGTATTAAGCCTAGTGATAGGATGGACCTATCAGGAGATTGAAAGTTCCTATCATACCTTAATAAGAAGAAATGACTAGCCCAAATAAGTACACAAAATCACTTTTTCCGCTTCCGTTAAGGCTCTGTAGGAACCTACTGCTATCCCTTCATCAAGCTTAAATGCTCCAAAAGAAATCCGCTTAAGATAGGTCACCTTGACTCCATAAGCCAAGAACATCTTTTTCACTTGATGAAATTTACCTTCCGAAATCGTAATGTGAGCACTACTCTTGTCACTCGCAGAACTTAGAATTTCTAGCTGAGCTGATTTACAAATAGTACCATCCTCAAAGACAACACCCGACTCAAAAAATGCAGGTGCATCAGGCCCAAGAACATCATTGACCTCAACATAATAAGTCTTAGCTACATGATAGCGGGGGTGAAGCATGGCAAAGCCCAGAGGCCCATTGTTGGTAATCAGCACCAAACCCTCCGTATCTCTATCCAATCGGCCCACAGGATAGAGACCGTCTCGCTGATCTTCAAGCTTAATCAAATCAATGACTGTTTGGTGCTTCTTGTCCTTTCGAGCTGACACTACACCTGCTGGTTTATTCATGAGATAGTAAACTTCTGGCGTATGCTCCAGTTCCTTACCAGAAACCGTGATGGTTTGAAGACTAGCATCCACATTTAGATTATCTCGATCCGCCAAGATACCATCTACATAAACTTGACGGCTACGAATGAGCTTCTTGACCTGATTGCGGGAACCATAGCCCGCCTGTCCTAATAATTTGTCTAAACGCATAACCTTATTGTACCACGGATAAGCCTGGTCTAGCAGACTAAAAAAGGAGGACATAAGAAAGGTATCAAAAGAACTCTGGATAAAACAAAAAGTCTACCTTAAAAGATAGACTTATCACATTATTAAGACTTACACATTTACGTGGAAGATATGCCCGACCAAGAAGGTCACAAGCATGGTCAAGAGTCCTACTGTCAAGTTACGCAACATCGCTTGTTTAACAGGTGCTTTTCCGAGCTTGGCACTGATATAACCAGTCAAGAGCAAGGTAAGGGCAACCACGACCACTGTTACAGGAATACGGTAAGGCTCTGGGAACAGCATGATAGCTAGTGCTGGTGGCAAGGAACCAACTGAAAAAGCCAGGAAACTAGATACAGCAGCATGCCATGGATTCGTAATTTCATCTAAATCCACCCCATATTTTTCCTCAACTAAGACCTTAATCGGATTCTTATTGAAGGCTTGATTAACCTTAACTTCAGCTGCCGTTTCACAATCCCCCTGACTGAGGAAGGTTTGATACAAACTCTCTCTAGCCGCCTCAGGAGAGCGGTCCAAGAGGGCTTGTTCCTTAGCGATAGCAGCTTCCTCAGTATCTTTTTGCGTTGACACACTGACATATTCGCCACCTGCCATCGAAAAGGCACCGGCAAAAATCGCTGACAAGGCAGAAATTAAGATGAACCAAATGTTAGATGTCGCACTGGCCACACCGATAACCACTCCCGCAATGGAAATAATACCATCATTGGCACCCAAAACACCAGCTCTCAAAATATTTAAACGTTCTGCAAAATTCTTATCTTCCAATTCTCTTACTCCTTATTTAGAATGATTCTAAAAAGTATTATAGCAGTTATTTAGAATGATTACAAATAAGAAGCTTGAAAAAGAGAGTCTTATGTCATCCCAATAAAAAATCAGACCAAAAAGAACGGTCTGATTCTATCACTATTTATTCTTCATTCTCCAAATCGTCCAGCTGTTTTTCAAGACGTCTTTTCTCATATCTTCCAAGTGCTGTGAGAGCCCAATTCATAAAAAAGACAAAGGGAATATACAAAATATAAGTAACTGGCCAAGTCATGAGATATCTAGGATCCAGGGGATTATTATGATAGACATTGTGGTTGAACCGATAGTTAGCTGACATTATCATAAGGGTGATAAGCCCAGTCACCAGTAAACAACCTAAGACTGTCATTCCAGAACCCCCAAATGTGTTAACACTAAGTCGTTCAGATCTATAAATAGACCAAATCCATGCTATCAACATTGGAAAGGCCAAGTAATTAGAGGTGATGACCCCCTTGTTAAAGAAGGAGCTATAGACCAAGCATGCAAGTGTCCCTGCAATCATTATGTAAAAACATTCGGCACCAACTTTATTATTTAGAGCTTTTTCGCGTTCATCTGTAACTTTATTATTAACAAGCTTAAATTTCATCATCTTTACTTCCTTCCTAAATCTCCCAAAACAGTTGATCCAAGGTCCTGTCCAGTGTTTTGCAAATGGCAATGCATAAACCTAGGCTGGGATTGTACTTTCCAGCTTCAATCAACCCTATGGTTTGTCTTGTTGCACCTACCGCTTCTGCCAAGTCACCCTGGGTCATATCATGCTCTGCTCGAGCTGCTTTTAAGCGTAAATTCTTTGCCACATGCCCCCTCCTTTTTCATCATATCTGATATTATCGTCGAAATTGACTAGGTTCACCATCTGTTTTCATCTTAATTATACACTATATATTTCCATTTGCAATATATATATGTCATTATTTTAGAAATAAATTGCAAAAAAAGAGCCGAGAACTCTCTCAGCTTCTTCACTATTTAAACTTAAGCAGGTGTTACATCCAAGCTTTCACCAATTGCCGCAAGACGTTCGACAACTTCTTCTTGGTTCAAACCATTTTCAGAGACATAACGGTTGCGTGGGTGAACACGGCATTCATGTGAGCAGCCACGAAGGTACTTGTCTTCATTTTCCTCTGAAGCAAGCATACGACGGTTACAGAATGGGTTACCGCAGTTGACATAGCGTTCGCAAGGCGTCCCATCGAACCAATCCTTACCGACAACGACAGGATCTACATGGTTGATGTCAACGGCAATACGCTCGTCAAAGACATACATCTTACCATCCCAAAGCTCCCCTTGAACCTCTGGATCTTTTCCGTAAGTCGCGATACCACCGTGCAATTGACCAACATCTTTGTAGCCTTCACGGACCATCCAACCTGAAAATTTCTCACAGCGTACACCACCAGTACAGTACACAACCACGCGCTTGTCCATGAACTCTTCTTTATGGTCACGGACCCATTGTGGCAATTCACGGAAGTTGCGAATGTCTGGACGAATGGCTCCACGGAAGTGACCAAGGTCATACTCATAGTCATTACGTGTGTCAAGGACAACTGTGTCCTCATCTAGAAGGGCGTCTTTAAACTCTTTTGGTGACAAGTAAGCACCCGTTGTTTCAAGCGGATTGATGTCGCTGTCAAAGTTATCATCCTCTAAACCAAGGTGAACGATTTCCTTCTTGTAGCGAACAAACATCTTCTTGAAAGCTTGCTCCTCTTCCTCATCAATCTTGAACCAGAGGTCCTCCATCCCTGGAAGGCTGTGAACGTAGTCCATGTATTTTTGAGTGGTTTCGTAGTCCCCAGAAACCGTTCCATTAATTCCCTCGTCAGCGACCAAGATGCGTCCTTTCAGACCGATTGACTTACAGAAAGCCAAGTGGTCAGCCGCAAATTGCTCAGCGTTTTCGATGGGAAGGTATTTATAATAAAGCAATACTCGAATAGGTTTTGCCATTGTATATCCTCTTTCTTTATGAAATATCTATATCTGTTGTTTGATAGTCAAAGTCAACTTAACTATTATAGCGCTATCAAAGAGGGCTAGGCAATTGATTTGCTTGGAAGTGACTTTTCACAAAAGAAAAAGGCTGAGCACCAAATGCCTCAACCTGAGTTTCGTAAGATTGTTTTTCAAAAGATAGCATTACAATTCTTTTTGTAGTGTTCCTAAGATAAGCAACTGTGTAAGAAAAATCCAAAAAATAAGAACTCCTATATCTACAAGCGAAACAGTTCCATGTCTATAAAAGCTAGCTCTAAGAAGATTCGCAGAAGGGACAAATGGAAGTAGATAATAAAGTTGATCTAGCCAATCTGGAAGACGACTTGCCGGATACATGATAGGTGAAAACATAAGACCAATCATTAAAATAAGCTGAGACATTAGCGTGACAATATTTTGGGAAAATATATAAGCAATTGAAAATCCTAGACTAATCATTGTTAGGCAAATAAGCAACATCACAAAAACAGACAAAATTGACAAATTTAATTGTACAGAAAAGCGAAGACAGCCTAATAAAAAAGAGAAGAATACACCTGGTAAAATAGCAATTAACCATATACACAGGTCAGCTAAAGAAATTAGAATCCTAGGAATAGGTAAAGCTCGAATATAGTCCACATGACCTTCTGACTTGGCATTGGCTATAACAGGAGATGAAATCGTACAGCCAATAGAAATAACTCCCATTAAAACTGATCCAGAGGCAAGATAGTAAGCAGTTGTTGTATCCATCTTACCAATTACCAACGGATACCCAAAAAGAAGTGAAACGGACAAAAGCACTTGAGCTAGTGTGAATAGAATGAATAGATTTTTTTGTCGAAGAAAGTTCCAACGAAGTAAGTAAAAAAATTGAGTCATATCAGTTAACAAGCTCCTCTTTATAGAGATCGGAAATAGATAATGTTTTCATCTTAACCGAAAGGTTTGAAATAATCCCTTTTTCTAGACCTTCCTTGACTTGAATGAGTATTCGGGTTAATTCACTTTCCTCAATTTCCATCTGACAAACACAACCATTGACTATCGTAAAATTTTCGAATAGACTTACAAATTCTTTACTAACAAAATTGAAAGAAATTTGATAATGATTTTTATAAGACATTTGGTGCACTGGACCAGATTTTAATAATTTACCATGGTTAAAAAGAGCAAAATTATCCGCATATTTTTCGACCTCTAGTAGATTGTGGGTAACAATGATAATAGTGTGTCCTTTATAAGCCAGCTTTTGTAATAATTGCCACTGTTTCTCACGACGTACAGGATCAACATCGTTGGTTGGTTCGTCAAGAAGCATGATATCAGCAGAGCCAATTAATGCCATCGCAAAAGATGTAAGCCGTTTTAGACCTCCTGAAAGATTCTTCCCTTGTTTATCACGGTATTCTACTATTTCTAGATCTGCTAGAAGGTAATCAATTTCTTTTTGGAGTTCTGAGGTGCTTAACCCTCTCATTCTTCCAATCATCTCTAAATTTTGCTCAACAGTTAACTTGTCAAGTGGTGCATACTGTTGTGACATATAACTCATCATTGTTCGAGCTTGTTTACGGTTATGTATAAAAGAAATATCTCCGTAGTGAACATCTCCCTTATCAGGCTTAATAAAGCCAATCATTTGCTTTAAAAGGGTTGATTTACCAGCACCATTATGTCCTAAAAAAGCTGTGATTTTTGCAGCTTCTATCTCTAAGAAGATATGGTTATTAGCAAAATGTTGTTTATCAAATGATTTTGTTAGATTTTCAATGGTGAGCGTCTCAAAGGTCATAGTTTTATTTCTCCGTATTGAGAAAAGATTTCCCAGCATACTTCATTTTTGATAGGGTTATTGTATAATAACCTTAAGAGAGTCTTATGATTATGTCATAATTGACCATTTTAACGTTATAATTAACATACAGAAATGAGTGAGGAGGTTTTCAATGTTAAAAGTTGCTATTTGTGATGACTCTGATAGAGATGCTAGCCAATTAGAACATTATTTACTTTCTTATGATAAATTTCCTCTAGAAACAAAACTTTATACAAATCCACAAAAACTGTTAAATCAGCTGACGCCAGACATCCACTGTGTCTTTTTGGATATTAATATGCCAGGAATCAATGGAATTGACGTAGCACAGAAGATTAGAAAATTTAATCCTTTCATTCCTATTATTTTTGTGACAAGTTATCGTGATTATATGGAGCAAGTCTTCGAAGTTCAGACTTTTGACTATATCGTAAAACCGATAGAATCTCAAAAGTTAACGAAAGTATTGGATCGTATTTTGCGTTTTTTGGATATAGGCCAAGCACTTTTTACCTTCTCATTTGGTAAACACAATTATTCTGTCCCTTCGAGCGATATTGTATTTTTTGAAAAAGATAAACGTTCAGTATTTATATACACAAAAACAGGTACCTACAAGTCTCTACTAAAAACAAAAGAGATTTTGGAAAAACTCCCTAATTATTTTATTCAAATTCATGCTTCCTATATTTTAAACCCCAAATACATCAAAGACTTTGATTCAAAAACAGTTACTATTTTACTAAATGGGGCTGAAGAACACCTACTCCCAATTAGTAGAAAGTTTCAGTTTTCTTTTAAAGAAAAGTATTACAGATATCTAAGTGAAAGGCATTTTTAATGTTAGTAGGATTACGAATAATCAGTATCTTGTACGATTTATTTCTAGCAAGTATTTTATTTTATAGACCATTCTCTAAAATCAATATGAAAAAGAAGCCTTTAATAGCCCTTTTTTTCATATTGATTTTTCATGGGGAACTCGTGTTCCTATTCTCTGAGAGTCGTGTTTTTTTGGTCAGTAATCTCCTTCTAAACATTTTAGAATACTATCTAATCGGCCTCAATTTTGATTATCCTATTCGCCAGTCTTCCTTTTGGATTCTTTTACAAACTAGCCTAAGTTTGTTAGCAGGGGCTGTCCTAAACCAAGGAATCCAACTAATTTTACCTTTAGGGGAACTATCAAAAAATTTAGAAGCTATTAGTTTGTATCTCGGAATAAGTTTCTTTTTGTCTACAGGAATAACTCTTATTTTACGAAAGCTTCTTCTGTCCCATCAAAGGCTTCGTATTGCTACTTCTAAGGGGAACTGGCTTTATCAGTTTATCGTGCCTCTTTTATCTATTTTCTTTGCTTTTACAATATCTGCTATTCAAGGAGGGGTATTTGGAGCAGATTACCTTTCAATCATTTCTCTCTCATCTCTCATTGTATTGACTCTTTCCTCTCTTTATTTTAATCTGTACCTTGCTCGTCAACAGCAGCAATATTACCAAAATCAATTGGAAAAAGAACAGCTACAGTTTCAAGTTCGAGAAATACAACAATCTCAAGAAGAGTATCAACGTCTCCAAAGCCTTCGGCATGACTTAAAAAATAAACATTTGACTCTTTTATCGCTTTTAGAGAAAAATCCTGAAGAGGCAAAAGATTATCTTTATTCATTAACAGATAGTATAGTAGGTAAACAAACTTTCTACTCTAAAAATCAAACTATTAATTTCTTACTAAATCAAAAACTACATCATTTAAAAGATGAGATAAAAATGGAAATTGATTGCTTTGTACCACAAGAATTATCTATTCAGCCAGATATTTTAGCTGTTATATTAGGAAACTGCCTAGACAATAGTATTGCAGCTTGTCTCAGACTACCAAATAAAGAAAGAAGCTTATCAATTAATATCCGATACTTTCAACAAAATCTTTTTATCAATATTAGAAATAATTTTGATGAGAAAGAAAAATCTACTCGTAAGTCTCGTCAAAAAGATGGCTGGGGCTTGCGAAATATCGATGCTCTTGTTAAAGAATATCAAGGTAATATCAAACGCTTTATAAAAGATGGACAATATCAAATAGAGATTTTATTACCAATAAAAATAGGGACTATTCCGACTAAAGAACTTTAGGTAATTGATGAAAAATGAGTAATAATTAGGTAACGTAAATATTTGAGGTCAAAATCTATATTATATTTATTCATTAATAAACAGGTTGAGTAGCATTAGCTCAACCTGTTTTTTTCTATACTCGCATCTTTTTGACTTATGTATTATCTTACAATTTCGCAGCAGCTGCCTCATCCAAGATAAGAGTCACATCTGGATGATTTTGCAAGACACTAGCTGGTACTTCCTCTGTCACCGGACCCTTGACCATCTTGAAAATGGCATCTGCCTTCTTGTCACCATAGGCAAACAAGATAATCTTCTTAGCAGCCATAATGGAAGCAATTCCCATTGAAATAGCCTTAGTAGGAACTTGATTACGACTAGCAAAGAAACGGCTATTGGCTTCAATGGTGCTGTCAGTCAAGTCGACCACATGAGTTTGACTATCAAAAGGCGTACCTGGCTCATTAAAACCAATGTGCCCATTACTTCCGATGCCTAGGATTTGCAGGTCAATGGCATGTTGTGCCAAGACGTCATCGTAATCCTTAGCCGCCTGCTCCAAATCCTCAGCCATACCGTCAGGCAAGAAGCTCTCCTTAAATGGCTTGGCATCAAAGAGTTGAGCCTTCATAAAGGCATGATAGCTCTGCTCATGGTCTGGTGCTAGTCCGACGTACTCATCCAAATTGACGCTGTAAAGTTTCGAAAAATCCACGTCACTTTCAACCATCTCTTGGTAAAGGGCGATAGGGGAACTACCTGTCGCCAAGCCCAATGTTTGAGCACCTGCTACAAGGCTCTCTTTAAGAAGATCAAAGGCAACTTGGCCTCCCTCAACTTGATTCTTAACTAAAATCTTTTTCATTCTATTCACCTCGATATTGGTATATACCATTTTCTTTATTATCTCTTTTTTTAACACTTTTGTCAAGCGCTTTCACTCAACTCCTTTAATGACTGTCATCCTATATCGTGATATAATAAAAAGGCTGAAAATTTTTAAACGAGGAAACAAATGAATACAAACGATTTTGATTTTGAACTACCAGAGGAACTGATTGCCCAAACCCCATTGGAACAACGTGATGCCTCTAAACTCTTGGTCATTGATCCTGTAACCAAGGAAATGACTGATACCCACTTCGACCACATCATTGACCAGCTTAACCCTGGCGATGCCTTGGTCATGAACAATACGCGCGTGCTTCCTGCCCGCCTCTATGGTGAAAAGCCTGATACCCACGGCCGTGTGGAATTTCTCCTTTTGAAAAATACCCAAGGGGATCAATGGGAAGTTTTAGCCAAACCAGCCAAACGCCTTAAAGTAGGTGCTAAAGTCAGTTTTGGTGATGGCCGTTTGACTGCCACTGTTACTGAGGAACTAGATCACGGTGGACGAATCGTAGAATTTAACTACGACGGTATCTTCCTTGAGGTTTTGGAAAGCTTGGGTGAGATGCCATTACCACCTTATATCCATGAAAAATTGGAAGACCGCGACCGTTACCAAACAGTCTATGCCAAGGAAAATGGCTCTGCCGCTGCTCCAACAGCTGGACTCCATTTCACTCCTGAGTTACTTCAAAAGATTGAAGCTAAAGGCGTAAAATTGGTCTACCTCACCCTTCACGTTGGACTGGGAACCTTCCGACCTGTTTCTGTCGATAATGTCGACGAACATGAGATGCACTCAGAATTTTACACCCTCAGCCAAGACGCTGCCGATACACTCAATAGTGTCAAAGCCGCTGGAGGACGCATCATTGCAGTAGGAACAACCTCTATCCGAACACTGGAAACAATCGGCAATAAATACGATGGTCAACTCCAAGCCGACTCAGGATGG
Organism: Streptococcus sp. 449_SSPC; assembly: GCF_001073005.1. Taxonomy (NCBI): domain Bacteria; kingdom Bacillati; phylum Bacillota; class Bacilli; order Lactobacillales; family Streptococcaceae; genus Streptococcus; species Streptococcus sp. 449_SSPC. The sequence continues at coordinate 68,839 of NZ_JVGR01000030.1, forward strand.
ACCAATATCTTTATCAAACCAGGTTATCAATTCACAGTCGTAGATGCCTTCTCAACCAACTTCCACCTTCCAAAATCAACCTTGGTGATGTTGGTTTCAGCCTTTGCTGGCCGTGAATTCGTTCTTGATGCCTATAAACACGCCGTCCAAGAACGCTACCGCTTCTTCAGTTTCGGAGATGCCATGTTCGTCACACGACGTGCTGAGAAATAATATTGATTTTGAGACTTTTCCCCATAAGGAGAAGTCTTTTTTATTAATCTCCACATTCAGAAAAAATCCACCAGTTGTGAACTGATGGATTTTTTGTTTATTTCTCCGCAAACTGACTATTATACAAGTCATAATAGAAACCTTTATCTGCAAGGAGGGATTCATGGTTCCCTTGTTCGATGATTTGACCATCTTTAAGAACCAAAATCTTGTCTGCCTCTTGGATAGTTGACAGACGGTGGGCAATGACAAAGCTTGTTCGACCTTGCATGAGGGTCTTCATGGCTTTTTGAATCAAGAGTTCCAGACGGGTATCAACCGATGAGGTTGCTTCGTCCAAAATCAAGATTTTAGGATCAGCCAAAAGCGCACGCGCAATGGTCAAAAGTTGCTTTTGTCCTAGTGAGATATTACTTGATTCCTGGTTCATTTCCATGTTGTAACCACCAGGTAGTGTACGGATAAAGTGGTCCACATTGGCTGCCTTAGCGGCTTCAACAATCTCCTCGTCAGTCGCCTCAAGATTACCAAAGCGAAGATTTTCCTTGATAGTTCCTTCAAAAAGCCAAGCATCCTGAAGCACCATACCAAACTGTTTACGATAATCCTGACGTGACAGGTTACGGATATCGTGACCGTCAACCGAAATAGAACCAGCAGTCACATCATAGAAACGCATGAGGAGGTTGATAATGGTTGATTTTCCGGCACCGGTAGGACCGACAATGGCCACCATTTCTCCAGGATTAACCTCAAGATTAAAGTCACGAATCAAAGGTTTATCAGCCACATACTGGAAATCCACATGCTTAAAGCTAACTTGCCCAGTCAAATCTCCTTCAAGCACCTCAGTAGCATCATTAGCCTCGTCTGGTTCATCCATGAGTTGGAAAATACGGTCCAAGGAAGATTTAGCACTCTGCAATTGTCCAGCCAACTGAGTCAAGTTCTGAATGGGTTGGTTAATCTGCCAAACATACTGAACAAAGGCCTGCATATTACCAATCGTCAAGTGACCAGCCAAGACTTGCAAACCACCTAGAACAGCAACAATGAGATAGGTCAAGTCAGATAAACCGTTAAGAACCGGCATCATAAGTCCTGAAATGAAATTGGCCTTAAAGCCCACCTTCTGAAGATCTTCCGTGATTTTTTTTAAATCATCCAAGGATCTATCCTCACGCCCAAAAAGCTTAAGTACATTGAAGCCAGTCAGATTTTCCTGAACAAAACCATTAAGAGTACCTAGAGCATCAGCTTGTTGTTTAAAGTAGGGCTGAGACTTACTCATGATGTAGCGGGCACCAAAGAAAGTAATCGGAATAGTGATGACAACTATAGCTCCCAATTGAAGATTAAGGTAAAGCACTGTTCCAATAACCAAGGCTAGAGTAAAGACGGCATTAACAACCTGCAAGAATGACTGCTGCAAGGCATTTGATACTGTCTCGACGTCACTGGTAAAGCGGCCTAAGAGATCCCCAAACTGGTGCTTATCAAAGTATGACACTGAGGTACGATTGATTTTCTCGGTCATCTCATTTCGCATATCTTGAACCGTCGCTTGCACGGCATTGGTCATGAAATAGTTGGAATAGTAGGCAGCCAACTCATAAATAAGACCACGCAAGAGATAAACAACCAAAACCAAACCAACATAGGAGACGTTGATATGAGCGCCTTCCACACCTTTGATGATGGCCAGCGTATTTTTAGTCAACTCGGTAATAGCTAAACCAATGACCACTGGCTCAAGGACACTCATGATAACACTAACAATTTTCAGGAAAATAGCTAGGTAAAGTGGGAAACGATAAGCCTGCAAGTAGGACCAAAGGCGGCCAAAACTTGAGGAATGACTTATTTTCTTTTTATTATTCTTCATTTTGACCTCCTTCTAGTCTTCCGTAAGACTCGTTTGATTCAATTGTGAATTAGCAATTTCACGGTAAATGTCATTGCTTTCCATAAGCTCTTCATGACGGCCACGACCAACGATTTCACCTTCATCCAAAACAATGATTTGATCAGCATCCATGATAGTTCCCACACGTTGGGCAACAATCAGGACTGTCGCATCTTGAGTCACTTCTTTTAGACGACGGCGCAAGGTCGCATCAGTCTTGTAGTCCAAGGCAGAGAAGGAATCATCAAAGATATAAAGATCAGGACGTTTAACCACCGCACGTGCAATTGACAAACGCTGCTTCTGTCCACCAGAAAGGTTGCTACCACCCTCAGCCAAGTGAGAATCATAGCGTTCTTCCTTACTTTCGATAAATTCCTTGGCTTGAGCCACATCAGTAGCTTGATTCAATTCTTCATGACTGGCATTTTCCTTACCATAACGGATATTTTCACCGATAGTCCCTGTAAAGAGTAGGGCTTTTTGTGGAATAAAGCCAATCTTACGACGAAGAGCCTTAAGATTGTAGTCACGGACATCTACACCATCAACAAGAATGCGTCCAAGTGTTACATCATAAAAGCGTGGAATCAACTGTACAAGTGATGATTTCCCTGAACCCGTAGACCCAATAAAGGCAATGGTTTCACCTGGTTTAGCTTTGAAGGAAATATTGTGTAGGACAGGACTCTCAGTTTCACCGGGATAGGCAAAGGTAACATTGTCAAATTCCAAATATCCCTTAGTCTCGGTTTCTGTCACGCCATCTTCATTTGGATTGATAGAAATCGGCATGTCCATAATTTCCTGCAGACGTTCACTAGACACCGCTGTACGAGGATACATGGTAAAAAGATTAGCTAGGAAGAGGAAGGACAATAGTGCATGGAAACTGTACTCAATAAAGGCAACCAAGTCACCGATAGCCAAAGTCCCAGAACCTAATGGTTCAAGAGCAAACCAAACAATTGCCACTATCATGGCGATGATGATTTGCACAAAAAGTGGCTCGGTCAAACCAGTCAATTTGAAAAGTTTGTTTGAATTATCCGCATAGACAGCATTTTCAGAAGCGAACTTCTTCTCTTGAAAATCTTCTCTAGCGAAAGCACGGATGACACGAAGTCCAGTCAGATTTTCACGAGCATACTGGTTAATCTTGTCGAGAGTTGCCTGTTGCTTCTCAGAAAGCGGACGCGTTTTTACCGCCACATACCAGACTACTACGGCTAGGAAAGGCAAGGAGATTGCCACAATCCAAGCCAAAGATGGACTTGTCGTCAAAATCAAAAAGACACTGGAAACCATCATCAAAGGAGTGATAACCCCTAGCTTAAGAACCTGATCCGCAAACTGCATAAGCACAAAAGCATCTGATGTAATACGAGTCACCAAAGAGGATACCCCAATCTGCTCATACTCGTGGTGGGAATACTCCTGAAGCTTAGCATAAATGTCATTACGCATGACTTGCACCATAGTAGTGGTCAACTTACCAACTGCATAGGACAGAAGTATACGACCAACAATCCCAGTCAAAACTACACCAAACATGACCCAAGCATAAGCGTAAAGCTTATCAACATCACCACGGTTTATTCCCTCATCAATCATTCTGGCAAGAACCGTCGGCAGACCCAGGTTAGCAATAACAAACAAAATAGCCGCTGTAAAATTCATTGCTAGCCACTTAGGATAACGTCTGAGATAAGACCAAATATAAGCCATAAATTTCTCCTTTTCTTTTTAGCATTTACCATGCCTTTAGGATTTTTATAGTTATTGACAACCACTAAAGCCGAAAAAGGCACAGAAAAAGGGCGTGACAAGCACGCACATTACCTACATTCTAACAAATGAAAATATTAAAAGCAATAGAAAAAACCAGAGCTGATGCCCTGGTTTCTTTATTAAGCGACTTGAGTCGTTACCTTATTATTTAAGAGTAACTGAAGCTCCAGCTTCTTCAAGTTTAGCTTTGATTTCTTCAGCTTCAGCTGCAGCAACACCTTCTTTAATAACTGATGGTGCACCGTCAACGATAGCTTTAGCTTCTTTAAGACCTTCGCCTGTGATTTCACGTACAACTTTGATAACGCCAACTTTTTTGTCGCCTGCAGATGTCAATTCAACGTCGAATGAATCTTTAGCAGCACCAGCGTCAGCAGCACCAGCTGCAGCAGCAGCTACAGGAGCAGCAGCAGTTACGCCAAACTCTTCTTCGATAGCTTTTACAAGGTCGTTCAATTCAAGGATTGAAGCTTCTTTAATTTCAGCAATAATGTTTTCAATGTTCAATGCCATTGTGATTTCCTCCAAATGTGTTTTTTAATATAGTGTTTTAAACGTAGCTTAGGCTACGAGTTGTGAAGATGGGCTTATGCAGCACCGTCTTCTTTGCTTTCTGCAACCGCTTTGACAGCGTATGCAACGTTGCGCACTGGCGCTTGAAGTACAGAAAGGAGCATAGAAAGCATACCTTCTTTGTTTGGAAGTGATGCAAGAGCGTTGATTTCTTCGACTGAAGTGAACGCACCGTCAACAACACCACCTTTGATTTCAAGAGCTTCTGCGTCTTTAGCAAATTCGCTAATAACTTTTGCTGGTGCGATAACATCTTCGTTTGAGAATGCTACTGCAGATGGACCAACAAAAAGTTCTTTAAGGTCTTCAAGACCTGCTTCTTCAGCTGCACGGCTCAAGATAGAGTTTTTGATAACTTTAAATTCAACGCCTGATTCACGAAGATTACGACGAAGAACTGTATCTTGGTCAACTGTAAGTCCACGAGAGTCAACAACAACGATAGATGCTGCTGCTTTCATTTTTTCAGCGACGATAGCAACCTGTTCAGCTTTCTTAGCAATAATAGCTTCACTCATTAGTAGTTTTACCTCCGTTTTTATTTTTGGGCTAGGCACAAAAAAATCGTACCTAAACCTAGACACGAAAGTACAATACGTTACAAAAAAATAGTTACGTTTTGTGCCTCGGTTGGATGTTTACGAGTCTTGCTCCCCAACTGTCTTAGGTCAGTTTTTTCAAACCTTATTTATAATATCATGACCTAAATCAGACGTCAAGAAAAAAATGCAATTTTTTTTATTTTTTTCTCTATCTTTTTTTGAAGACCATAAAACCTCTCAAAATCTAAAGATTTCAAGAGGTTATTTCTAATCATACCTAAGGGCTTCGATAGGATCGAGTTTCGAAGCTTTATTAGCCGGTAGGAGACCAAAGATAATCCCTACAGCTGCTGAGAAGGCTATGCTTCCCATGGCTACACCAAGAGAAACCGTCGCTTTAAGGTCCATGGCATTCCCAATTGGTCCAACGACTAGGGCTGCAAAGCCTAGCCCAATCAAACCTCCCAGAATGGTCAGAACCATCGACTCAATCAAAAACTGGGTCAAGATTTTACGACGTGTAGCACCTAAGGCCTTACGAAGACCAATCTCTCGTGTCCGCTCAGTTACCGAAACCAACATGATGTTCATAACACCGATTCCGCCAACTAATAATGAAATCCCAGCAATAGCTCCGACAACGGTGGTAATGGTTCCAAAGATCGTGTTCACCTGATCTAGGGCCGAACTCATATCTGCTGCCTTATATTCTCCATTGTCATCTTGGGCCAACTGGGTCAAGCGTTTAGCAGCATCCTTAGCAACGCTACTACTATTTTTCACATCGGTCACATGGAAAAAAATCTGGCCAATAGCATCAGTGTTATTTTCAGCCGCTAACTGGGTATTGGCCACAAGAGCTGTTCCAATTTCACCATAAGCACCGATTGCTGTGTCTTTATTCTTATAAACACCAATCACACGATAATCATTGTTCCCAATAGTAACCACTTGGTTAAGGGCATCCTCATTCGTCTTAAAGAGTTTTTTAGCCACCATCTGATCAATGACAATAACTCGTGAAAAGTTTTTATAATCATTGTCTTCCAAGGAACGTCCTGTCAACATCTCTAACTTTTTAGCTTTAAAGTAGCCCTGACTGGCACCTGTGATATTAACATTCTTAACAGTCTTTTTTTGTAGGGAGATAGAGGAAGTTAGGCTGTTAGTCACAAAATAACTATCAATACCAGGCGTCTGCCTAGCCACTTGCTCCAACCAAACTTCTTTAACCGGTTTGGTAGGTTGTGCCAAATCTGCATAGGCAGGATCTAGCTCCTCACCCTTGGCTTCATAGTAGACTTGAACTGTATCCTTGTCACCAGTCACACTATCGGTAACACTCTGACGCATTCCATTTCCTAGCCCCATGATAAGTACTACCGCAGCAACACCAATGATGATTCCCAACATGGTCAGGAAGGAGCGCATCTTGTGTGAACGAATAGAACTAAGAGCAAATTTCCAATTTTCCATTCTTACCTCCTAGTCAATCCGAACGCTGTCCGTCGTGTCCTGGGTAATTTCCCCATCGCGGATGACAATCTTACGTCGGGCATAGTCTGCAATCTCTGGCTCATGAGTAACCATGATGATAGTCTTTCCCTCACGGTTCAGCTGGGTTAAGAGTTCCATAATCTGCATCCCTGTCTTGGTATCAAGAGCACCTGTAGGTTCATCCGCCAAAATGATTGCCGGATCGTTAGACAGTGCACGCGCAATGGCAACCCTCTGCTTCTGTCCACCAGACAGCTCCGATGGTAGGTGATGGCTACGGTCTGACAAGCCAACTTTTTCCAAGAATTGTTGTGCCCTTTGCTTACGTTCACGTGGAGATTTCCCTGCATAAATCAAAGGAAGCTCTACGTTCTTTTGGGCGCTTAACTTTGGCAAGAGAAAAAACTGTTGAAAGATAAAGCCAATCTGGTCATTTCTTACCTTGGCTAGGCGATTTTCAGAGAGTTCAGCCACATCCTCGCCCTCGAGTTGATAGGAACCTGTAGTCGGTTGATCAAGAAGACCGATAATATTCATAAGGGTTGACTTCCCTGAACCAGAAGGGCCCATGATTGCCACAAAGTCCCCTTCTTCAACTGACAAATCAATACCCTTGAGGACCTGCAGGGACTCTTGACCATTTTTGAAAGACTTGGTGATCCCCTTTAAAACCATAAGAGCTGGCTTAGTCACTAGACTCCACCTCGCCTCCACTAGTGTCTTTTGATTTTTTGCTATCAGCATCCGTCACATCTTTTAGGGTTTCGCCATCCTTAAAGGATTTATCTGCCTTGGTGATAACTTTTTGACCTTCTTTAAGTCCTGAAGCAATTTCCTGTTGCTTGGCATCCGCATTGCCAAGTTTGACCTTGACTTGCTTGATTTTCTGAGTTTCATCATCGTAAACCCAGACATAGTTGTCAGAGCCTTTCTTGGTCACAGCAGTTACAGGAACCAACAAGGCATCATCATCTTTTGTCACTTCAAGTGATACATTAAAACCTTGCTTCAGTTTTCCGATTGGACTAGTCAATTGAACCTTGTATTCATACTGAGAACCTGACTGACCTGAGTTGCCAGATGTCCCCGTTGACTGGTTGGCATTTTGCTTAGGATAATTGGAAACATAGCTGACCTTCCCTGTCCAAGTTTGGTCTGGGTATACTTTGGAAGTAATCTTGACCTTTTGCCCCACTGAAATATTTGGAATGTCATATTCTGTTAAGGTCCCTTGAATCTCAAATTGGCCTTCACTTGTCACATGAACTAGGGTTTGGCTCTCTTTTGAAGCAGGGTCCACAGAGTCCGCAACTTCTACGACTGTTCCATTAGCATCTGAAACAATCACTGTTTGGTTGAGAACATCTTGTGCCTTTTCTAGCTCTGATGCTGCATTGGCAATGGCATCATTATAATCTTGCAAGGTTTGGTAATTACTTGCCTCGGTTTGCTGACGCTGTTGAGGACTAACGGTAGTTGTCGAATCATCCTCATCCGAATCACTACTTGTTTGTGCTGAAGCCCCAGGAGCCGTCCCATACTGTTGGAAATAATTACGGTCACGAACTGCCTTATTGTAGGCACGACTAGCCGTATCATAAGCCGCTTGGGCTGAGGTGCTATCGTATTGGACCAGTTGCTGACCGACGCTAACTTCCTCACCCACAGAGACTGTTACAGTGGCATTGCGTCCAATGGTATTGTCAAAATAAACATACTGTTCCGACTGAGCCTTCACCATGCCAGTCAGAAGGGTCGACGAGGCTAGCTGCCCCTTAGTTACCTTACTTGCTGTAGGGGACTCAGAAGCCTTATCTTTCTTGCCACCACCTGCAAAAAGGTTAAAGCCTAGGACCAAAAGGACAAGGAAGCCAATTCCTCCAATGATCCAAACTCTTTTTTTATTTTTAAATAACTTTGGACTGATTTTCTTTCGCATATGTCTCTCTTTTCTTTTTTGTATCACATAAATAAAACAATTGTAATACTTTTAACTTTCAGTGTCAATGGTCTTCGCTTACATCCATGACACCATAATGCAGCTTTTGATTGGGTCGAACCTGGCGTTCAAAACCAAGTTCTTCAAAAACGGTATCTCGAAAATGTGCCTTGATGATAATTTTTTCCCGCGCAACACGTTTAGCTTCTTTTAGCCATTCTTCTGTCAGACGGCTACCATTGGCCAGAGGTTTGATAGCTTGTAGATTTTCTGATTCCTTGATAATCTCTGAAAACATCGGATCGGCATAGATGATATCAAAGGAATTGTCAGCTTGAACCTTCAAAAAAGACAAGCTATCGCTCTTAATAGCTTTAATAGAACGCACGGCCTTTTCAAGCTGCTTATCATCCGTCTGATAAGAGGCAAGACCACGAGAAACCACCTGAAAAATCACATCTTGACTCTCAAGGGCTGTCACCCTATTTCCCGTTGCTGCCATCACTAGGCTATCAGAAGCCAGACCCATGGTCGTGTCAAGAATAGCCTTGGGAGACTTACCTAAAAGACTGACTAAAGCGTCATGGGGAGCCTTAATCCTGAGAGCAGCCGTATCTGGATGGAAGGTCAACTCACTAGCATCCGAATTGATAAAAGACAATCTGTCTTTATATAGGAGATAGAAAGGTCCAAAGCGCTCTAAACATTTTGCCAAGGACAACTTGCGACGAGGCTGGTAGTCAGCTCCTAACTCAAGAGCTAGTTCTTGGGCACGCGCAATCAAGGTCTCGTTTTCCCGTAAAGATGTCGTAATAATCATGTTTCTAGTATAGCAGAATCTTAGGAAACAAAACCATGGTCTTAGCTTTCATTTTTATCTTTCTAACTTACATTTGTGTAAGAAAAAGCCCTAGCAAGGCTGAGATTCAGAACATAATTAAACTATTTTTAAATATGAAATAGATTTTGCGAACCTAGTCAGATTAGACCGAGACTTTTGGCAGTGATGAAAACGCCTGAAGCAATTAGTCTCAGGCGTTCGGAAGTTTTGAGACGTTCGGCTCAAATCTTAGTCATGGAACTACGAAGAAGATCGCTGACGTCTGCCATCACCCAAGAAAAGTCTCAAAAGAAAACTGTGTCTTCAATAAAAAAAGTCCCAGCAATGCTGAGACTCTGTTTTAAAATTAGATAGCTTCTGTTGTAAAGCTACGGCTTTCAAGCACACGCACCATGGCATCTGCTGTATCAAGCGCTGTGAAGAGTGGGATTCCTGCTTCAATAGCAGAGCTACGAATTGCTGCTCCATCTTCGTCATAAGTACGTTTGTTACCAACCGTATTGATAATAGCTTGCGCTTTACCTGTACGAACAAGGGCTGGAATGTCGTTGTCGTCATTTTCACCTAATTTGTTAACAAGCGTTGCGTGAACTCCATGTTCATTCAAGAACTTAGCTGTTCCTTCAGTCGCGTAGATACCGTAACCGATAGCATCGAAACGACGAGCCAAATCAAGGGCTTCTTCTTTCGTATCATCATGAATTGTAAAGATGACATTACCAAAGGTTGGCAAATGGAGATAAGAAGCTTCAAAGGCTTTATAGAGGGCTTTTTCAAGAGTCGCATCTGTCCCCATAACTTCACCAGTTGATTTCATTTCAGGTCCAAGGAGACTATCTACCTTAGCCAATTTTGTGAATGAGAAGACTGGTGCTTTAACATGGACATGCTTGCTTTCTGGGTAAAGACCATCTTTGTAACCTTGTTCAGCCAATGATTTACCAAGAATCAAGTTTGTAGCAACTTGTGCCATTGGGATATCAGTCACTTTAGACAAGAATGGTACCGTACGGCTGGCACGTGGGTTAACCTCGATAACATAGACAGTTTCGTCCTTAATAACGAACTGAATGTTCATCATACCAATACAGTTAAGACCGATAGCCAAGCGTTTAGTATAATCAGCGATAGTCTCTTGGATTTTCTTAGAGAGAGTTTGTGGTGGGTAAACCGCCATTGAGTCCCCTGAGTGAACCCCTGCACGTTCGATGTGTTCCATAATACCTGGAATCAAGACATCCTTACCATCAGAGATGGCATCCACTTCACACTCACGTCCAATGATATAGCTATCAACAAGGACTGGGTGGTCTGGACTTGCCTTAACGGCTGTACGCATGTAAGAACGAAGGTCATCTTCATTTTCAACGATTTCCATGGCACGTCCACCCAAAACGTATGATGGACGAACAAGAACTGGGAAGCCAATCTTACGAGCTGCTTCAACCGCTTCTTCTTCATTTGTCGCTGTTTGTCCTGGTGGTTGTGGGATATCGAGGTCTTTAAGGGCTTGTTCAAAAAGGTCACGGTCTTCGGCACGGTCAAGGTCAGCAACCTGTGTTCCCAAGATTTTCACACCAGCTTTAGACAATGGCTCTGCCAAGTTGATGGCTGTTTGACCACCAAACTGAACCACGACACCCTTAGGTTGTTCCAATTCGATAACGTTCATCACGTCTTCGAAGGTCAATGGTTCGAAGTAAAGTTTATCTGAAACTGAGAAGTCTGTTGAAACCGTCTCAGGGTTAGAGTTCATGATGATGGCTTCGTAACCTGCAGCCTGGATAGCTTTCACAGAGTGAACTGTCGCATAATCGAACTCAACCCCTTGTCCGATACGGATAGGTCCTGAACCAAGAACGATGACAGATTCTTTATCAGATTTGATTGATTCATTTTCCCACTCGTAAGTTGAGTAGAAATATGGTGTTGATGACTCGAACTCAGCCGCACAGGTATCAACCATCTTGTAAACAGGAACAATGTTATTTTCCAAACGTGTCGCACGAACTTGGTCAGCTGTTTGATTCCAAAGATCAGCAATCTTACGATCAGAGAAACCGTTACGTTTAGCTTCTTTCAAAACATCAACATCGCCTACGTGAGTAGCTAATTCTTGTTCCAATTCGAAGATATGGAGCAATTTGTCGAGGAAGAAGATATCAATCTTAGTCAACTCTGACAATTCTTCAATAGTATAACCACGACGGATGGCTTCAGAAAGGTAGAAGAGACGGTCGTCTTGAGCTTTGACAATCTTTTCAACCAAGGCGTCGTCTGTGACGTCCGCAAGCTCAGGCATTTCATTGTGGTAAACACCGATTTCAAGTGAACGGCAGGCTTTAAGAAGTGACTCTTCGATGTTACGACCGATAGCCATAACTTCACCTGTCGCTTTCATCTGAGTACCAAGACGACGTTCACCGTGTTCAAATTTATCAAATGGAAAACGCGGAATCTTAGCAACCACATAGTCAAGAGCTGGCTCAAACATAGCGTAAGTTGTACCAGTGACTGGGTTAATCATTTCATCAAGTGTCAAACCAACAGCAATCTTGGCTGCCAATTTGGCGATTGGGTAACCAGTTGCTTTTGAGGCAAGGGCTGATGAACGAGACACACGTGGGTTTACTTCGATAACATAGTACTTGAAGCTATTAGGGTCAAGAGCCAACTGTACGTTACAACCACCCTCAATTTTAAGGGCACGAATAATCTTCAAGCTGGCATCACGAAGCATTTGGTTTTCAATATCTGACAAGGTTTGCGTTGGAGCAAATACAATTGAGTCCCCTGTGTGGATACCAACTGGGTCAAAGTTTTCCATGTTACATACCACAAGAGCATTGTCTGCGGCATCACGCATAACTTCGTATTCGATTTCTTTGAAACCAGCGATAGAACGTTCAATCAAACATTGGGTTACTGGTGACAATTTCAATCCATTTTCAGCGATTTCACGAAGTTCTTCTTCGTTGGCACACATACCACCACCAGTACCACCAAGGGTAAAGGCTGGACGAACGATAACTGGGTAGCCAATCTCTGACGCAAAGGCAACTGCTTCTTCAACCGTATTTACAATCTCTGATTCTGGAATTGGTTGTTCCAAATCTTCCATCAATTGTTTGAAGAGGTCACGGTCTTCGGCTTGGTCAATGGCAGACAATTTTGTTCCCAAAAGCTCTACTCCAAGCTCATCAAGAATGCCAGCTTTTGACAATTCCATTGCCATGTTCAAACCAGTTTGTCCACCAAGTGTTGGCAAGAGGGCATCAGGACGCTCTTTACGAAGAATACGTGTGACAAACTCAAGCGTAATTGGTTCAATGTAAACCTTGTCAGCGATTTCTTTATCAGTCATGATAGTCGCAGGGTTAGAGTTAACAAGAACAACACTGTAGCCTTCTTCTTTCAAGGCCAAGCAAGCTTGCGTACCAGCGTAGTCGAACTCAGCAGCCTGACCAATGATGATAGGACCAGACCCGATAACCATAATTTTTTTAATATCAGAACGTTTAGGCATAATTTATGATACAAAGCCCGTTAAGGACCCAGTGAAAATAGGAAACGTGACGACGACGCCTAAGCGTCTAGTCACCGTTTATCTTTTTCACACAGTCCTTAGGGCGTGTTCACTTCCGTGAACCTGTATCTTCTCCTTTCTATTTGACAACTCTCTGGTTGTCATTAAATAAGGTAGTAGACTGAGGCGAACAAGAGTCACACCCCACTATAGTCACTAGACAGTTGCAATTAACGACGTGCTTTTTCAGCTTGGAAAGCATCAATCAATTCCAAGAACTCATCGAAGAGATAGCTAGCATCGTGTGGACCAGGTGCTGCATCTGGGTGGAATTGCACTGAGAATGCAGGGAAGTCACGGTGACGAACACCCTCAACTGACTTATCGTTAATTTCTTCGTGTGTTACCATGAGGCAATCTGGAAGTGTCTCACGGTCAATGGCATAACCATGGTTTTGGCTGGTGAAATCAACACGACCAGTCGCAATTTCACGAACCGCATGGTTAAATCCACGGTGACCAAACTTCATCTTGTAGGCCTTGGCACCATTCGCCAAACTAAACAACTGGTGACCCATACAAATACCAAAAATTGGAATTTTGCCTTGAATGCCACGAATCATATCAAGTGCATACGGTACATCTTCAGGGTTACCTGGACCGTTTGACAACATCACACCATCTGGATTAAGATGGAGAATTTCTTCAGCAGTGATATCATGTGGCACAACAGTCACGTTACAGTCACGTTTTGAAAACTCACGCAAGATAGAGTGCTTGAGACCAAAGTCAACCAAAACGATATTTTTACCAACACCTGGTGCTGGGTAGGCTGTCTTAGTTGATACCTGCTCAATATTGTTGGTTGGCAAAACAGTCGCACGCAATTGATCTTGCAAGTGCTCGATACTGTCACCAGGATTAGCCAAAGTCGCTTTCATGGTACCGTGTTGACGGATAATCTTAGTCAAGGCACGTGTATCAATACCAGAGATACCAGGGATGTTTTTTGCTTTCAAAAACTCATCCAAGGTCATTTGGTTACGCCAGTTGCTGGCACGACGGCTAGCCTCTGACACAACAACACCCTTAGTCGTTGGCTTAATTGACTCATAGTCGTCACGGTTAACGCCGTAGTTACCAACAAGTGGATAAGTAAAAGTCAAAATTTGACCATTGTAAGACTGGTCTGTGATAGATTCTTGATAACCTGTCATACCAGTATTAAAGACGATTTCACCCGTCACATCCACATCAGCACCGAAGGCCTGACCTTCAAAAATAGTGCCGTCTTCCAAAATAAGTAAACGTTTTGCCATTATAGTAAATTGTTCCTTTCACTAAGATACAAAGGGCGTTAAACATCTGAATGAATTTCAAATCTAACAAAGAAGCTCTAGCCTCTAGGAAGATTTGTCTCTTTTCAAAGATTTAGCCCATGTTCTTTTTCGTCTGATTCTCTCAGGAATCGGTTAACGTAGTTTACGCTTTGCCATTTAAAATAGCTTCAATAATTGCCATACGGACAAAGACCCCGTTTTGCATCTGAGCAACGATACGAGCCTTAGGCGCCTCAACCAGGCTATCAGCAATCTCCACATCACGATTAACCGGAGCAGGGTGCATGATAATCGCCTGATCAGCTAACTTGGCATAACGTTCTTCAGTCAAACCATAGAGAGCATGGTAGTCTTCTTTTGAAAATCCTTTATCGTCCCCATGACGTTCGTGCTGAACACGAAGCAACATGAGCACATCCAAGTCCTCAATGACGTCGTCAATAGCCACATGCTGACCATAGACATCGAACTCATTCGAGTACCACTCTGCAGGACCAGCAAAATAAAGCTGAGCACCCAAACGCTTGAGAATCTGCATATTGGACTTAGCGACACGCGAATGCGTAATATCACCTGCAATACAAATCTTAAGATTTTCAAAGGTTCCGAACTCTTCGTAAATGGTCATCAAGTCAAGCAAACACTGACTTGGGTGTTGCCCTGAACCATCACCACCATTGACAATAGAGGTCTGGATGGTCCTACTATCAATCAACTGCTTGTAGTAATCGACTTCCGAGTGGCGAACCACACAGATGTCAACGCCCAAGGCAGACATGGTCAAAATGGTATCATAGAGGGTCTCACCCTTATTTACCGAGCTAGTTCCAGCATCGAACTCAATCACATCCAAGCCAAGTTTTTTCTCGGCCACTTCGAAGGACTTGTGTGTTCGTGTTGAATTTTCAAAAAAGAGATTGGCAGCGAAATACTGTCGATCCAGCTGGAAATCAGCTCTGCCATTTTTAAAATCTCCACCTCGACGAATCAGGCCCAAGACCTCTTCATTCGTGAGGGTTTCCATGGTCACCAAATGTTTCAGTGACACTTTTCCATCTGCAATCGCCATAGTTTTTCCTTTTAAATTGATTGACTAATCTTTACTACCTTTTTTAGGATCTGGCAAAATTTGATAGAGCAAGATACCAAGAATAGTTGAGCTTGCCACACCCGTGATTTGAAGACCACCAAGGTCAATCATCAAACCACCGATACCAGAAACCAAGATAACACTAGCAATCAAGAGATTCTTTTTATTATCAAAATCAATCTTATGTTCAACTAAAATTTTCAAACCGCTAGCAGCGATAACCCCAAAGAGGGCAATAGATAATCCTCCTAATACAGGAGTTGGAATAGAATGCAAGAGTGCTGATAGCTTACCAATAAAGCTCATCAAGACCGCAATCACTGCTGCGCCCGCAATAACGTAAACTGAGTAGACCTTACTGAGGGCCATAACCCCAATATTTTCACCATAAGAAGTTACCGGAGGAGCTCCAAAGAATCCAGCGATAATCTGTGCCAAACCATCACCAGTAAGGGTACGGTCAAGACCTGGATCTTTAAAGTAATCACGCTCAGTCAAACTGTTTAGAACCATGACGTGACCAAAGTGTTCAGTCATCGTCACAAAGGCAATCGGAGCCATGGTCAAAATCGCACTTGGATAGAGCTTGAAGCTATAATCCACAAATGGAATGTCAAAGTTTGGAACCTGAATCCAATGTGCCGCTGCTACCTCTGAGAAATTGATAAAGCTATGTCCTGTCAGCAAACCAAGAACCGCTGAGAAAATATAGCCCACAATTAAACCAAGTAAAATTGGGATAACACCGATAATCTTCTTGCCATACATGTTAAAGAGGATAACCGCAAAGAGGGTCACCATAGAAATCAAGAGAGCATAGATACTATAGCTTTTATTTAAAGTTGTCGCATCATTGACTGCATTAGCCGCAAGGTTCAAACCAATCACCATGATAATAGGGCCAACCACAATTGGTGGAAGGACCTTATCAATCCAGTCTTTACCCGCATACTTAACAATCAGAGCCACAAGCAAGTAAACCAAACCACCTGCCATGGCACCTTGAGCCACGGCCGCAATGCCATCAGTCTTCATAAGTGTCTGCATAGCCGCAATATAGGCAAAACTAGACCCCATGTAAGCTGGAATTTTGTACTTGGTCACCGTCAAGTGAGCCAAAGTTCCCAAACCAGATGAGAAAAGAGCAATAGCGGGATCAATCCCAACCAAAATCGGCACAAGCACCGTCGCACCAAACATGGCAAACAAGTGCTGGAATGACAAACCAACCAATAAACCAGGTTTTGGCATATCATTCACATCATATTTTACGTTATTCACGATATCAAAGGACTCCTTAAAATTAAGATACAAAGCCCGTATAAAGCCTAAAGCAAAAATAGGAAATATGATGACGGAGCGCCAGCTCCTAAGAATATTTATCTTTTTTGCACAAGGCTTAGGGCGTGTTCAATTAACAAGATACAAAGGGCGTATAAAGAGCAAAGTAAAATTAGGAAATCTGACGCTGAAGCTTTAGCTTATAGGATGATTTATCTATTTTACACAGCTCTTAGCCCGTGTTCAGTTAAATAAGATACAAAGGGACGTTTTAGCGTAGCTAAACATTTCTGTAGAAAAATAGGAAGTCGACAAGGCACTCCAAAGAGTGCTAGGAGACTTATCTTTTTTCCTAAGAAATGAGTCCCGTGTTCAATTAATAAGATACAAAGCCCGTATAAAGCCTAAAGCAAAAATAGGAAATATGATGACGGAGCGCCAGCTCCTAAGAATATTTATCTTTTTTGCACAAGGCTTAGGGCGTGTTCAATTAAACAAGATACAAAGGGCGTATAAAGAGCAAAGTAAAATTAGGAAATCTGACGCCGAAGCTTTAGCTTCTAGGAAGATTTATCTATTTTACACAGCTCTTAGCCCGTGTTCAATTAACAAGATACAAAGGACGTTTCACCCTATCTGTCAGCCAACTTAGCTTGGATCAATAATGTTGACACTATCTTTGCCATCAACTTCTGTCACCAAAACTTCGATTTCTTCTGACTCACTTGTTGGGATATTTTTACCAACATAGTCCGCACGGATTGGCAATTCACGGTGACCACGGTCAACCAAGACAGCCAAACCAACACGCGCCGGACGCCCATGGCTAACGATATTGTCAATAGCTGCACGGATAGTACGACCTGTGTAAAGCACATCATCCACAAGGATAACATCCGTTCCATCAATTTCAATAGGGAAAACAGATGTGTCTTGTTCAGCCTTAACATCATCACGGAAAGCCTTAGTATCAAGCTCAATCAATGGCACATCAAGGTTTTCCAACTGTTTCAAGCGCTCTTGGATACGCTGAGCAATATAAACACCACGTGTCTTAATACCAGCCAAGACAATCTTGTCGAGATTTTTGTTACGCTCAATAATCTCATAAGTGATACGTGTAATGGCACGTTTCATGGTTACGTCATCGACGATCTCTTTTTTCTTCATAAAAAGAACCTTTCTAAATACAAAAAAATCCCCTCGAAAACAAGGAGATACACAAAAATATGAGTACAGTTCACCCGTACACTTCTCATGGCTCCTTGCCTGCCTCTCTGGACAGTGATTAAAGGACTTATTTAATTAGGTAAATTATAGCAAATTTCAGACTCTTTTACAAGAAAAAAACGGACGCCTCTCCCAAGAAAGACTATCCGTTTAATAACTGTTAAACTTCTCTCAACTTATCCAAGGTTTCCTTGAAAATAGCAGGTTCTTCCGCTGTAAATTCGACCAATTCTTCAGTCGTAGGATGCGTGAAACCAAGGGTCTTGGCATGTAGAAATTGGCCATGGCCCTTGAGGGTCTTGCGTGGCCCATAAAGAGGATCTCCCGCCACCGGGTGACCGATATAAGCCATGTGCACACGAATCTGGTGCGTGCGACCTGTTTCCAGTTGCAGCTCTACCAACGTATAGTTGCCAAAACGTTCAAGAACGGTAAATCGTGTAACTGCAGGTTTTCCTTTAGCTGTAACCGCCTGCTTCTTGCGGTCCTTGTCTGAGCGCCCAATCGGAGCCTCAATCACGCCTCGATCGTTAGGCAGATTGCCATGCACGATAGCCACATACTTACGAAGGGACTTCTTATCCTTAAGCTCCGCCGCCAAAGCATTGTGGGCCTTATCATTCTTAGCGATCATAAGGAGACCTGACGTGTCCTTATCGATACGGTGGACAATTCCTGGACGAACCACACCATTGATAGACGAAAGGTCCTTGACATGATACATCAAGGCATTGACCAAGGTACCAGACGTGTGACCAGCTGAGGGATGGACCACCATCCCTTGAGGTTTTTTGACCACTGCCACATCCGCATCTTCGTAGATAATATCCAAAGGAATATCTTCAGCCTTGTATTCCAAGACCTCTTCTTCTGGCAATTCATAGGTGATGACATCACCCTCTTTAACCGCATACTTGGCCTTTGCCGACTTACCATTAACCAAGACTGTCCCAGCCTTGATTGCTTCATTGGCCTGACTACGTGACAATTCTGTCAAATCTGCCAAAGCCTTGTCCAGACGGTTTCCCGCCTCTTTAATGATGACTTCCATTTTCCTCTTTCCATAAGATTAAAATCAAGAGCAACACGCCCACCGTTAGATAGGAGTCTGCCACGTTAAATATCGCAAAATCAATAAAATCAAGCTGAACCATATCAACCACGTAACCCAAGTGCAGACGGTCAATAAAGTTACCAATACCACCTGAGATAATCAAAACCAAAGATAGCACCAGCCAAAGACTCTTCTGATAATTCTTAACCAGATAAACCAGAGCCACACCAATCACTAGAACCGTCAAAATCACAAAGAAATATTTCTGATCCTGTAAAATCGAAAAGGCAGCACCACGGTTCTGTAGATAGGTCAAGCTGAAAAGTCCAGGAATAGCCTTGATAACTTGGTTAAGGGCAATATTTGCCACAACCCAATGCTTAACCCACTGATCCAAACCAATCAGAGCTAGAATAGCCAAAGGAATCGCAACCTTACGCATAAATCCTCCTATGGTTTGTATGTATCAAAGTAGTCAAACATAACATTGACAAACTTGAGAGCACAAGACGACAAGTTAATCCCCTTACGACGGACATAAACCATCTTGTTATCCAAATTATCCTCAAGCGGAATCACCGTAATCCCATTCACACTTTGTGCATCCAAGAAGCCAGACCCCGTCGCATAAGCATCCGTACGTTCCAAGATACCGTTCAAAGTCGCACGGTCTGTCACGTTAAACATAAGAGACGAATCTGACGTATCCACAAAGTTCTCAGAATAGTAAAGGTACTCGTCCTTCTCCTGAGTGAAACGCACCGTAGGCAAGGCCGCCAAGTCCTCCATGACCAGACTTTCTTTTTTAGCCAGATGATGCCCCTTACGGAGATAAATGTGCGTCTTAAACGGAATCAAATCAATAGCCTCAAGCCCAAGCTTGTCCATATTTTGCTGGATTCCCTTGCTATTTTGACGATTCAAATAGATAATCCCAATCTCACTGTGTCCCTTGGCTACCTCATCCAAAATCTGAATGGTCGTAGACTCAAAGATACGGAAATCCTTGTAATCAGGGTAACGCTCTGAAAAAGTCGTAATCAAAGGTGGCAAAAAGTCATAGTGCTGGCTGGCAATCGAATACTGGTTACCCTTTTCAGAAGCATTGAGATAGCGATTTTCAAAACTATCAAAACTGCGTACCACCTCAAGCGCACGCTCATAAAAGGTCATACCCTGACTGGTCAAGACAGCCCCCGTCGTTGTACGGGTGAAAATTTGAAAATTCAGCTCCTGCTCCAAATCCTTGATAGCCACTGATAGGCTAGGCTGGCTCACAAAGAGCTTGCTGGCTGCCTCACGGAAGGTTCCGCTGTTGGCAATGGCTACGACATAACGTAGTTGTTGTATGTTCATCTGTGACACTTCTTTCTTGAAAAATCAATCAATTTTATTATACCAGATTTTATCCTCTTTTGTTGATACTAAAAAGCCCAGGCAACCCTGAGCTTGAATGACTAACAAAGTAGTCCTATTCGTCTGATTTATCTGTCAAGAAGTACTCGTTTTCACGTTTGTCATAGTCGAAGGTCAAACGAACAGTATCTACCTTACCATTTTCTGGATTATAATCACGGTAGCTAAGACTCACTGACTGAGTGAGATCGCCCTGTTCAGTTTGTGTCATTTCATGATAAGTGAAGCTAGCCTCTGGGTGTTTTTCAACCACTTCAGAAAGTCGTGTCCCCTTAAGCAAATCAGCTTGTGTACCTACAGACAACTTTTCATAGTCATCTTTTGTCCAGTTGCTATGATAGTCATCGACTTCTTTGACCTTATCATAGTCGAAGGTTGCTGAGGCAGATTTCAAAACATAGACACCGTCTTTTATCTCAAAAGTCAAACGAACATAGTTGTTTCCATCTGTATTTTCTTTTCTATAGGTAAGATCTAGTAAATCTGGTTTATCTTCCTCGTAAGCATCACTATACTCGGCATCAGTCGCCTTACCGTGAGCATCCAAGACCTCGTCCAATGTCAAAGTACCAACCTTCAACTCCTTAAACTGATCCTCAGTCCAGTCAAACTTATAATTCTCATCAATGTACTGATAAGCTCTGTTGCGACCGTCACTTTGGAACTGTTCAGCATGGTTCATGACATATTTCACCGCTTGATAACCTGCTCCAGCAAGCGAAGTCATAAAGAAGATGATTGACATGACTAGGGCAATAATAGATAGTGCCTTGCGTGTCGATTTCAGACTCAAAACCAAAGTCACAATAGCCAAAATGATAAGGAAGAAAGCAAGGAAGGTAAAGACAAAACCGATAGGAAGTGTCCAAGACAAAATGACAAATAGAATCCCCAAAACTAGAATAATGATTGGCAAAGCAATATTAACAAAAGCATTGTTCTTGGTTACTTTTGGCTTGTAATAAGGGTTTTCCAAAGGTATCTGACTTGTCTTTGGAGTTTCTTTTTCTTGCTCTTTCTCCAGATTCAACTCAGGCATGTGATTAGGAGCTTCCTCCTCTAATGTCACCTGAACTTCGTCTAGTTGCGTATCTGCTACTGAGTCAGCAGACACCTCTTCAGTAGTTTCAGAGCTATCCACTTGCTGAGACTCAACCTGCTCAGACACTTGGGCACTTGGTTCCTCCGAAGCGATGACAAAGCCCTCTTTCTTAGCTTCCATAAACTCCTCAGGACTTGGTTTACGACCATTGACGTCCTCAAAGTGACGCACCCATTCTTCTCTAGTTGCCATAGCTGACTCCTTTATCTCTTTTTCTTTATTTTATCATACTTTAATCTGGTCTTATGAAAATAAGGTCGGATATAAGAGATAATTTTTTTAGACTGCCTTAGGTGCTTAAGTGACAAGCTATCTCATAGAAAATGGATGAAAGTCGAAAAAAAACTGCATCCTAAAGTTTGATTTTCTCTGTCACACTTTTTGGGGCAGTTCACTTCTAGTGAATTATAGTATTTTCACTGTCCACTGTAAGTGGGAGTATATCACCTTCACCGTCTCAGAGGATAGGAATTAAAAGAAGATTTCAATAGAAAAAGGACTCTGCATTGAAAAAGAATCCTTAATTTCTTATAATCCCATCAAATAATTTCTTCAAATTCCCAAAACTCACCACTGGAAAGACGAGTCCTGAGTAGAATAAGAGCACGGTGTTTAGAAAATCTACCAAGACTGAAATTCGTTGGAAGCGGATAGTCAGTCGAACCATGACAAGATAATAGCCGAGGAAAATCAGGAAACCAATCAGTACCACGAACAGTCCTTGGAAACTGATGACCTTCAAAGAAAAGTGAGTTGGTAAACCCTGATGAATCAAAAGCAGAGCAATCCAGAAGATCAAAGACAACCAAACAAAGTAAACCACTGCTCGTTGCAGGTAAATTCTATACACTGATTGCAAAGCATACTGGGTGCCAAAAGATTGCCCAGACCGAATCTCGTACTCCAACTCTTCATTTCCCAAGGAAACCACATGGGTCAAGATGAAATAATAATAGAAATAGGACAACTGAAAGTCAGAATTTCCCCTCAAAAGGCTATAAAAACCAAGAATGAAAATGACGTGGTAGAGGGTGTCAAACAGGGTATCCGCCCAGCGTCTCCTGCGAAAGAGATAAAATCGCTTCACTTCATTATACATGGAACAAACTTCCCTTCTTTTTGGCATAGGTCAAACAAGTTTGAAAGCACAAGTAACCCAAGAGCCAGTAAATCAAACCGTATCCCAGTAATAATAAAAGAACGAACCAACTTGGCTGGCGGATAAAACTCACCAAGAGATGGAAAGGCAAGAAACGAGTTAAAGTAGCAATCAAATGACTCGATTGTTCCTGAAAACCAACCCAAAAGAGAATCCCGTAAGCAAGGAGGCTAGTAATACTGGAAATTTTTGTAAAGACAAAGGAAAAACTGGCAAAGAGAAAGCCTAGACCATAAAGGGACGCAATAACCACAAAGGACAGAAGAAAGGTAACAAATGTATCGACCCAGTCAGTAGGAAAGGCAATCTGCTGAACCAAGGCAACCAAGCAAAACAAAGGAATGGCCTTGACCAAGTCCAACAAAATCTGTACGATAATTTTGATAAAAAGCATGCCAAAGATGCTCCTCCGACTCTGAATCACGTTGATAATGGTGCGGTCTGCAATCTCATCTTCGATAAAATAGGTCGGATGAGTGATACTGTGGCTAGAAAAATACCAAGTAAAAAGCAAGATAAACAGCTCAAAAGTATCTTGCTGACTGTCAAAATAGTTCAGAAAACCCGTAACCAGAAAGAAAATTCCCAGATTGGCAAAGAGAAGATTGACTTTGAACTGTTTGTATTCACTGAGTTGGCGACTAAACTCTCGCCCAATCGCTGCTAGCATCATTTGAGCACCTCATACAGCAAATCTTCCAAAGAGGCAGGTTCTCGGGCGAACTGCAAGACTTCCGTTTCTTCTAGCAATAGCCGATTAAGGTCTGAATTTCTGGTCTCTACCGAAATCCCACCATCAAGCACCTTGTAGTCCAGCTCAGGGAATCTTTGTTTCAGTACACTTTCTGCACTCTTATCTAACAGCAAGTGATAGACTTCATGCTGGTGGACATTACCAAAAATCTCCTCAAAGGTTCCTTCACGATAAAGCCGCCCCTCCTGAATTACCACCACCCGAGTACTGACCTTCTCGATAAAACTAGCATCATGACTGGTGATAAAAATACTGGCTTGATGGTGACGAGCATAATCCTGTAAAAGAGTCATCAGCTGTTTTTTTGCCAGCAAATCTAGCCCATTAGTCGGCTCATCCAAACAGAGTACTTTCGGTTTCTGTACTAAAGCTAAGATTAAGGTCAATTTCTGACGGTTGCCCTGGGACAGTTCTGAAACCAGCGTGTCCTTATAAGGGGTAAAAGCCAGCTGGTCACACAAGACATCCACCTCTGCCTTGATATGAGACAAGGCAATCCCATTCAATCCTAGAAAATAATGAAGATTTTCCATAGCTGTCAAATAACTGTACAATCCCTGTCCGCTCTCCAAGACAAACTTGACCAGCGAGTGGATTTTCTTGGAGCGATTAGAAACGCCATGAACACGAACCTCGCCCTTATCCTGCAAAAAAATCCCTGCCAAGAGCTTGATAAAAGTCGACTTCCCGGCACCATTGCCACCAACGATGGAGAAGATTTCACCTGAATCCGCTTGAAAATCAGGAATGTCTAACACCAACTTCTTGTGAAAACTCTTTTGAACTTGTGAAAATGTTATGTTAGTCATTTAAGATTACCCCTTGATTTGGAAGATTCCCTTTAATTTGTTCAATTATTTTTTCAATATCTATAATTTCAGTATTATTAGGAAAATTATATTGCTTTGGAATATAGAGATTGTAGATATACTCATTTTTCCCCTCTTCATTAATACTCTGAGCAATCTCACGAATTTTTTCATTAATTTGTTTTTCCATTTTATCCTCCAATACGGTTTAAAATTGTTTTAACTTCAAGCATTTTGCCATCAATTTCATACATTACTTTAACCACAACTTAACCCTGCATCCTCCTATACTCCTTCGACTTCTCGCCATACCAGTCCTTAGCTGAGTAGCCAAATTGCTCTCTATATTGTTCAGAATATTTAAAAAGGTAATAACCTCGTAGCAAATCAATGGAAAAGACATAAGTCGCAAAGACAAATATGGCAGGCATGATAGGCATCAACACCGCATCAATGCTCCCTCTAGTGTCACTTCCAGTGGAGCGGTCAAACAGCACAAGGGCACCTGTAATCCCTGTCCCACCTAAAAAGACCAAGCCATCTGAAATCTTTTCAGTTATAAGAGCTACCATGGGGCTAAACTCTGTCTGATTTTGAACGGCTTCTGTCAGTTTACGGGGAACCGTTCGAATCAAGTAATAAATGGAAAGAAGAAACATAGCACCCGATAGTATGCTGACAATATTTCGTCGTGTCATCATCATTATACCAGCACATACTGTAAAGATAGCGAGTAAGACCACCATGTAAAAGTAGGTGCAAAATTTTAATTTCATCGGGCTTCTTCTGTGCTTTATTGAAAAGAGCAGATAGACCAGATACATGACTAAATACAAGAGAATCATAGGCCACTGAATCCAAGAAAATGTTAGATTTTGATCAAGCGTCAATCCTTTTATAAACATGGGTGTGATAATAGAGAAGAAATAAATAACAATTGAAGTAATAAACAAGCCAATAAATCGTTTCCAGCTTCCTTTTTGATTGAGCTTTTCTACGGTCTCCTTAGTGACAAGAGACTGACTTTGCTCGAATGTATAATTTAAAAATCTCAATAGTTTTCTCCTTTTATCAAGAAAAAACAGGAAGGTCTCCCCTCCTGTTCCTTAATTAATCCTCGCCATCTGGACCTGATTTATAAGTAAGGTAGAACGTATCGTCATCTTCTTTGGTATCAAATGACAAGTAAACACTCTTGAGTTTACCATCTCCAGCCTCATAGTCACTATAAGAAATGCTCATTTCTTTTTTGAATTCACCTTGACGAGATGTTGAGATTGTGTATTCTGCACTTGAAGCTTTAGGGTGATCCTTAACGATATCTTCAAGTTTCGTACCGTTTGATGGATCAGTGTAATCACCCTTAGTGAGAGCATCAAACTGTTCTTTTGTCCAGTCAGCTTTGTAAGAGCGATCAACTTCAACCTTATCTTGAGGGAATCTACCTGAAGCATATGACAAGATAAATGTACCGTCATATTGTTTCTTAAAGTTTAGGTAAACACTTTCACCATAGTCTTTACCAGAGTAATTCAACTTCATCTCATCGCCAGAGATTTGTGCATCAGAAGCCTTACCATAAGTCTTGATGATAGACTTAACGGTATCCTTACCTGCTTTCAACTTCTTGAACTTAGATTCATTCCAGTCAAATTTAGCATTTTTGTCAATGTAATCGTTGACGTCAGTGCTATCACCTTTTGAGTCTGATTTTGAATCGCTGTCATCATCTTTTTTGTCATCATCATCTTTATCAGCAACTTTTGATGTCTTGCTTGAGCTTGTGCTATCACTAGAATTTTGAGACATTTGGAAAATCAAACCACCAATAGACACAAAGAGCATAAGGCCAGCAACACCTGTTGCGATGATTGAGAGCAATTTCTTGCTTGATTTAAGACTGAAGATAAGTGAAACCACTGCTACAGCAACTGCAAGCACTGTCAAAATAATGAAGAGCCAAGCAGGACCGACAAACCATGCCAAGATGGCAAAGATTACTGCAAGAGCAATCGCAACGATTGGCAAAATAAGGTTGAAGAGTGGTTTATCCGCTGAGCTATCGACTGGATTAGGTACAGTTCCAAATCCTTGAGCTGTAGGGATAGAGGCCTTTTCAAACATGCTTGAATCAAATTGTGGTGTTGGTTGTTGCGCAGGTGCTTCCGAAAAGTCTGCTGTTCCAAATGGTGATACACTGCTTGCTTGTTCTGCGACAGCATCTTCAGCTGTTTCAGCAACATCAGCGATGTCGTCATCTTGAGCGAATTCCTCAGTATCTGAAACGACTTGTGCTGCTGGCACTTCTTCAGCGACAGGTTCATTAGCTGGTGCTTCTACAGATGCTGCTTGAGCAGCCAAAGCACTTGTATCAAAGTCAGCTGCTTTAGCATCCAAAAATTCTTGGGGGCTAGGCTTACGCCCATGTACCGACTCAAAGAGTTCAGCCCATTCTGCTTTAGTTGACATAAAAATCTCCTTTTATCAAGAAATCTAAACAAGAGGTCCCTTCGACTTGGTGAAGTTTTCTATAGTCAGGATCTAGACACCTCTCTCTGATAAGAGCAAGTAGCATATGTCCCTTAAAAAGTCCGACCTCACTTTACAACTTGAGGCAACCTTTCCCTATATCTAGTCCCATGTTCATTTTCTTGTTGATAGTTCCATTCTACCATATTTAAAGACCTCTGTTAACCGTTTCCCAAAAGGTTTTTTTCTGCTACAATAGTAGGTATAATGCACCAAAGGAGTTATATATGAAAAACATTAAAAAGTACATTCCATTAATTATTGTACTTATTATCGCCGGACTAGGTTTTGCTTATCGAGAGAACATCTCACGCGCCGTTCGTGGAGATGCCTACGTTGATAACAAGATATTCACTAAACAATTAGAAAAGGCTCAAAAATCTGGAAAAAATGCCTTTCCACAGTTGTCAGACAAGGTTGGTAAGGACGAAGCTGAAGTTATCCTCCACACTTCAAAGGGGGATATCACAGTCAAACTCTTCCCTACACTTGCTCCTAAGGCTTCTGAAAACTTCTTGAAGCATGCCAAGGACAAATACTATGATGGGCTTACCTTCCACCGTGTAATCAAGGACTTCATGATTCAAAGTGGTGACCCTAAGGGTGACGGTACTGGCGGAGAATCTATCTGGAAGAAAGGGTTCGCTGTTGAGCCTACACCATTCCTATACAACATCCGTGGCGCACTTGCTATGGCCAATACTGGTGCTAAAAATTCAAACGGCAGCCAATTCTACATTGTTCAAAACAAGGACGATCAAAGCAAGCAACTAGGAAATGCCGGCTATCCAAAACCTATCATTGACGCCTACAAAAAAGGCGGTTACCCAGCTGGTGATACTAAATATACTGTCTTTGGACAAGTCATCAAAGGCATGGATGTCGTTGATACCATCGCTAACCTTGAAGTCGATGACAACAGTAAACCAAAAGAGAATGTAACGGTTAATTCCGTTGAAGTCGTTAAAGACTACAAATTCAAATAAACAAAAATCCGAGAAGTTGATTCTCGGATTTCTTTTTTATTTAACAGCGGTAAGGAGATAATCACCAGTGTTAACACGAGCTTCTTTAGTTGTTAAGACATCATCAAAGTCAGCTGTATTGGTTACAATGACTGGTGTGATAACTGGTAATTTAGCGTCTCGGATAGTTGCTAGGTCAAATTCTATAAGTTTTTGACCCGCTTCTACGACATCCCCTGCTTCCACATAGGTCTTGAACCCTTTTCCAGCAAGAGAAACAGTGTCCATACCAATATGGATGAGAAGCTCTGCACCATTTTCAGTTGTCAAACCAATCGCATGACCAGTAGGAAAGACTAAATTCACCGTTGCCTTAGTTGGTGCAACAACAACACCATCGGTAGGATCAATAGCGATACCTTTACCCATAGCTCCTGAAGCAAAGACTTGGTCAGGCACTTGGTCAAGTGGTACGACATTCCCGATGAGTGGGCTAGCAATGATTTCTTGTTGAATTTCTTTAGGAGCAGGTGCAGCTTCCTCAGCTTTTTCTTCAACCTTAGCTACTCCACCACCGTATAGATTTGGTACTCGTACAAAGAGTTGGATAAGGAAGGCAAGAACACCACCCACAATGGCAATGATAATGGCAATGATAACTTTAGAAAGATTACCGTCAGGTCCAATAAGGCTTGGGAAGACAAAGACACCCAGACCACCTATTGAATACGTCTTAATATCTAGGGCCATCATGGCAGCCCCCATAAGTCCTGAAACACCACATGAAATGTAGAATGGCGTTTTCATTGGAAGGGTTACCCCATAGATAGCAGGTTCTGTAACCCCAAAAATAGATGAAATGAAGGCTGGCATAGAGATGGTACGGACTTTTTCTTCTTTCGTTTTAAGCATGATAGCTCCCAACACACCTGTTTGCGTGAAACATGGAAGGATAGCCGCTGAAAGAATAGTAGAACTTCCGTTTGTTGCCACATCTAAGATAGCAAGGGGAACAAGTGCCCAGTGCATTCCGAACATAACCAAGACTTGCCACAAAATACCAAGTATAAGACCAAAGACAATCGGACTAAAATTCATGATTGCTTGGAAAAGGCTTGTCAATCCATCAGAGAAAGTATTGGCAACTGGTCCTACCACCAAGAATGTTAATGGGACAGTAATGAGTAATGTAAAGAAAGGCACTACGAAGACTTTAATGACATCTGGAGTAATCTTGGTAAAGAATTTTTGAATGTATGAAGCCACCCAAACGGCCAAGATAGAAGGCATTACAGTTGAGAGATAGCCACCTGCAGGAAGCGCAAATGGAATAACTCCTAGAACATGACCTTGACCAGCTTTCTGAAGAGCAGTCACCAGCGTAGCAATATCAGGATAAACAAGTGCCGCTGCAATCGCAATAGCTGTAAACTCATTAACCTTGAAACGACGAGCAGATGTCAAAGCAATTAAGATTGGCAAGAACTGGAAGAAACCATCTCCTGCTGCATTAAAGATGACATACATAGGACTCGTTGCAGCTGACAAGCCACAAGCTGCCATGATAGCAACTATTCCTTTGATAATCCCGGCTGCAGCCAAAGGTCCAAGAAAAGGTTGGAAAATACTTGAAACCAAAGATACAAAGCGGTCAAAAAGATTCCCTTTAGGCGCATCACCTTCATCAATATCAAGACTACCACCTGCTGGAAGACCGCCAACTTGGAGAACCTCCGCATAAACATCAGGGACATGGTTACCGATAACCACCTGATATTGACCACCTGCCTTAACAACAGTAACAACACCATCACGGTTCTTAAGGTAGTCATCATCTGCTTTAGACTCATCTTTCAAATCAAAGCGCAAACGTGTCACACAATGTTTTAAGCTATTGACATTTTGCTTACCACCAACGTGTTTGAGAATGTCCTCAGCTAATTCAGTATATTTAGCCATAAGGGCTCCTTTCTTGTCTAGGATTCTAGTTTTCTTTGAGGCTTTTTCAACGAAAAAAACCTAAATAAATACCAAGAACCAATTGGGATGAGCATACACTACTCCCATTAGTTTTTCGTATTTATCTAGGTTTTGCCTGCTGACCAGTAACAATCCTTTTGCTGTGATTCTATCTTATCAGAGTTCAAAAATTTTTGCAAACCCTTACAAAAATATTTTTTGTTTTTGAAGGTAAAATCTTGACCAAGATTATAAGTCATGATAAACTATTGTTAGTTTATAAACTAACAGAAAGAGAGTTACACGATGAAAACAAGAGCAATTATTGAATTTAAAGACACATACGCTAGCATGGAATGCCACGAGCTTGGTTACCAAACCAAGGAAACTGCCTTGGCTATTATTTCTCCTACTGGACATATTCTATCAAGTACACCGCTTTTCAGAAAGGCATATGGTTCAAACACTGCTCACATCGATCAGCTTCCTTTCAATATAGATGATCTCAGTATTACAGTAAGGGGTCTCAGTAAAAAAGCCAAAGCCAACTTGGAAGATTGGATTGCCCATACTATCATTCTTCCAATGGACTATGATAAGTACTTTACTAAGCATCAAGAACTTTTGCACCTCTTAGCAGAGTCACCAATCGTCGAGTCTGTCCAAGCTTTAACTTATAAGACCGTGAAGATTCATTTTTCCGAAGCCCTCAATGATGAGCATATTCGCCAACTGCAAGGGTTTATTCTTGCTCAGGCAGGCATCTATAGCTATATTGGAACATCTACAGTTTCAGACCGAAATGCCTACCAGGCTCTTGAATGGGCTAAACTTGATGTTAATGGTCGTTCACACAACGATCATAAGCCTGCTATTTTCCATCGTAGCAAGGGCCTCTTAGGTAGTTTCTTTCACCACGGAAACCAAGAAAGTATTGCATAACTAATCACTGGGACACCTTGTGTCCTTTTTTTGCAACAAAAAACCCACCATAAAGGTGAGCTAAATTGATTTATTTACTGTGTTTCCAGTTACTATAGATACTAAATACGACAATCCAGATGGCTGCTCCAATAGCTCCGACAACTGTTGACTTTTGCAAGAAGAGACAAACAAAGACGAAGATAAAGAAAAGGATAGTCAATGGATTAAGAATCTTGTAGGCTGGCATAAGGAATCCATCTGCCATAAACTCTTGAGATTTACGGTACTTGAGATGAGCAAGCATAGTCAAGATATAGATGGCAATGTAGACCCCTGATGATGATGCGGTAATCAAAGCGAAGGCATCAGATACACCAGGCAAGACATTGATGAAGGCTGAAACACATACTACAATGGCTGAAACAATGATGGCACGTGAAGGAATACCATTACGTGACAAAGTATCTAGCTTCAAAGCTTTCATGACTTTACTATTTGGTGTTTCCTTAGCAATTTGGAAAAGGTGACGACCTGTAGAGTAAAGCGTTGAGTTCAATGATGACGCCGCTGCTGTCAAGACAACAAAGTTAATGAAGGCTGCTGCCCACTTGATACCAGCCATTTGGAAGACCGTTACGAACGGTGATTCATTAACTGGAAGTTTTTGCCATGGGAAGATAGCCATGAGGGCAATGAGGGCACCCACATAGAAGATGACAATACGAATCGGAATCTCCTTGATTGCCTTTGGTAAGACCTTACGTGGATTTGCTGTCTCCGATGTTGTAATCCCTACAAATTCGATGGCTTGGTAGGCAAAGAAGACCATTTGGAAGGTCATAACAAAGCTTACCCAACCTTTAGGGAACATCTGGAAGCCATGTGTAATATTGGCAAGGCTAGCATGTCCAGCAGGCGTTTCAAAGTTGGTTGCTACCATGAAGATACCTGTTGCGATAAGAGCAAGAATGGTGATAATCTTGATCATCCCAAACCAAAACTCCACTTCCCCGAAAATCTTAACCGCAATCAGGTTAACCGAGCTCAGGATAATCAAGAAGACAATCTGAATCTGCCAGGCAGGCCAACTCGGGAACCAATATTGGACATAAGTTGATACGGCCGTAATTTCTGCCATCCCGAGGAATATCAGTGATACCCAGTAAGACCAACCCGAGAAGAATCCCCAGCCCTTACCAAGGTATTTGGTAATAAAGTTGATAAAGGTGTGCTGGTCAGGATCCATATAGAGCATCTCACCGATCGCTCGCATCATAAGATACATGAAGATACCAGTTAGTATATATACTAAGATGATTGAAGGTCCTGTTAGGGAAAGGGAACGCCCCGCCCCAAGGAAGAGACCTGTACCGATTGTACCAGCGATGGCAATCAGCTGGACGTGACGGTTTTGAAGACCACGCACCATCCCATTCTCAGTTTGGTTGTCGTCGTCTTTATGATGTTGATTTTGCGACATTTTTTTCACTCCAATTCTATTGAGCACGACTCATTTAATCATGCCATTTTTTAACATAACTTATATTTTACCATTTTTGAAATAATTGGTCAATTTTTATACAGAATATTCAGAATTTTATACTTCAAAACAAGGGCTTGGAAAAATTCCAAACCCTTGTACATCGTTATTATGATTCAGGATCATCAAGGCTACGACCATGCAAGCCTTTTTCACGTTGCACTTGGCGTAGTTTTTCAGGTGTCACATCGTTACCTTCTTCGTCAACCACTTTAATTCCTTCGATATGGTGACGAACTGAGCGACGATAGCCCTCAATGTATTCTTCACGAAGTTTTGCTTGCTCCACTTCTTCTTCTGGAGTCAAACCTTCTGTTTTTTTCTTTTTAGCAAGCTCATTGATTCGAGCGATTTTTTCAGGTGTCATAATAAAACCTACTTTCTACCTGTTACCAGGTACTTATTTTGTGTTCAATTGGTTGAAGGCTGCAACAGCGTTAGCTTTCGCTACAAGACCTGCAAGAAGGGCCAAACGGTTGTTTTTAACCGCTTCATCTTCTGCCATAACCATAGTATTGTCAAAGAAAGCATCGATGACTGGGCTAAGAGCAAAGAGTTGAGCCAATTTATCACTAGCTGAACCAGTCAATTCAAGCTCTTCAATCGCTTTAGCGAGAGCTTTTTCTTGATCATTTTCAAAGAGACTGGCATCGACTGCTACTGCAGCATCTGCTTTTTCTGCCAAGTTGAAGGCACGAGAAAGTGACTCAACAGCTGCTTTGTAACCATCAGCCTTAGCAGCTTCTGAGAGGGCGTCAGCTGCTTCAAGCATATCAGCCACGACAAAGTTTGAACCAGCAAGAACGGCTTCTTTGATATCTTTTGAAGTGCGTCCCATCATCTTGTCCACACGCGCTTTGATGAAGTTGATGACTTCTGCTTGATTATCATATGAAAGACTATCAAATGAAAGTCCGTAAAGGCTGTCAATCAACTCATCCATAGGGATGTGCCAACCAAAGGCATCCAAGATACGAACAATCCCTTGTGTTGCACGACGAAGCGCATAAGGGTCATTTGAACCTGATGGAATCAAGCCAACTGAGAAGAATGAAAGGAGGGTATCCAATTTATCTGCAAGCGCAAGGATAGCACCAACCTTAGTCTCTGGAAGGGCACCATCTGCTGAATCAGGAAGGTAGTGCTCACGGATAGCTGTCGCTACTGCAGCATCTTCACCAGCGAGAAGGGCGTATTTTTCACCCATGATTCCTTGCAATTCATCGAACTCTCCGACCATACCAGTCAAGAGGTCAAATTTGTAGATTTCAGCTGCACGAGCGACGGCTGCCGTTTCTTCAGCAGTCAAACCAGCTTGCTCAGCTAGTGACGCTGCAATGACACCAGCGCGGGCCATGTGTTCAGACAAAGAACCAATTTTTTCATGGAAGGTTACGTTCGCCAATTTAGCAACGAGGTCTTCAATCTTAAGTTTTTGGTCTTCACGCCAGAAGAATTCACCATCTTCAAGACGTGCAACCAATACTTTTTCATTTCCTCGGATAACATTTTCCAAGTGCTCAGCGTTACCATTACGGACTGAGATGAAGTTTGGTTTAAGTTTACCATCAAGGTCACGTACAACAAAGTAACGTTGGTGCGTTTCCATTGAGGTCACCAAGACTTCTTCTGGAACATCCAAATACTTAGTATCAAAACTTCCCATGAAGGCAGTTGGGTATTCGACCAAGTTCAAGACTTCATTCAAAAGTCCTTCTTCGATTTGAACTTGAACACCTTGTTCTGCTTCGATGGCTTTGATTTGCTCACGAATCATGTTTTCACGTTCTTTGCTATCCGCAATCACGTAAACGGTACGAAGGTCTTCTTCATAAGAATCCGCATTAGTAATTTCCACTTCATGTCCAAGGAAACGGTGTCCACGACTCACACGACCTGACTTGATATCCAAGAAATCAAGGTCGAGCGCTTCATCGCCCAAAAGAACTGTCAAGGTGTGAACTGGGCGAATGTATTCAAAGGTGTTGTTAGCCCAGTGCATGCTGACAGGGAAGGTCAATGAAGCAAGCACTTCTGGAACGCCAGCCAAAACTTCTTTAGCTGGTTTTCCAGCTTCGTGCTTAGTGACATAAACGTACTCTTCACCTTTGACTTCACGGAATTCGATATCATCAACCGTCAAGCCTTTCCCACGGACGAATCCTTGAGCCGCTTTTGAGAAGTTTCCATCTGCATCCAAAGCGATTTTCTTAGAAGGTCCTTTAAAATCTTCGGTCAAATCCGATTGTTGATCAGCCAAACCAATCACACGGACGGCCAAACGGCGTGGCGTTGAGAAGGTTTGAATGCTTTCGTATGAAAGACGGTTGTCATCCAAGAAGGCTGCCATTTTCTCACCGAGTTGTTTTTCACTTGGTGTGACAACGTAGGCTGGCAACTCTTCAAGTCCAAGTTCTACTAATAAGTTTTTTGTCATGTTTTTTCCTTTACATCTTCTTCTTTTTGATAGGCACCTTAGGTACTGGGGACGTCGCTAACTAACTTTGTGAGGCTGTAGGGAAATCTTATGTCTCCTTGACAGCGATTTCCAACAGTCTCTTCAAAGTGGATTTAGCCAACTGATTTTTGAACCTAACGTTTCAAAAATCCCCATATACCAGTACGGCGGTGCCTATCCCTTTAGCAAGTCTTCGACTTGCCTCTGGGTAGCCATGTGGGCTCACTTTGTTTGCCCATTTTCCATTCTTGTAACTCTTTTTTATTCTTCCTCTTCTGCTAGGAGTTTGGCGCGTGTGTCTTCGTCAAGAAGTGGGTAACCGAGTTTCTTGCGTTCTGCGACGAAGGTTTTGGCTACGACACGGGCCAAGTTACGGATGCGGGCGATATAACCGGCACGTTCTGTAACGGATACTGCTCCACGAGCATCAAGCAAGTTGAAAGTGTGTGAACATTTCAAAACGTAATCATAGGCTGGGTGAACAAGACCCAATTCCAAAGCACGTCCTGCTTCTTTTTCAAATTTTTCGAAGTTTTCAAGAAGCATATCTTGGTCAGAAACTTCAAAGCTGTATTTTGAGTGTTCATATTCTGGTTGAAGGAAGATTTCTCCGTATTTAACGCCTGGAGCCCACTCAATATCGTAAACAGAATCTACCTCTTGGATGTAAGAAGCCAAACGTTCCAATCCGTAAGTGACCTCAGAAGTTACCGGACCAGTTGCCAATCCCCCAACTTGTTGGAAGTAGGTGAACTGAGTGATTTCCATACCATCAAGCCAAACTTCCCAACCAAGACCAGCTGAACCAGTTGATGGGTTTTCCCAGTTATCTTCAACGAAACGGATATCGTGTTCCAAAGGATTGATTCCCAATTTTTCCAATGACTCAAGGTAGAGTTCTTGGATGTTTGATGGTGATGGTTTCATAACCACTTGGAACTGGTGGTGTTGGTAAAGACGGTTTGGGTTTTCCCCGTAACGTCCATCTGCTGGACGACGTGATGGCTCTACATAAGCCGCATTCCATGGCTCAGGACCAATAGCACGAAGGAAGGTGTAAGGACTCATTGTTCCCGCACCTTTTTCATTATCATAAGCCTGCATGAGCATACAACCCTGGTCATTCCAGTATTGTTGCAAAGTAAGGATGATTTCCTGGAAAGTCAATTTTTTAGACATTATTTACTCCTTTTTCTATAATTTCTTGCGACATGAGTATGCCTCGTCGATTATACGAGGCAAGACGAGTTAGTACTGCGTCTAGCTCAGGCACCCTAGTGCTGAGCGTGGGGCAGTCCGACTATAAGGAGATATCTGCCACTGACGCAGTGGAAGGTTAGTTTTTTAGACATTATTTACTCCTTATTCATAAAGTTTCTTATGACTCAGGATACAAAAAGAACCGTGTCTCTGCTCCTAAGTCGTTTGACCTAGGGGCGTCAGAAACGCGGTTCCACCCTAATTTATTACTTCATTTTATCTGTTGTACTCAGCTCTTTGCTGAGAGAAAGCGCCACTTGCCTACTTTGCTCTACTTGGCTTTCACTATCCCAAGCTCGCTAGAAAAACGCCATAAGCCCTTCTTTCTTGTCAGTATTATAGCAGAAATAGGGAAACTTGTAAAATAAAATTCTAATCCTTCTTACTGATCCCCATTTCCTGACGAACATGTGCATGGCTATCTTCACGGAGAATGTCATTATCAATAATTGAGGCTTCTCGAAGTTCTTTGGCCTTTTTCTTGTCCTGATGGGTTAAGTCTTGATTGAGATCATAAGACTTCTCAACGATAGACAAGAGATGATTTAGAATTTCCTTTTCCTTACGAATTTTGGCTTTTTTGCGGTAGCTAGCCACAACCAGCACAACCAACATCAGCATTCCCAAATAACCAATAATAGGATACATAACCGCTACCAGTTGACGGAAGCCCATGAAGGAAATAGCGAAACCAGCAAGGGTAAATGCAGCCACGAAGAACTTGAAGCGTTTATCACTACCTGCTGAAAAGCGTTTACCAAGGGCATAGTAGAGACTAAAGACGGTATTAAAAATCAAACCAAAAATCACTAAAGCGTAGAGCGTCGCAAAGATAGGGTTCACTTCCTTAGCGATAGCCAACATAGGAACATCTGAGCTAGCAATCTTATCACTGTTAGCAAAGAGAATCAAGGTTGTGACAAAGAAAATCACACCAACCATAAATCCTCCCCAGGCTCCACTCTTTTCGGCTTCATTGATTTTGAGAATAGAGCCACCCATCACAAAGGCCATGGCTATGGCTGACATAACACAAACGGCAAAATAGTTAACCACAGACAGCCAAATACTCGGAAAAGGAGATTGAATGGTTTGCGATACCTTATCCATCTCAGCAAAATCCCAGTGACGCCCTAGAACATTGGTCACGAATATCATAGCAATCATAACCAAAATCATAGGGGTAAAAACTCCAATAACACCGATGATTTTTTTGAAATCTAGGAAACTCACAAAGATAGTCAGAGCTGTACAAAGGAAAGCACCTACCCAAATCGGAAAGCCGAACTGTTGGTTTAAGTTAGCCCCTGCACCTGCTGTCATCACAAAACCAAACAGGAAACAAGTGATAATCAAAGCGATATCCAAAATACGGTAAATCACAGGATGACTGATTTCTGCCAGGACTACTGAGTGATCGTCTGAGCGGTAATAACTTCC
The DNA here is from genome assembly GCF_001073005.1 of Streptococcus sp. 449_SSPC. Taxonomy (NCBI): domain Bacteria; kingdom Bacillati; phylum Bacillota; class Bacilli; order Lactobacillales; family Streptococcaceae; genus Streptococcus; species Streptococcus sp. 449_SSPC. The sequence goes on from NZ_JVGR01000030.1 coordinate 105,977, forward strand.
CAAAGCAATCATGAGTCGCCCAAAGCCAACATGCAAAACTCCTAGAACTATGACACCTATCAACCCCCAGGCTCCAAAACTAACAAAATACTGTAAGAGGTCCTGTCCTGAAGATACTCCTGCACCAATCATTACACCGACATAGGCCAGAGCAATGCTCCAAATACGTTTTGACATATTACCTCCTGTAAAATATAAAGTATTTCTATTTTACACTACTCTGACACCTTTGTAAAAATCAATTAAAAGCAGCACCTTCATAAGAAAGTGCTACTTATTCTCTTATTTTCCCCAACCTTTTTTCCCATCAACATAGGTTGCTTGTAAGTCCAAGGAGTCATCTAAGACGATAAAATCAGCTGGTAGACCTGCTTTTAGGCTTCCGCAAATCTTTTCAAGCCCAACCGATTTAGCTGGAACACTAGTTGCCATTTGTAAGGCTTGGGCAACCGTCACAAGTCCCCAATCAACCACATGTTTGACACCGTCTTTAAGTTGAAGGATAGATCCAGCTAGATTACCACCTTCTTTGAGACGGGCGGTACCATTTTCGACGATGACAGGAAGTTCACCTAGCATATAGTCGCCATCCGGACGTCCTCCCGCTGACATACAGTCCGTAATAAGGGCAACTCCTTGAGGTGTCTTTTGCTTGATAAGAACCTTACAAGCTGCAGGGACCGCGTGATGACCATCTGCAATCAGCTCACCAATCGTTTCTGGACTATCGAAGGCTGCCCCAACCATACCAGGCTCACGATGCGTAAAACCACGCATTCCGTTATAGACGTGGACCCAAACGGACGCCCCGGCTTCCACTGCTGCCATCGCTTCTTCATATGTGGCATTGGAATGACCTAGAGCAATAGTTACACCTTGCTTGGTTGCTTCCTGGATAAATTCAGCTACTCCCTCACGTTCAGGGGCAAGAGCCAATTTAATCAATTTTCCTTGAGCTGCCTCCTGCCATGCCTTCAATTGTTCCACTCTTGGATTGCCCATGTATTTAGGATTTTGAGCCCCCTTATAGGTTTCAGTGAAATAAGGTCCCTCAAAGAAAAGCCCTTGAATTTTGGCACCAGTCTCCTTACCAACCGTATTAGCTGTAGTTTGGCAAATAGCCTTTAACTCTTCAAATGGCGCTGTTAGGGCTGTCGGTAAGAAAGAGGTCACACCTGCTGAAAGCAGGGCTTGACTCATACCTAGAAGACTTTCCTCAGAATTATCCATGACATCATACCCCGCAAATCCATGAATATGAGTATCCACAAGACCCGGAGCAATCTGATAATTACTGTAATCCAGTACTTCTGCACCTTCTGGTACCTTTTCCGACCAATCACCGAAACGACCATCCTCAACCGCTAGGTAGCCACCTTCCTTGATTTTATTTTCAAAGTAAAAACGTTTGGCTGAAATATAATAGGTCATAGGACCACCTCTCATCATTTTTCTATATTCTTAATACGCTTTCATTATATCAAAAAAGCCGAGAATTTTTCTCGACTTTCTCTATTAAATCACACCTTCTGTAACCTTTTCAACAAGATTAATCGCATGGTCTGCGATACGTGTGTAATGTGAGAGGTAATCAACATAGTTGATACCTGCTTGCGCAGTACATTCACCATTGTTAAGACGTTTGGTATGTGTTTTACGCAATTGTTTTTCAAGTTTTTCCAGCTCTTCATGACGAAGGATAACTTGACCTGCAAGTACCTTGTCATCATCTACAACCACACGGATACTATCAAGGGCGATGCGGTGAGTACGGTTATAAACATCCGCAAGTTCAGCCTTGGCAGTATCGGAGAATTCAATTCCCTTATTATGAATGTGTTGTGAAAGGTTTGCACTTGCAACTGCAAGGTCACCAATACGCTCCAAGTCACGAACAGAATCAAGCACACTTGCCAACACTTCATTCTCAGAAACGCTAAGAGATTCATTAGAGATGTCAATCAAGTAAGTTGTCAACTCTTCGTCAATACTATTAACTGCTGTTTCATACTTCTCAACCTTATCGAAGTATTTTTCATCTCCCTTAGCAAAGAAAGCATAGGAAGCTTCCAAAGACTGGATGGCGTATGACGCCAAGTGTACCAATTCTTTCTTAGCATTACCAAGGGCAATAGCTGGTGCTTGTGTAATAAGCAAACGGTCCAAGTAAAGCGCTTCGTACTTGTTAATTTCGTCCTCACCAGGAATAATCTTAGTTACAAGGTAAGCCAAGAGTCCGATGAATGGGAATTGAACAATAGTATTTGCAATGTTAAAAGTACCGTGAGCAAAGGCGATGGTCATCTCAGGTGTCAATCCAAGTACAGACTTAAACCATTGAATCAAGGCTGTGAATGGTACCAAGAGAATCAAACACAAGACCGTCCCAATAACATTGAACAGGACGTGAGCCCCTGCCACACGTTTAGCAGCAATGTTTGAACCAAGAGCTGCTAGAACCGCTGTGATTGTTGTTCCGATATTATCCCCAAAGAGGATTGGAAGGGCACCTTGCAGGTCAAGCAAACCACCTGAGTAGAGACTCTGAAGAATACCGATAGTCGCTGCTGACGATTGAATCAACATGGTCAAGCCAGCACCGATGATAACCCCCATGACTGGGCGATCACCCAAGGTTGCCAAGTAGTCCTTAAAGGCTGTAACTGACTTCAAAGGCTCTACCGCATCTCCCATAAGGTTAAGGGCAAAGAAAATTCCCCCTACACCAAACAAGATACGACCTAGGTTATTGAGCTTCTTATTGCTTGTAAAGAAGAGAAGCGCAGCCCCCAGGAAAATCACTGGAAGGGCATAGTCACCAAGCTTGAAACCAATCATGAAGGAAGTTACGGTTGTACCGATATTTGCCCCCATGACAATACCAATAGCCTGACGAAGACTTAAAAGCCCTGCCGAAACCAGACCGACGACAATAACGGTAACCCCTGAACTCGACTGAATCAAGGCCGTCATGACAATACCAATCAAAACCCCTAAAAACGGGTTGCTAGTATACTTATCGATGTAAAAACGCAACTTATCTCCGGCTGCTTGTTGAAGACCATCTCCCATGTACTTGATACTAAAGAGGAAAAGCCCCAAACCACCGAGGAAAGAAAACGCAATATCTTGCCAATTTACTGACACATTTTTGTCCTCATTATTTAAAATTTTTCGGTAAAACCGACCTTTCTATTGTATCTATTTATTAAGGAATTAACAAGACCTTTCCCCAAAATAATAGAAAGATCAGAAGAAAATCTGACCTTTCTAGATATCTCAATTAATCCACTTGAACATAACGGCGAACACCACTATAGCTGATGTAAGAAATCCAACTATGACCATCTTGAGTAACCTTCATATCAAAGTTAATCTGATCACCTGCTTCTAAGTAAAATTCAACTGGAGCCTTATCACTAGGAGTATTTTTGACAGCCGTACGTTTGGTAAGCTTGTAGCTGCCAGATTCTGCTATGCCACCATCAATTGGAAGTTGATTGTCAGTAACTGTCACGTCTTTAGGTAGCGTCATATTATCTGATTCTTTTAAGTAGACCTTTGTTCCACCAGTACTGGTTACTTGAATGGTATCCTGTTCGTAGCTTGGACCAGAAATAGCTGCCTTTTTAGAGACAAAGCTAATATCTCCAACAATACCAGAAGTGTCTCCTCTATCTCTTGAGAGGGTGGCATCATACTTACCTGAACCCTCTTGATAATTATCTTTCGGGTGCACATAATTGTGAACTGTCGCTTGACCTTGGGCAGTAATATCTCCTACTAGGCTAGTATTGTTAAAGACCAGACGACTGCCATCACTAGACTTCCAAGTTCCGGCAATACTATCAAACTGACCACGCGCTACCGCACTCACATCCATATCTACAGTGGTCACTTGCGTATCCGTTTTAGCTTGAGCTTGGCTGCTAGATTGACTACTTGAAGCTTGACTATCACTTGAGCTCTTTGGCGCTTGGGATTGACTCGCTGAAGATTGATTCTCGTTTGAAGATTTAGGAGCCTGTGACTGACTGCTTGAGGGAACTGATGAACTATTTGAAGATGATGACTGAGCCTGACTACTGCTTGAACTTGGTGCAGAAGACTTTTTGCTACTTGGTGCACTTGAAGATTCAGTATTTGAACCAGAAGACTCCTTGACTTTAGCACTAGGCTTGCTGGTCTTACCACTATCTTTATTGGATGATTTAACTCTACTTGATGAGGTCACCTGGCTACTCTTAGGCGTCTTATCTGCTGAACTCGATTCCTTATGGCTGGAACAGGCCGTCAGCAAAGCCATTGAGGAAAGGGTAACCATTGAAAGCACGATTGCTTGGGAAAATTTGTTTTTCATAATCATTTCCTCATTTCTAGTCTTTCATAAAAAGTAAAGATAGGGCCTATATTATAAGGAAACATCAGGTTCTCTCTACTTTTAAGGGAACAATCTCTTCTACACTTTTATTATATCATTTTCTAATGTAAACGCTAACATATTAGCCTTGTAAATCCTAAAATAGAGATGAAAATATCTTGAATCCTTGTGATATAATAGAGACAAAAAATTGAAAGTTATACCATGACAATCTATCTTCTAGCACAAGTATTCTCAGCCATCGGAGCTCTCTGTGTCGCTATTTCCTCTTTTGTAAAATCAAAACATAAAATGCTCGTCTGGCAAATTACCGACTACATTTTTACTGCTATTGCCAACCTCTTATTGGGTGGCTATACCGGTGCTTTAACCATTAGTATTTCCATCATACGTAATAGCTTGATGGTCAAAAAGAAGATGACCAAGACTATCTTGACCATCCTCATCGTTATTCAAATCATTGTAGGAACCTATCTCAATCAACTTGGACTTATTGGCTATCTGCCAATCATCTCTTCAGTCTCTTATAGTTTAGCCATTGCCATCACACGAAACCTTCAGTGGCTTCGCTGGGTCATTATTGAAAATATGTTACTCTGGCTGATTTACGATTTGACCATTCAGGCCTACCCCGCTGCCATAACTGATATTACCATCACACTAACCACTCTCATTGCCATTATCCAAAATCGAAAAACCTTTAGCAGATAGAAGCTAAAGGTCTTTTTCTTATAAAGCCCAAGTACGAATAGCGTGAGCTACGCCTGCCTCGTCATTTGTCAAGGTCACATACTTACACAACTCTTTAATGTCGTCACTAGCATTACCCATGGCAACACTTTGACCGACGAATTGAAGCATTTCAAGGTCATTAGCAGCATCACCCAGAGCCATGATTTGATCTGGAGCAATTCCAAGTTTTTCCGCTAAATGCTTAAGTCCGCTGGCCTTAGTTGCCCCCTGTGGCATGATTTCAAAGATATATTCTTGGCTACGAACTGTGCTATAGCTCTGATCAAGTCTGTCTTGCACAGCATTTTGGAAGGCATCCAAAGGTTCAGAATCAGCCATATACATGGCTTGGAAAATCACTTGCCCTTCCGCAAAGATTTCTTCCAAACTCCTAGCTTTTGCTTCTGTGAAAACAGTCCCAGCATCATATGCTACTAGCTCAGGCACCTCATCGCCCACAACATAGTAAGTTTTTTCACCAGTAAAGGTTAGAGCCACCTCTGGGAAGTCTTCGCAAGCCTGCAAGAGTTCTTCCATCTCGGAGCGAGATAAACTTTCATATTGAAGCAACTTCCAATTTTTTGTCTCATAAGTTGAACAGCCATTATTCATGATAATGTACTCTTCTTCACTCAGTCCTAATTTCTCAAAATGCGGAAGAATGCCTGAACGTGGGCGTCCTGTACAAAGGACAATTTTGATACCTGCCGCAGCTGCTTCTTGAATAGCTTTAATATTCTCTGCAGGAATCTCTTTTTGGCTATCTAAGAGTGTTCCGTCCATATCTATTGCAATGAGTTTCACTTTGTTCTGATTCATTTTACTCTCCTTCGACCCTAATAAGTGTCATAAATGGTTAACTGATATTGTTCAATGATGCTGTTTAATTTGTCTCCGTAGGTTGTGTCCGTAGCGTAGACCCCTGTTAGGGCAGCTGTCGCATCCTTATAATTCTTAGTATTGGAACGGTGCACCCCTACATAGTAGCTTCCCTCAAGGAAATCCACATAGTCCTGTAAAGAATTTTCCACAGAACCATAAGAACGAAAAGCCGCATCAATATAGTAAGGATTGCCCTTACCATCATCCTCCCAGGTCGGTAGGGTCACACTTTGACCATTGTAGTCCCCCTTAATCCCAAAGAAGTTATAGGACGGCTTCTGACTCAAAGTAGATTGTCCAGAGTCAGATTCCAAGATGGCCTGAGCTATCATAACAGATGCATAAAGATCATTTCTAGCTGCCAAATAGCGCGACGTCTCACCAATCTCGGCAATAAATGCAACCGTCGTCTCATCCGTAGATGTCATGTTCTTTTCCATAGTCAACCTTGGAAAATTTAAACTAGCTAGGAGTCCCAATAAGGCAAATAGGCCAATAAAAATCAGACTCCACTTTTGGAAAAATTTAGGAAAGAGCAAGAAAGACTTCTGTTTCTTTTTAGTTTTCTTAGGTCTAGCTTTAGACTTACTTTTCTTTTTTCCTTTTGCCAATTGGTCACCCCCTCAATCATACTAACTCCTCTAAGTATATCAAAATTCACTAAAAAAGACCCAAACCAACCGGTTTAAGCCTTCATTATATTAAATGGCGTCTCCACCACGTTCACCAGTACGAATGCGGATAACATCATCAATAGGAACAATAAAAATCTTCCCATCACCAACTTCTCCTGTCGCCACGGCGCTCCGAATGGCATCAACAACTTCGTCAACCGCCATATCCTTAACTACAATTTCAACCTTAACCTTAGCTAATAAGGTAGGAACAATGCGCTGTCCACGAACAAACTCTGCAAAGCCACGTTGATTACCATAACCCAGAACTTGACTTACAGTCATCCCCTTGGCCAAACCACTACCAGTCAAGGCATTTTTCAAATCTTCCAATTTATCCGAACGAATAATCGCTTCTACTTTTTTCATCTGTATTCTCCTACGAATCTAAGCCCATAAAGGTTGGATAGGCTGTTTCCTTGTGTTCACAGTCATCAAGACCAATAGCTTCATCACGGTCACTAACACGCAAAGGCATATAATGAGCAATTACTTTAATAATACCATAGGTCACAAGAGCAGACCAAATAGCTGTAAAGATAATAGCTAAAATAGTCACTATAAACAGATGCGCCTTTCCATAGATTAAACCAATATTGGCCTTATCTAGGGCTAAATCTGGTGTCGTAAAAATTGCAGTGGCCAAACCACCAAAGATACCTCCAACACCATGGCAACCAAAAGCGTCCAAAGCATCATCATAGGCAAAACGTTTCTTCAAGACTGAAATAGCATAGAAACAAATCGGACTAACCATAAGACCAATTAGAATAGCACTCCAAATTGAAACAAAACCAGCTCCAGGTGTGATTGCAACTAGACCTGCTACCAAACCGGTTGAACCACCAACCAAGGATGGATGTCCTGTGACATGTTTTTCAATTGCCAACCATGAAAACATGGCTGCAGCAGCTGACACATGAGTGGTTACTAGCGCGTGAACTGCCAAACCATTAGCAGCCAAGGCTGATCCTGCATTAAAGCCAAACCAACCAAACCATAAGAGACCCGCTCCTAATAGGACAAAAGGAACATTATGAGGACGGTGTTCTAAAATGCCAAAATCACGCCGTTTACCAACAACGATTGCTAAAACTAGGGCTGATACACCTGAGGTAATATGAACCACATCACCACCTGCAAAGTCAATCGTCCCCCATTTTGCAAGGAGCCCTTCATCCCAAACCATATGTGCAAATGGATAATAGACAAAAAGTAACCAAAAGACAACAAAAATGGCTAAAGGTGTAAAGCGCATCCGTCCTACCACTGAACCCGTCAATATCGCCACACAGATAATCGAAAACATCATCTGAAAAGCAGCAAACAGCATATCAGAAATGGTTAAACCACGGCTTGAGGCCGTTTCAGACACACCATTTAAAAAAAGGTGACTGAAATTACCGAAGAAATTTCCATGACCGCCAAAAGAAAGCGAGTAGCCAACAACAATCCACAAGAGAGAAGCTATAGCTAAGGGAAGAATAGACATCATCATGGTATTGATAACATTCTTACGACGTCCAAGCCCACCATAGAAGAAGGCCAAGGCCGGTGTCATCAAACAAACCATGGCAGAACAAATCAATATAAAGGCACTGCTACCTGTATCCATGAAACCACTCCAATGCGTAAATTATTTTATGTCAGATAATATAACACAAAATTATGAGGCATACAAGTTTATTTACGGAATTTTTCGATAATTCTTTCTTTTCTAACATCTTGTGTTGCCACAAAAAAAGAGCCTCTTAAACCCCATGAAAAAGGTTATAAAGCTCTTGTCTATTCATTTTTCGCTCTTTAGCAACGGTTTTTATAGCCTGATTAGGTTTCATTCCAGAGGCAATTAAAGCTTCTACAGCCTCTACCGGGTTAACATTTGATGTTAGATTTTCTTCCTTATCATTTTCAGAAGCTCCAGCCACAATCAGTAAACATTCACCCTTGAGAGGATTACTAGCAATATAATCTAAAACTTCTGAAATAGATCCTCGTTGGTACTCTTCATAAAGCTTGGTCAATTCTCGAACTAAAGTTACTTGACGGTTGCCATAGACCTCATGCATATTTTCAAGAGTATCCGCCACACGGTAAGGTGACTCGTAAAAAATCTGTGTCTCAGGATAAGACAGTTTTTCCTTGAAGAAATCAATCTGTTGTCCTTTTTTACGGGGTAGGAAGCCATAAAAAATATGAGGTTGGGGTGCTAAACCACTGGCAATCAAGGCTGTAATACCAGCCGATGCTCCCGGTAAGGCCACCACTGGAATATCCTCAGCAATGGCAGCTTTGACCAAATCATGCCCAGGATCCGAAATAGAAGGCATCCCCGCATCAGAAACCTGAGCCAAAGAAAGACCTGACTTCAAGCGCTCCAGTAAATCTGGAATTTTCTCATAAGCATTGTGCTCATGAAAAGAATACTGCTTCGTTTCAATCTCAAAATGCTTGAGCAAGAGACCCGTATTGCGCGTGTCCTCCGCACAAATAAGATCCACCTCTTTCAGGATTTGCACACTACGAAAAGTCATATCCTGCAAATTCCCAATAGGTGTGGGAACCAGATAGAGGGTACCGTAGCTAGATTGCCCCTTAAAACTCTTTTGAACCTGCATGTTTAGTCTCCGTACAACAATTCTGCACAGAAGCCACAAGCTTCATTATTATCACGACGTTGGCCATAAAAATCTGGACAAATATGGAATCCATCATCGTAAATAGCCTCGAGGTTCACCTTACCATGAGACATTTTAGTCCCCGTCTCCTCTTGAACCACTTGACTCAAGTGCTCACGTAGCTTGTCGTTTTCCAACTTGAGGGCCGTATTTTCATCAAGAATCCCTGAGAAGTTCGCCTTAATCGCTTCCACTTCTGCCAACATCGACATCAAATTTTGTGATAATTCCTCGAATTTATCATACAATTCACGCTTTTCCATTTAGCTGAACTTCCTCCACTCCATAAGTTAGGGGCGCACGCCCTTTTTCAAATACAACCTTAATGGTCCCTGCAATTACATCAATGGCAACGACCTGACCTGTACCATCCTTGGTTTCAATGTCATCACCCAAGTCAGGATAACTAGCCTTGCTATCTCGGTAAAAGTCATCTTCATAACTGAGACAACACATAAGTCGACCACAGACCCCATTCATCTTACCAGAATTCAAAGATAAACTTTGGTTTTTAGCCATCTTAATTGATACTGGTGGGAATTCACCCAAAAAACTAGAACAACAAAGTGCTCGACCACAAGGTCCTAGGCCACCATAAATCTTTGATTCCTCACGACTCGAAATTTGGCGCAACTCAATACGTGTCTTAAAGTAAGAAGCCAAATCTTTGAGCAATTGACGAAAATCTACCCGTTTTTCAGCAACAAAACTGATTAGCACATAAGAGCAGTTTAGCGGAAAGACAATGTCAACCACCTTCATTTCTAGCTGATTTTGAGCAATTAAATCAGCTACTACTCCCATACTCTTTTCAGCCTTCAAAAGATTTTCATCATATCTAGCGAAATCTTTCTCCCCTGCCAATCCTTCAACCCGATTCAAATCCGCAGGCAAACTAACCTCAGGAAAATCAGCGTTTTCCATGACAACCTGAGCTAGGCGCTTATCTTTTTTCTCCAAAACGACTACAAAGTCATCTTTGGCATAATTTTTATCAGGAACAACATATTCTACTGCTCCAGTTTCTTCAAATTTTATTCCAATGACTTCTGTCATGATAATACCATATACTCCATCGCATTTTGAAAGCTGACATTAGCTAGCCACATTTTTCGTGCCTCATAAACCAAGTCTAGCCATCGTCTTGCTTGTGGATTTTGTATATCCTTCCCCAATTGATAAGTTAAAAAAGCCCAGACCATCTCTTGTTCCGACTTTTCACTACACTGGACAGCCAGTTTTGCAACATCTAAATAAAGCAGGTCCTGATTAGATAGCAGGGACTGTGTGAAACGCTCTACTGTATTAATCAGATCAAGAATCCTATTATCCTTAGCTAAGTCTAAAGCCTGAACATCATCTTTGGCAAAATCCGCCAACACTTTGGCTTGTGTCAACAACAAGCCTTCCTTCTGCAGCAATTCTTCCAGATAAGCCCGATTCTTAGGAAAATAAAAGAGTTGAGCTCGACTTTTAATCGTCGGTAACATACGACTATCATCAGCTGTCAAAAGAAAAATATAAATCTGACTTTGAGGTTCTTCAATAAACTTTAATAGACTATTGGCAGCATTGACATGCATCTTATCTGCATCACGAATGATAAACACCTGAGCCTGCCCCTCAAAACTCGATTGACTAAACTCTCTGGTCAACTGACGAATCGTGTCCGTCTTAATAATCTGTCCTTGTGGCTCTACTAATTTAACATCAGAAAAGTCCCCCTGTGCAATCAAGCGACAGGGACGACAATGACCACAAGGTAGACCATCCTCAGGAGTCACACAAAAACGACTCTGTGCTAGCCAAATAGCCATATCGAGACTTCCAAAATCACCCGAAAACAAATAAGCATGACTCAAACGATTTTCCCTAATAATTTGTGAAAACTCTTCAAATAGTTTGCTTTGACTTTCAGCTAACTTCATCTTGCTCCTTATAAATAGCCTTTAATTACTTTCCAAGCGTCCTCTACAACATCTTCAAAAGCCTGTGAGGCATCGATTAGCTTGATACGTTCTGGTTCAGCCTGTGCTAAATCTAAATAACCTTGACGTACACGCTGATGCAAGTCAAGCTTCTCTAAATCCAACCGATTGACTTCACGTTCACTGCTGGCTGCAATGCGGGCCAAACCAGTCTCAGAATCCACATCAAACAATAGGGTCACATCAGGTTTATAACCATCGGTCGCATAGGCATTTAACCAGGCAATCTCATCCTGATTCAAGCCACGGCCAGTACCTTGATAAGCAACTGATGAATCAATAAAACGATCCATGATGACCATATTGCCTTTTTCAAGCTCTGGCAAAACCTTCTCAACCAGATGTTGACGACGAGCCGCAATATAGAGCAAGAGCTCTGTCTTAGCATCCATAGCCGTATTATTGACATCCAAAATAACCTCACGGATTTGCTCTGCAATAGCTACTCCGCCTGGTTCACGTGTCGTCACGACTTTGACTGGATAGGCTTCTCTAAGACGAGGCAAAAGCGCCTCCAAAACTGTAGTCTTTCCAGCACCGTCTGGCCCTTCAATTGAGATTAATAACCCTTTTGACATGATACTTCCTTCTGATTTTTTTCATCTTCTATTTTATCAAATTTTAGCTCAAATGAACAATCAAGGACAAAAGAAAACAGAGGTTTCTAAAAACCCCTGTTTCTATCTGAATACTTCTGACCATGCCGATTGCAGGTTTCGAACCTGTGACCTACGCGTTACGAGTGCGTTGCTCTACCAACTGAGCTAAATCGGCTGACACAGTCATTCTAACACTATGCCCTAAAAAGTCAAGTTCTATATAACATTTACAAAAAAGAACTTGGACTAGCCAAGCTCTTTCTCTTCTTACAATGATTTGTAAAGTTGACTTGCATTTTCAACAGTGAAACCATATTCTTTAAAGATACGGTCACCAGGTGCTGAGGCACCCCAAGTATCAATAGTAAGTGTTTTACCTGCAAGACCAACGTATTTGCCCCAACCAAAGCTAGTTCCAGCTTCAATAGCCAAACGTTTTGTCACAGCTGCTGGAAGAACTTCTTCTTTATATGCAGCATCTTGTTCATCAAAGAGATTTTGTGATGGCATTGAAACAACACGAACATGCACACCTTCAGCTTCAAGAGCAGCCTGCGTATCAAGAGCCAATTTCACTTCAGAACCAGTTGCAATGATGATACCATCAAGATCACCTTTTGCTTCTGAGATGATGTAAGCTCCTTTATTGACACCAGTTTCAGCATTTTCAGCAGTACCATCAAGGACTGGCAAGTTTTGACGTGTCAAGACTAGCATTGTTGGACGTTCAGTCTCAGCCAAGGCACGTTTCCATGCAGCATTAGTTTCATTACCATCTGCAGGACGGATAACGTTAAGGTTAGGCATTGAACGCACACTTGCCAATTGTTCGATTGGTTCGTGAGTAGGTCCATCTTCACCAACTGCTACTGAGTCGTGTGTCATTACATAAGTTACTGGCAAGTTTTGAAGAGCTGCCATACGTACTGCTGGAAGCAAGTAGTTTGAGAAGACGAAGAAGGTACCACCATAAACACGAGTACCACCATGAAGAGCAATACCATTCATCGCTGCAGCCATAGCAAACTCACGCACACCAAACCAAATATTACGTCCAGCATAGTTATCTGCTTGGAAATCAGACTCAGCCTTAACCATAGTATTGTTAGAAGCTGAAAGGTCTGCTGAACCTCCCCAGAATGAAGGAACTTGCTCAGAAATCTGTTGGATAGCTTGTTGGCTTGACACACGGCTAGCTACTGCTGAACCCAATTCATGAGCATTCAAGTCAACGTGTACAGGTTCATTTGCAAAGGCAGCCTTGTATTCAGCAGCCAATTTTGGGTAAGCACTTTCATATTCTGCAAATTTAGTTTGCCAAGCATTTTCAGCAGCTTCACCACGGAATTTAATACCAGCTTCAAAACGACGAGCAACTTCATCTGGAACTGTAAATGCCGGTGCATCATAACCGTAAACACCTTTTGCGTGATCAATGCCATCTTGACCGATTGGAGCACCGTGGACAGCTGATGTTCCTTGTCCTTCAGCTCCATAACCAATGATTGTCTTAACTTCAATGATAGATGGTTTATCTGACTCAGCCTTAGCTTCTTCGATGGCTTTAGCAATAGCTTCCAAATCATTACCATCTTTGACAAGAATGTGTTGCCAACCATAAGCTTCAAACTTAGCCTTAACATCTTCTGTGAAAGCCATTGAAGTTGGTCCATCAAGTGAGATATCATTTGAATCGTAAAGAAGTACCAACTTACCAAGTTTAAGGTGACCAGCAAGACTGGCAGCTTCTTGCGAAACACCTTCCATCAAACAACCATCGCCATGGAGAGCATAAGTATAATGGTCAACAATATCAAAACCAGGTTTGTTAAATTTAGCTGTCAAGTGTGCTTCAGCTATTGCCATACCTACAGCATTAGCAATCCCTTGACCAAGAGGACCTGATGTTGCTTCAACACCATCAGTATGGTTAACTTCTGGGTGACCTGGAGTCTTAGAGCCCCATTGACGGAAATTCTTCAAGTCGTCCATTGTCACATCATAGCCAGAAAGGTGCAATAGACTATAAAGCAAGGCAGAACCATGACCAGCAGAAAGAACAAAACGGTCACGGTTTGTCCAGTTACGGCTAGTCTTTGGATTGACATTCATCACATGGTTCCAAAGCACATAAGCCATTGGCGCTGCACCCATAGGAAGACCTGGGTGCCCAGAATTCGCGGCTTGAATTGCCTCGATCGAAAGCGAACGAATAGTGCTGACCGCCATTTGGTCAATTGCATCAAAAGTCATGATTCTAACTCTCCTTTTTTGGAAAAAAATGCGGAGCATACAGACTATTAGCGTCTGAGCTCTAGTTATACTATTTTAATTATAGCATATTATCTATCTCTTTGGGCAATCCAATCCTATTTGTGAGCCCCTAAACCTATAAAATACAGGACCTAAAGCGTTCGTTTTTACAAACCAATAGCATTTGTCTTATCCCAAGCAATTATTAAATCTATTCATCAAAAAACAAAAAAGCCGAGGGAAACCCCAACTTTATGTAAAATTATTTAACGAAGTCAAGCAATGCCAAGAAGCTTTCAGCTTCAAGTGATGCACCACCTACAAGAGCTCCGTCAACGTCTGGACAAGCCATGTATTCAGCAACATTTTCAGGTTTAACTGAACCACCGTATTGAACACGTACTTTGTCAGCCACTTCTTGACCAAAGTCAGCAGCTACAACGTCACGAACAACTTTACACATTTTTTGTGCGTCGTCTTGTGAAGCAGATTTACCAGTACCGATAGCCCAGATTGGTTCGTAGGCGATTACTGTTGAAGCTACTTGTTCTGCAGTCAATCCAGCAAGAGCAGCTGAAACTTGAGCACCTACGAATTCTGCTGCTTTACCAGCTTCGTAAGTTTCAAGGCTTTCACCACAACAAATGATTGGAAGCATACCGTTCGCAAAGATTGCTTTTGCTTTTTTGTTGATATCTTCATCAGTTTCGTGGAAGTAGTCACGACGTTCTGAGTGACCGATAACAACGTAGTCAGTACCGATTTCTTTCAAAACATGTGGGCTAGTTTCACCAGTGAAGGCACCAGCATTTTCAAAGTAGGTGTTTTGTGCAGCAACTTTAAGGTTTGAACCTTTAGCAGCGGCAAGTACAGCTGTCAAGTCAACTGCAGGAGCTGCGATACCAGCTTCAACAAGATCTGATGAAGGAAGTTTTGATGCTACAGCTTCAACGAATGCTTTTGCTTCTTCTGGATTTTTGTTCATTTTCCAGTTACCAGCGATAAATGGTTTACGTGACATTTCACATACCTCTTCTTTTATTTATTTACTCGTTTATTTTATCACAAATCCCTTACTATTACTAGGATTTTAGGAAAATTCCGAAAACTCGATCTGCTTTATGTCTATTTATCACTATCAAAACTTAGCTTAAGGACCTTAAACAGTTTAAAAGCATAGAATCACAAGTATTTTTAAACACCAAAAAGAGCCGAGTAACCTCGACTCTCTCAATTATTGTCTGACGAATAATTGTATTGGGAACTTAATATTAATTAAGCTTCGATTTCAGATACGATACCTGAACCAACAGTACGTCCACCTTCACGGATAGAGAATGTTGTACCTTGTTCAACGGCGATTGGGTGGATCAACTCAACGTCGATAGTCACGTTATCACCAGGCATAACCATTTCAGTACCTGCAGGAAGTTCGATTGAACCTGTTACGTCAGTTGTACGGAAGTAGAACTGTGGACGGTAGTTGTTGAAGAATGGAGTGTGACGTCCACCTTCTTCTTTAGAAAGGATGTAAACTTCACCTTTGAATTTAGTGTGTGGGTTGATTGAACCAGGTGCAGCCAATACTTGACCACGTTCGATTTCATCACGTTGGATACCACGAAGAAGGACACCGACGTTATCTCCGGCAATACCTTCGTCAAGTTGTTTACGGAACATTTCAACACCAGTAACAACTGCTTTTTGGATTTCTTCTTTAAGACCAACGATTTCAACTTCGTCATTGACACGAACAACACCACGGTCGATACGTCCTGAAGCAACAGTACCACGACCAGTGATTGAGAATACGTCTTCGACTGGAAGCAACAATGGTTTGTCAGTGTCACGTTCTGGTTCTGGAATGTATTCGTCAACAGTGTTCATCAAGTCCATGATGATGTCTTCGTACTTAGAATCACCTTCAAGAGCTTTAAGAGCTGAACCTTGGATAACTGGAATGTCATCACCTGGGAAATCGTATTCTGAAAGAAGGTCACGGATTTCCATTTCAACCAATTCAAGCAATTCTTCATCGTCAACCAAGTCAACTTTGTTCATGAAGACGATAAGGTGTTTAACACCAACCTGACGTGAAAGAAGGATGTGCTCACGAGTTTGTGGCATTGGTCCGTCAGTAGATGCTACTACAAGGATCGCACCGTCCATTTGAGCGGCACCAGTGATCATGTTTTTAACGTAGTCCGCGTGTCCTGGCGCGTCGATGTGAGCGTAGTGACGTTTTTCAGTTTCATACTCAACGTGTGCAGTGTTGATTGTGATACCGCGTTCACGTTCTTCTGGAGCAGCGTCGATTGAAGCGTAGTCTTTTGGTGTGTTAACTGCGCTAGGAAGACGACGAGCCAATACAGTTGTGATAGCAGCTGTCAAAGTAGTTTTACCGTGGTCAACGTGTCCGATTGTACCAATGTTAACGTGTGGTTTACTACGATCGTATTTTTCTTTTGCCATTTAGGAAAAGCCTCCAATAAAATATATTTTATAGATAGACAGTAGGCAATACAGTCTAACTTTACTCTACTATTCTATCAAAATGTCATAGAATTGCAAGTATTTTATATAGTTTTCAGTTTTTCTTTAGAGTAATTACAAATATTCCTTTCAATAATTCTATTTCTACTGCTCCTATTAGCTTTCACTATATTCATACTACTGCCTAACACCATCTAACGAAAAAAGAAGCCGTATTAACGACTTCTTCTTAAAGGTACGATTTTTTCATCTTGATTTTCCAATTCTTGAGTCTGAGATAACTCATCCTCAATCGCTTGAACAATATTATCACGCTTTTCGTTGGCAGCAATATTTAAAACAAAAGCTATCCCAACTGAAGTCACTAAAAGAGAGTTACCTCCTTGCGAAAGGAAGGGGAAGGTAACCCCTGTTGATGGAATCAGCCCTGAGATTCCTCCGATGTTAACGAAGACCTGCATTAGCATTAAGGCACCTACACCCAATGCCATCATAGAGTTAAAAGGATTTCGTGCCTTTACTCCCACAATCATAATACGAAGAATGAGGAAAAAGAGGAGGGCCAGAATCAAGCCAGCTCCGATAAGACCTAACTCTTCAATTGTAATTGAAAACACAAAGTCTGTTGTAGCTTCTGGGAGATAACCTGTTTTTTCAATCGAATTTCCAAGTCCAAGACCGAACCAGCCCCCATTACTCATAGCATAGTAAGAATGAGATAGCTGGAGACCAGATCCAGTCAAATCCTTGAACGGATTAAAATATGCTGCGAAACGCTTGGCAACATAACCGAAGATAGGTACCTTAGCCATGGTTTGAACCCCAACCAAGGCAATTAAACCAAGGAAGGCTGATGAAATCCCTACAATGCCGGCAAATAAGGCCGTGAACCAACGGTAGCCAACACCAGAAATTGAAAACATAACTATCGTAGTTAATACAATGATAGCCGCATTACCCAAGTCAGGTTGGATAGCAACCAAACCAATCATTACAAGCAAATAAACACGCCAGTCATTAAGTTCCTTACCATTCCTAGGAATCCATCTATTCTTCGTCAAGGCTTGATAGTCATAACGTTCTATAGCAGACTGTTTTTTTGAAAAAGTGTGTGCCAAAAACCAGACAACAATGATCTTAAGGTACTCCGCTGGTTGGAAAGACAAGGGACCAAGCACAATCCAACCATTGGCACCATTAATTTCCCTAGTGAAAAACTTAGCAATGACCAAAAGTAAAATCTCAAAGGCAATAACACTACCCAAAAGCTTATCTTTCCTGAGAAAGTTCAATTTCAGTCGGTAGATGAAAAAAATAGAGAACAAGGATAGCAACCAAAAGGCCCCTTGGTTCATAACAGATGCGAAGGGATTGGCACCAAAGGCTACTAAACGAGCACTCGTTGTTGAATACACTACTATTAAACCAACTATAGATAAGATTAAATAAGGTATCAAGATGGTGTAATCTAAAAGATGCTTCTTTTCAATTTTCATATCTTTAAAAAACTCATACTTTCTATTACGTTACTCTACATTTTCTCTTAAAATATAAAGCTAACAGCTTATATTATAACACTTTGACACCTTAAACTAAAGTAAAAGCTAAATTAACCGTTTTCAGGACTGGAAATCTGATTTTTTATCTTACCTTCAGATAGGTTTTACAATGAGCTTTCTTTGATAACTTAGCTACTTCTTAGGTTTTCTTTCACGACAAATAAAAAACGGGACCAAAGTCTCGTTTTTTGTTTATCTTATTTTGTACCGACACTGATACGATTAAGTGCTCGACGGAGAGCAACCTGAGCACGTTGAACTTCATCAATACGGTCAGATTTAGTTGCTTCTTCCAAGTCACGTTCGGCACGTTGCTTGGCACGTTCGGCACGAGAAACGTCAATGTCGCGTTCACGTTCTGCTGAATCGGCAACGATAGTAATAAAATCATCTTTAACTTCGATGATACCACCGTTTACGGCAATCCAATCGACGTGACTCTCGTCATCCACACGACGAACCTTGAGTTCATCCACTTCAAGTGGCGCAATCAAGTTAATATGGCCTGGCAAGATACCAATTTGACCATCTTTAGTAACCGCGTGGATAAAGCTGGCATGGTGGTCGTATTTGAGACCATCCGGAGTTACCACTTGTACGGTCATTTGTGCCATATATTCACCTCATTAGTAGCCCATAGCTTTAGCTTTAGCTACTACATCCTCAATTGGACCTACGCTACGGAAGGCATCTTCTGGAAGATTGTCATATTTACCTTCAAGGATTTCCTTAAAGCTACGAACGGTTTCAGCAACTGGAACATAAGAACCTGGTTGACCTGTAAACTGTTCAGCAACGTTGAAGTTTTGTGACAAGAAGAATTGGATACGACGAGCACGTCCAACCAATGTTTTTTCTTCGTCTGACAATTCATCCATACCAAGGATAGCGATAATATCTTGCAATTCACGGTAACGTTGAAGCACACGTTGAACTTCAGTCGCAACAGCATAGTGTTCTTCACCAACAATTTCAGGTGAAAGGGCACGTGAGCTTGATGCCAATGGGTCAACGGCTGGGTAAATACCCATTTGTGTCAACTTACGTTCAAGGTTGGTTGTTGAATCCAAGTGAGCAAATGCTGTAGCTGGCGCTGGGTCAGTATAGTCATCGGCTGGAACGTAGATGGCTTGGATTGATGTAACAGAACCTTTTTTAGTTGATGTGATACGTTCTTGCAATTGACCCATTTCAGTAGCAAGTGTAGGTTGGTAACCAACGGCTGATGGCATACGACCAAGAAGGGCAGAAACCTCCGAACCTGCTTGAGTGAAACGGAAGATGTTATCGATGAAGAGAAGCACGTCTTGACCTTCGACATCACGAAAGTATTCCGCGATTGTCAAACCAGTAAGGGCAACACGCATACGTGCTCCAGGTGGTTCGTTCATTTGACCGAAGACCATGGCTGTTTTCTCGATAACGCCAGATTCTTTCATTTCCCAGTAAAGGTCATTACCTTCACGTGTACGTTCACCAACACCTGTAAACACGGAAATACCACCGTGCTCTTGGGCAATGTTGTGAATCAACTCTTGAATAAGAACAGTTTTACCAACACCGGCACCACCGAAGAGTCCGACTTTACCACCCTTAAGGTAAGGGGCTAGCAAGTCAATAACTTTAATCCCTGTTTCAAGGATTTCAGTAGATGTTGACAATTCATCGAAAGTTGGTGCTTTTTTGTGAATTGGTTCACGCTCTGCATCGTCTGCAAAAGGTGCTTCCAAGTCAATGGTATCACCAAGAACGTTAAAGACACGTCCAAGGGTATCTTTACCAACAGGAACGCTGATTGGACGACCAGTGTCCAGAACTTCTAGTCCACGAGTCAATCCATCAGTAGATTCCATGGCAATGGTACGAACCACACCTTCTCCAAGTTCAAGAGCTACTTCGAGCACGATACGTTTAGACTTTTGTTCATCAGTATAAACGACCAATGCATTGTTAATCTCAGGAAGTTTATCACCAGCTGCAAACGCTACGTCTACAACAGGACCAACAACCTGAGCAATTTTGCCTGAGCTCATTGTTTTCTCCTTATGATAGTTTTCTGGATGACAATCATCCTTTTTTCATGTGTGTCTAATTAAGACAAATCTCTAGCTATTCAAGTGCACTTGCACCACCAACGATTTCAGTAATTTCCTGAGTGATGGCAGCTTGACGCGCACGGTTATATTGGATTGTCAAATCGTTAATCACATTCTTAGCATTATCAGTGGCTGTCTGCATTGCAGTCATACCAGCTGCGTGCTCAGCTGTTTTGGCATCTACGATAGCACCGTAGATAAGGCTCTCAGCATATTGTGGCAAGAGTTGATCCAAAATAGTGTCACGATCTGGTTCCAATTCAAACTTGGTCAACACATGACCTTCTGATTCATTGGGATCCAAATCAGCGATAGGAAGCATTTGTTCAACACGAACCTCACTTGACAAACTGTTGACATGGTGGTTGTAGCACACATAAAGTTCATCAAAAAGTTCATTTTGATACATTCCTACTGCTTTAGAAATGATTTTTCCGACTTGTTCAAAACTAGGTTGATCTTCAAGGCCACGAAGTTCAAAAGCAACATTCATGTTACGAGCCTTGAAGAAATCTGAACCTGTTCCACCAATAGAAATGATAGCATATTCATCTTCAGAATCATGGTCACGTTTAATCATGTCCAACACAGCTTTAAGAATTGTTGAGTTATAACCTCCAACAAGTCCCTTATCTGAAGTAATGACAATGTAACCTGTCTTACGAACTGGGCGTGCATCCAACATTGGATTTGACGAACCATTAATCAATTCTGAATGTAGAAGATCTGTTGTGATCTGTCTAATTTTTGAGGCATAGATTTGGAAATCTTTAGCAGCTTGCTCAGAACGTGTCAATTTTGAGGCAGAAACCATTTGCATGGCTCCTGTGATCTGACTCGTTTTCTTTGTTGAAGCAATTTTTGCTTGGATTTCTCTTAGAGAGCCTGCCATATGCTGTCCTCCCTATTTCTATTTGTATTCTGACTGATCTTTGAAAGCTTGGATAGCTTCATTAAGTACAGATTCCTCAGGAAGATCCTTAGTTGTACGAATAGTTTCAAAGATATCCTCATGGTGACTATCAAAGTAGTCATAGAGTGCTTCTTCAAAATCCAAGATTTGATCAACCGGAACACTATCCAAGAAACCGTGTGTCAGAGCATAAAGGATAACAACTTGTTTCTCAACTGGAAGTGGTTTATGAAGCGGTTGTTTCAAAACTTCGATTGTACGACGACCACGGTTCAATTTCGCTTGAGTCGCAGCATCCAAATCTGAACCAAATTGCGTAAATGCTTCAAGTTCACGATATGAAGCCAAGTCAAGACGAAGTGTGCCAGCAACCTTCTTCATCGCTTTAATTTGCGCTGATCCACCTACACGTGATACAGAAGAACCCGCATCAATGGCTGGACGAATACCTGAGTTAAACAAGTTTTCTTGCAAGAAGATTTGTCCATCTGTGATTGAAATAACGTTTGTTGCGATGTAAGCTGAGATATCTCCGGCTTGCGTTTGGATGATTGGCAAGGCGGTAATAGAACCACCACCAAGATCATCTGAAACTTTAGCTGAACGTTCCAAAAGACGTGAGTGGAGATAGAAGACATCCCCTGGGTAGGCTTCACGACCTGGTGGACGACGGAGAAGCAATGAAAGTTCACGGTAGGCCACGGCTTGTTTAGACAAATCATCATAAACAATCAATACGTGTTTTCCGTTATACATGAACTCTTCAGCCATTGCAACACCAGCATAAGGCGCAATGTAAAGCAATGGTGATGGTTGTGATGCAGAGGCAGTCACAACGATTGTGTAATCAAGAGCACCGTGTTTACGGAGAGTTTCTACTTGTGTACGAACTGTTGATTCTTTTTGACCAATAGCCACATAGATACAGATCATATCTTGACCTTTTTGGTTCAAGATAGCATCAATGGCTACTGAAGTTTTACCAGTTTGGCGGTCTCCGATGATCAATTCACGTTGACCACGTCCAATTGGAACCAAGGCATCAATGGCCTTAAGACCAGTTTGCAATGGCTCAGAAACTGATTTACGTTGCATAACACCTGGAGCAGGTGTTTCAACTGGACGGAAACCTGTTGTTTCGATGTCACCAAGACCATCAACTGGTTGCCCAAGTGGGTTTACTACACGACCGATAAGGGCTTCACCAACTGGAACTTCCATGATTTTTCCAGTACGTTTAACAATATCGCCTTCACGAATTGCAACGAAATCCCCCAAGATAATGATACCGACATCATTAGTTTCAAGGTTTTGGGCCATACCATAGGCACCATTTTCAAATTCGAGCAACTCACCACTCATAGCATTATCAAGACCACGAGCACGTGCGATACCGTCACCGATATAGGTAACGACACCAGTTTCAGTGACGTCAAAGTTTGGCTGGAAGTTTTCAATTTGCTTTTTAATTAAAGCGCTAATTTCTTGTGCGTTAATTGCCAAAAGTCACACCACTTTCTATTTCAAATTCGTTTTAAAGGTTTGCAATTGACTGCGAATTGACGTGTCAACAACCTTATTTTTTGCTTTGATGACGAATCCTCCGATGAGGTCCTCATCAATTTTTTCTACTAAACGACGTGTCTTAATCTCAAATTTTTGTGAAACAATCGCCAAAAGTCGAGCTTTTTGTTCTTCAGACAAGGGACTTGCTGATGTCACTGTAACATCGTAAGTATTGTCTTCTTGATCAAAGAGCTCAAGGACCAATTTCAACACATCATAGAGAATGTTGGCACGGTCATTGAGTAAGATTACCTCAAGAAAATTGTTCATATACACTGAACAAGACTCTTGAAACAAGCTCAAACTTTCTTTTTTAGCTTCACTTGTCACATTTTCCTGCGACAAGAAGGTTTTTAGATTTGTTTCAGCAAAAACTGTTAGGATTTGCCTTACTTCTTCTTGGATTGTTGACACGGCGTCTTGTTCAAAAGCGACTTCTACCAGGCTTCTGGCATACTGCTCAACAAGAGCTTGTGTTTTCTTATCCATTAAGCATCTCCTAATTGATCAAGATAGCTATCAATCAAGTCAGATTGCGCTTTAGCATCAAGGTTTTGTTTCATAACTTTTTCCGCCAAGAGGACAGTCAAGTCTGCAACTTCACCTTTAACTCCAGCAAGTGCTTCCACACGGCTTTGGGCGATGTCTTGATTTGCTTTTTCTTTCAAGCGTTTAGCTTCATCATGTGCTTCTGCAATGATTTTTGATTCTTGAGTTTTACCAGTTTCCTTGGCCCCATCAATAATTTGAGCCGCTTCAGTGCGAGCACCTGCTAACTCATCTTGACGTTTTTGTGCCAAGCTTTCTGCTTCTTGACGAGCATTTTCAGCACTATCAATATCTGTGGCAATTTTCTTTTCACGAGCAGCAAAGATTCCTGTAATTTGATCCCATGCGAATTTACGGATGAGGTAATACAAGAGAAAAACTGAGCCGAGTGTGATAATGATATTACCAAGTGTCGTACTATTAATCAGTAATGACATTTCATTTCTCCCTTTCTTAATTATTCTTCGTTGACTTTATCACCAATATAGTTTGAACTTAGGATAATAAAGACATAGGCTTGGATAAAGCCGATAAAGGCTGAAAAGGCAACCCAGACAAGGTTCAAAGCAAAGGATACTGGTGCTGCAAAGGCAGACCAGGTCATCAATTGAAGAATCAAGCCAGTAAGTACCTCACCAGAATAAATATTACCAAACAAACGCAAGGCCAATGAAGCAAGGTTGGTTAATTGTTCCAAAATGTTCATTGGGAGCATAGCTGGGTATGGTGAAAGGTAGCCCTTTAGATAGCCTTTAAACCCTTTTTTACGGATCCCCTCAATATGACTAATGAGGGTAATAATCAAAGAAAGAGTGATAGTAACACCGAAGTTCGATGTTGGAGAAGTCCAAAAATTGTAATGCTCACTTTTTACAGACACAAGCAAACCTAAGTTGTTTGCTGTAAAAACAAAGGTGAAAATTACAAACAAGAGCAAACTATAATTCTTCGTGAATTTCCCAAGACTTTGAGAAATGGTACTGTTCACAAACTCATAGATGAACTCAAGCACATTTTGTTTTCCCTTTGGTTTAATGGTCATCTTACGACTTGACCAGAAAACCACTCCAAAAACGATAATTACTGTCAAGAGAGACATGGCAAGGACAGTCAAGTCAAAATCAATCCCAAATAATGAGACGGTTGGATTACTTGTAGTTTCCACTGCTCATCCCTCCTTCATCTTTTATTTGTCTATTAGACAATGTAGCTAAGGGCAAACAATACGAAGAAGGTACCTTCGATAAAGGCAACACCAGTAAACATCAATGTTTGAAGTTTGCTAAACATCTCAGGTTGGCGAGCTGCAGCTTTAGCGATATTGGCAACGAGGATACCCTCACCAACAGATACACCCATAACGGCCAAACCGAGGGCTAAGATAGTTAGATTCATAGTAGAATTCTCCTTTTTAATTATTTTTACCCTGCTATTTTAGTCCTATTTTCCACGAAAGTCAATGAATTGACGGTTTTTTAGACGTTTTCACTGACTTTGCCTAACGTTTTCATTTTACTTACACAAGCGTTTACTTTTAATGAAAAACTTTCTGCTTATTTCATAAAAACAAGCCTAACTATGGTAGGTTAGACTTGTTTGGGAAATTTATGAAAAAAAGAAAGTTTCACTGTCTGACTCAGCGTCAGAGGTGTGAGATCTACCGAACCATGTTCAGCAATACTTATTAGGATGGTCATAGTATAGCTTGAGTTACTTAAAGAAAGCTGAAGGGGAGCGTTTTTGCTCCACTTTCTCTTTAGAAAGTCCTACTGACTCCAAAAGTAGAAAATACTACTCCGACACTTTGTAATATTAGTATCGCTCCATATCAAATGTTTACTTTATCAATAATTACCATTGACGTGGCTACTCTCCTTGAATAAAATAAACACTAACATTATCAGATGTTAAACGACTTACCCAACCTTTATTTCATAGTTCAGGAATAATAATATCACCTCATAGAGACTTTGTATTTTTCATAAAATGACGTGTACAAAACGGTAACTCGTCCAATTTAACAACTTCTTTTGTCCTAAATCTTCTTCTATCATACAAAACACATGACCCGATGCTATCTTCCTTTCGTTATCAACGATAGAATCTAGAACCTCACTGTACCTAGTTTTATATTAATGTAAGATTACTAGACTTTAGCATTCTCTGACTATAGTCACTTTGAAATATAGATAGTTTGAAGCATCTGGATTTATTTTTGTTATAATAACTTATATAACTATTTTACTTGTAATCGAAAGGAAATAAAATGAGTCTTACAATTTTGAAAGAGGATGAGTTTACATCTTTCATAGAAAAATGTAAAGAACATTCGTTCATGCAAACAGTATCAATGTCTAATCTCCTAAAAAAAAGAGGATTCAAGACTAAATATCTAGGTTGGAAAAGCAATAATGAAATTACCGTTGCCGCTATTGCTTTCATGAAGCATTTGACTGGAGGAGTCCGAATAGAAATTAATAGTGGTCCATCGTATACAAATGAATCCGATTTAAAGAGTTTTTACCATGAATTACAACTTTTTGCTAAGAAACAGGGAGCTTTAGAATTGGTTGTAAAGCCAGATGACATTTATCAGACATTTGAAATTGATGGAAAGCCTATTGAACCTGAGAAAACAGAACTAATTTCTACACTAACAGATCTTGGCTACAAATTTGATGGTTTACAGGTAGGCTATCCTGAAGGGGAACCAACTTGGCATTATTTGAAAAACCTTGAGGGCTTTGATGAAAAATCTTTATTAAAATCATTTAACAAAAATAGCATCAGAAACATCAAAACTGCTCTCGACTATAATGTTATTGTTCGCAAAATAAATAAAGGAGAAATTCCAGAATTCAAAAAGATTATAGAAGAAACCGGAAGAAGGCAAGGATTTGAAGATAAAAGTTTAGATTATTATACAGATTTATATGATGCATTTGGTGATAACGCTGATTTCTTGGTAGCAGAGTTAGATTTTGAAAAAAGCTTAGACCACATAAATAGTAAACTTACCTCACTGAACCCTAAGAGCAAACAGTATGAGCAACAAGCTCAAAAATTGAATAAACAAAAACAGATCATTTCAGAGCTCAAACAAAAAATTAATACAGAGAAGATACTTCTTGCCTGTGCTTTAATACTATATACGAAAGATCAGGCCACATATCTCTTTGGAGGTTCCTACACAGAATTTCAAAAATTCTCTGCTGCTTTCTTAATTCAGTATCATGCCATGAATTGCACTTTAAGAAGAAATATTATGAGTTATAATTTCCTTGGAATCACAGGTGTGTTTGACGGCTCTGATGGAGTTCTACGATTTAAACAAAACTTTAACGGTTATATTGTTCGTAAGATGGGAACCTTCCGCTATTACCCACAACCTTTAAAATACAAACTTATTCAAGGACTTAAAAAGCTTCTTAGACGTTCTTAGTTAAAAAATACTGTTTACTATTCACTGCTTGAAATAAACGCAGGCTTTTGTTAGAGCCACTGAAAAAGTCATCATATGATGACTTTTTTGTTATATTTAAATTACGATACATCACAAGAATTTTTTTTGAGAACCACCACAGTTGACAAAGAGTTAAAAAACACGGCATTCCGCCGTGTCTCTTTCTTTATTTAACCAATTTCTTCATCTCATCAATACGTACGACTGTCGCATCGTATTTAGCTTGGTAATCTTCTTGTTTGTCGCGTTCTTTTTGGACGACTTCTGGTTTAGCATTGGCTACGAAGCGTTCGTTAGAAAGCTTCTTACCGACCATATCCAGTTCTTTTTGCCATTTGGCTAATTCTTTTTCAAGACGAGCCAATTCTTCTTCGACATTAAGGAGGTCAGCGAGTGGCAAGTAGATTTCTGCACCTGTGATGATGCTTGACATAACCAAGTCAGGCACTTCGACATCTGCTGCAATTTCCAAGTGTTCTGGGTTTGTGAAGCGTTTGATGTAGTTGACATTATCATTAAAGAAAGCATCGAGCTTGCTGTCGCTTGTCTTGATCAAGATAGTGATTGGTTTACTTGGCGCTACGTTCACTTCTGCACGTGAGTTACGGACTGAACGAATCACATCTTTAAGAGCTTCAACACCGGCTGCAGCTTCTTCATTTTCAAACTCTGGACGAACCACTGGGTATTCAGCAGTCACGATAGTTCCTTCAGAGATTTGACCGTAGATTTCCTCAGTCACGAATGGCATGATTGGGTGAAGGAGACGCAAGATTTGATCCAAGGTGTAAAGAAGAACCGAACGAGTGATGACTTTTTCGTCCTCATTGTCGCTGTAAAGCACTTCCTTAGTCAACTCAACATACCAGTCCGCAAACTCATCCCAGATGAAGTTGTAGAGGATGTGACCAGCCACACCAAATTCGAACTTGTCAAAGTTCTCAGTAACTTTTCCAATAGTTTCGTTGAGGTTGTGGAGAATCCAACGGTCTGTCACGTTACCTGCTTGACCAACAGCGACTTTAGCCACATTTTCACGCGCTACATCCAAGGTCAAACCTTCATTGTTCATAAGGATATAGCGAGAGATGTTCCAAATCTTATTAATGAAGTTCCAAGACGCATCCATTTTTTCGTAAGAGAAACGCACGTCTTGCCCTGGTGCAGAACCGTTTGAAAGGAACCAACGAAGGGCATCAGCACCATATTTCTCGATAACATCCATCGGGTCAATCCCGTTTCCGAGAGATTTAGACATCTTACGTCCTTGCTCATCACGGATAAGACCGTGGATAAGGACATTCTTAAATGGCTGGCGTCCTGTGAATTCCAATGATTGGAAGATCATACGAGACACCCAGAAGAAGATGATGTCGTAACCTGTTACCAAGGTTGAAGTTGGGAAGTAACGTTTGAAGTCTTCTGAGTCGACATCAGGCCAGCCCATGGTTGAGAATGGCCAGAGAGCTGAACTGAACCAAGTGTCCAAGACGTCTTCGTCTTGTTTCCATCCGTCACCTTCTGGTGCTTCTTCACCAACGTACATTTTACCCTCAGCATTGTACCAAGCAGGGATTTGGTGCCCCCACCAGAGCTGACGAGAAATAACCCAATCGTGGACATTTTCCATCCATTGGAGGAAGGTATCGTTGAAACGAGGTGGGTAAAATTCTACCTTGTCCTCTGTGTCTTGGTTTGCGATGGCATTTTTCGCCAATTGATCCATCTTAACGAACCATTGTGTAGACAAGCGTGGCTCAACAGGCACACCTGTACGCTCTGAGTGACCAACTGAGTGAGTCATTTTCTCGATTTCGACAAGAGCACCGATTTCTTCCAATTTCTTAACAACAGCCTTACGTGCTTCAAAGCGGTCCATACCGTTGAATTCACCAGCCAATTCATTCATGGTACCATCATCGTTCATGACATTGACTTGTGGCAAGTTATGACGTTGACCAACCAAGAAGTCATTAGGGTCATGGGCAGGTGTGATTTTAACCACACCTGTACCAAACTCAGGGTCTGCATGTTCGTCCCCAACGATTGGGATTGGCTTATTCAAGATTGGCAAGATAACATTTTTACCAATCAAATCTTTATAACGGTCATCGTTTGGGTTAACCGCTACGGCAGTATCCCCAAACATAGTTTCAGGACGTGTTGTTGCCACTTCAAGGGCACGTGAACCATCTTCCAACATGTAGTTCATGTGGTAGAAGGCACCTTCCACATCCTTGTGAATAACCTCGATATCAGAGAGGGCTGTACGGGCTTTGGGATCCCAGTTGATGATGAATTCACCACGGTAAATCCAACCTTTTTTGTAGAGCTCTACAAAGACCTTGCGAACGGCTTTTGACAAACCTTCATCAAGAGTGAAACGCTCACGCGAGTAGTCTACAGAGAGCCCCATCTTGCCCCATTGTTGCTTGATAGTTGAGGCATACTCGTCTTTCCATTCCCAAACTTTATCAAGGAATTTTTCACGGCCAAGGTCATAACGAGAGAGGCCGTCTTCAGCCAAACGCGCTTCAACCTTGGCTTGAGTGGCAATACCTGCGTGGTCCATACCTGGAAGCCAAAGCGTATCGAAACCTTGCATACGTTTTTGACGGATGATGATATCTTGAAGAGTTGTATCCCAAGCGTGACCAAGGTGAAGTTTACCAGTTACGTTTGGTGGTGGAATAACGATTGAATAAGGCTTAGCCTTTTTATCGCCAGAAGGCTTGAAAACATCTTCGTCAAGCCATTTTTGGTAACGACCAGCCTCAACCTCGGCTGGATTGTATTTAGGTGAAAGTTCTTTAGACATGTGTGTGTCCTTTCTAAATAATCTACTTAAAATATTTATTCGAAGCATCTATATAAAATCTTCGTATTAAATATATCATTAATTTACTAAGTATATAAGCAATAGCTATTGAAATTAATAACATAATAAACGAAACCAAAATACCTAATAATAATTTTGAGGACGTCCCTCTATCTAATACGGAGATGATAGAGTCTTTGAAAACGTTGATTTGTTCTATCTGTTCTTTTTTTATTACTTGCTTAGTCGATATAGAGGATAATATATTAAATACAAATAATGTATTAAAGCTCATTATCTGTAGCCAATAAAGATGTTTTTTCATGGCAGGGGTAGGTGACTTTAAATTACCTCTAGGTACTATGTTATTCACTTTTCCCACAAAAACTGGTAATAACATAGGTAAAAACCACGTTAAGATTCCAATCAAATCGCTTTCTATCATATCTAAAAGAATCAAGAAAATTGAGATCAATCCAATTAATACCCAATTTGATAATACCCTTTCTTTATCCTCTCCCCCTTTATCAATTCCTTCGCAAACAATTGTCCAGAAATAGACTGTAAAAGACATAAGTATCAAATAAACTAAGAGTGTACTATCGTCAAGAGAGCTGATTTGAAAAAAAGTAGAAATGTATAAAATTATTGATATAACTGACACAACATATGCTGCAATATTCGAATTCCAAAATACCTTTCCCGACTGTTTGCAAATTCCATTTTGCTTTCTGTAGAACCAAACTCCCAAAAATCCTCTAAGAGCAGGTATAAGTATGAATAGAACAAAAATAAATAAAATAAGAAAAATACCTTCAATAGCAATATGCGATATGGGTAACTCATTTAAAAAAACTTCTATTCTATTCACATTATTTCTTAAAATAGATTTTAAACAGAAATATGAAACTACAAAAAAAGCATCAAATATGTTGAATCCTACAAGAGTATCCCTACTTCTTTGAAGATAAGTTTTAAAACCTACGAGTCTTTGTTCGAAGATTAAAACATAGAGTATAGGCAAGAATAACTGATAAAAAATAAAAAGTAAGTTCTTGAAATAGAAAAGTAAAATAAGAGATAAAGATGTTACTAATATTGATACGATTAAATAAAAAATTTTAGCTTTTAAACTTATCGAAATTATATTTAATCTAATTCCATAACCCAATAATAATATGCCTATATAGATTTCTATTATCCACATCGGACGGATAAATAAATAATTACTTGGAATAAAAAATATTAATAAGATGATGGGTACTAACAATAATAAAGAAATTAGTAATAAGATTGGTAATAAAGCTATAGTATATGAAAATATTTTTTTCATTCATCTCTCCCACTCACTCCTAAGAAAGCCATATCTCAACTCATCACAGCGATTTCCTTGGGCATCTTTGCGGTCTCGGATACGAGCTTCAAGGGTGAAACCAAGCTTCTCAGCGACTCGTTGACTTTGGACATTGTAGCTAAAGCAAGTCAGCTCAATCTTGTGAAGGTCTAAATCTTTAAAACCTAGATCAATCAAAGCACGCGCTGCTTCTGGCACATAGCCTCGACCCCAATAGTCTGGGTGCAAGGTATAGCCAATCTCAAGCACATCATCCTCGTGTCGATGGTTGAAATCAACAGAACCAATCACTTTATCAGTCCCTTTGATCACAATGCCATAACCAGCTGGGAGATTGTCCTTTTGATTCCGCTCGGGAAAGATATGTTCTAAATAATAGATTTCCTCTTCGAGGGTCTTAACAGGTGGGAAACCTGCTGGGTAGGAGACTTCTGGACGACTGGCAAAACCAAAGATATCCTCAGCATCCGCCAATGTACGATTTCGTAAGACGAGTCGCTCCGTTTCGATTCGTTCTGGCAATTCAGCTCTTGTCATCCCTCTTCCTCGCTTTCTTGATAAAGCTTCCCATGGAGTCTACACGGTCATCAAGATAGCGATAGACACGCTTATGGCCATCACCCATAAAGTAAGTCGGTGCAAAAGAATCATTACGGAAATGTCCCTTGTCATCTAGCAAACCAAAATCAGCATGGCGGTCTAGGATCTTAGCAAAGATATGACAGATACCATCTTCCTCAATAATTCTGTCGACCTCACAATCCAGAACGACTGGACAGGCATCCAGGATAGGTGCTTGTGTCAGTTTAGAAGGTTGGAAATCTATGCCGAGTTTAGCAATCTTCTCACGATGACTAATAAAACCAGCCTGCTCCATCTCCAGCATAAAACTTTCATCAGGAATATTCACTGTGAACTTCTGATAATGTTTAATCTGATCCGCCGCATTTTCCTCGCTACCGACCCCTATAACGAGCCAATCTCCTAGACTATAAGAAGAACTACAAGTCGTCACATTATAGCCATAGGTCTGGTCCTGGTAACCCAAGATAAAAATGGGAAAACCATAGTACAATTTACTGGTCTCAAAAGATTGCTTCATGTCACCCTCCTCTGATAGGAACGTAGACCTCGCTTTCGCTCTGTCTGCATCAATATCTCTAAATTCACCTGCGACCTTCGGTCTTGGTTCTTTAAAAGCTATAGAAAATCCCTGTCATAACCATGACAGGGACGAATGTGCATCCGCGGTACCACCCAGTTTTGAGTGGTAACCACTCACAGCTTTCTTGATTCAATTTGACCATCAGCAACCAGCTTTGACATTTGTGCGGATTTCTCAGTACCACCGCTTCCTGTGACAAATGGGCTTCAAAGCACCTCTGAATGGTCTTATTTTATCACAATTTTAAGACCAAGACAAATGAAATTGTGATGGAAATCTTATTGATTTTTGAATTTGAAAGTATGTCCTCTGTCTTACTTTCCCTCACAATTTTCAATGGCTACTATTACCTTTCATGACAAGTTCTAACTTTGCTTGGCTTTCCAAATATCTCTTACGGTAAGTTATTGCCATCGTTTTATACTCTTCGGAGGACATTTTATAAAAATCTGCTTCTTCTTTGTAAGATTCTACAAACTTTTTGTAATAATCGATATCTTTTATCGGATTCTTAATAATCTTATCTATCAACACATAAATCCCTAAAAATACACCAACAAGAATCATCCCAAGAAAATAGGGCGTCACAAGAAATGATTTAATTAACTCCATGAAGTTCACCATCACTTTCCTTCAAAATCCTTCTGAAAATGTTCTTTATGAACTTTTAATTCAAGCCCACAAACATCTTTGAGCTTTTTCCCAGCTGCAACTCGTCTTTGATGTGCTCTTATTAAAACATGTTCGGACTGTGTATGACTAATAAAATAACACAATAGCAGGTAAGTAACTATAACCCCTAACATCATAGTAATTATCCTAATCACCAAGAAAATCATCTCTCTACTCCTCTCTTAAGGAACTTGCTGAAACCATTGTAACAAAACATCGGCTAAAATCGAGACCTTTTTCACAAGAAATGGCTCATTTATCATAAGTAAAAGCATTTATTTTATTTTAAGTGCATGAATGATGGTATTATAGACATTTCAAGACAGATAATCTACATTCTAGATAACTTTATTTTCCATTAGAAAAATCCCTGTCTGCCGACAAGGATTGCATCTTATTTTTCTTCCTTAGCTCTTTCTTCTTTTAGCCATTTTTCATAGTTTTCGAGTAGATTGATAGCCATTTGGGTCGCCAAGGCTAGTGAGAAGGCTTCTGTACCTTCAGTTGTTTCGTCTTGGACTTCCAATTTACTTTCTTCGTAAATGGCTTTGAGAGCCTTATTGCTAAGCGTGTCTTTAAATGCTTGGAATTCTTTCATGGTCAAAGCCTCCTTGATTCTACGGCAACATCTACAGCTACTGTTACCGTTTTCACTTTAAGTTTACACCATTTCAGAGAAATTGCAAGGATTTTCCTCAATAACAAGGAGAGCTTTCACTCTATCTGTGACCTACTGAGCAGGAGTCGCAGCCCCTGTGAGATACTCAGTCGTATAGGCTACGATAGCTCCTGAATCAGCATTTACCGCGTATTTATAACGTAGACCACTAGCCGCATAATCAAAGCTGATATTGTAGACTTTACCGTCTCCTTCAGTCTTCAAGTCCGTTTTCAAGTTTGTCACAGAACCCTCAGCTAGGCCAGCATGATTAAGAGCTGTCGTTTGTGCAGTTTCTTTGGATACTGCTGTCTCTTCCTTGCTTTCACTAGGTTGAGTCTCGTCTTTAGGTTCTTCACCTTTTTGAGCGTCATCCTCATCCTTAGTTGTTGGATGGTCACTCTTATGTTTCAAAATAGATCCTGACTGACCATCAATTGTATACTCAAAATGGTTGTCTGACGTTGTGAAACTAATCTCATAACTTCCGTGAAGCCCAGAACGTGCTTTCGAAACTGTTGATTGAGAAATCTCAGAAGTTTTGACACCTGCATTTTTGTAAGCAATGTCTGCCGCATCTTGTTCTGACAAGCGATAACCTGAACCGTTAAAGATAAACAGGCCTGCAGCGATGGCAACTGGGATAGCGAGCAGAAGCAGATAGCCCGCTAGCTTTTTCATTTTTCGCATAAAATTCTCCGCTATTTTAATCTAATACTACTATTATATCTTAAAGTTCTAAAATTGTCAGATAAACTTGGCTCATTTTTAGGACAACATCATAAAAAGTTCCCGATAGCTATCAGGAACTTCTACGAAATGTTACTATTTGGCCAGTTACAAAGACTAGTATGGCCATCCAGATAAATAGGAAGCCTTTCAACTCTCCAAAGCTGACCGTCTCACCAAAAATGAGAATGGCTACGAGAAGTTGAATCGTAGGATTAAGATACTGGATGAAACCAATAAGGTTAAGTGGTGCCCTTTTGACTGCTTCTGAGAAGCAAAGCAATGGAACAGCCGTCACCACACCGGATATGGCTAGGAGAAACATTTCCATGCTCGAATAGGAAGAAAATGATTCTGGAGAAAAGAAAACGAGATAGATAGCTACAAAAGGTAGTAGCAAGCCACTTTCTACTAGCATGGCTACGTCACTGGAGAGCCTAACTCCTTTTTTGATTAGACCATAGAAACCAAAGCTCAGAGCTAACCCCAATGAAACCATGGGAAGTTTTCCTGTATTGGCAACAAGAACCAGTACTCCTATAAAGGCCAATACTACTGCTGCCCACATGGTCCTACTCAATGATTCACGAAGAAAAATGAGGGCAAACAGGATAGAAATAATAGGCATAATGTAATAGCCCAGGCTAGCCTGCGTTGCTTGACCATGACCCACAGCATAGATATAAATCAACCAGTTAGCTGCTATGAGAAAACTAGCAAGTAGCATACGAAGCAAGGCTTTCTTATCCTGCCAAAGTTCCACAAGCTCCCCTTTGAAACGTGTATTTTGCTTAGCGACTAGGGCGTAAGTCAACATAGTCACTACAGTAAAAATAATCCGCCATGAGAAGGTGTTGTAAGCCGAAACACCTGCTAAAAGTTTCCAAAAAAGGGATAAAAATCCCCATTGAATATAGGTGGCCAGACCAAAGAGTAGCCCCTGATTTTTTCTAGTCAACGACAACACCTGCTTTATCCACAGACAGGATGAAGGTTTCACCATCTAAACCAAGACCATCGATAGCCGTTTTTAGAGCCTCAGCTTGATCATTTGGCGTCAAGGTCATAACTGTTGGGCCAGCGCCTGAGAGGTAGGTCGCATAAGCACCGTATTGACCTGACAATTCTTTAATAGTCGCAAATTCTTTAACCAGTTTTTGACGGTAGCGTTCGTGGAACATATCCCCTTGAATAGCATGTCCCGCCTTAACCAAATCGCCTGCAAAGAGGGCAGCAATGGCAACGTTGGCAATAGATGATGCAGCTACAGCTTCTTTGTAAGACAGGTCACTTGGAAGTACCCCACGTGAATCAGACGTCTTAAGTTCATAGCTCGGAATGAAGGCTACAAAGGCACACTCTGGAAAGTCTGTCACGATGCTATTAACATGTTCATCCACATAAGAGGCTACAACGAGATTCCCAAAAATAGCTGGGGCAACATTGTCTGGGTGACCTTCA
This sequence comes from Streptococcus sp. 449_SSPC, assembly GCF_001073005.1. Classification (NCBI taxonomy): domain Bacteria; kingdom Bacillati; phylum Bacillota; class Bacilli; order Lactobacillales; family Streptococcaceae; genus Streptococcus; species Streptococcus sp. 449_SSPC. The sequence continues at coordinate 141,660 of NZ_JVGR01000030.1, forward strand.
ATCTTGGTTGCAATATCAAGTTTATCATCGTCTGAGAGCTGCAAGTTTGCCAATTGATTGGCCAACTCGATTCCTGCGACAATAACAGAACTTGAAGAACCTAGCCCACGCGCTAAGGGAATATCTGATGTCATCACCAATTTATGGGGCTGCAAATCAGACTTAACTTGCAAGGCAGTTGAAATGAGGAGGTTATTTTCATCTGAAGGAATATCGCCCAAATCATGTTCGATATGCCATGCATCCACTGGTTCAAGCACCTCGACTGTCAAATATTTAGAAACGGCAACACCCACAGAGTCAAAACCTGGACCAATATTGGCAGATGTTGCTGGAACAGTAATTTTCATAATAATACACCAAAAGGAGGAAAGCCATCAGCGACTTTTCTCCTTGAATACCTTTCTTATACGCACCAGTATGGGCTTATCAATTAGTTAGACAAAACTTTCAATGTGTTGACAACTGTGAAATCTTCTGCTGCTTCAAGTTTTTCAGTAACAGCTTTAAGTTGTGTCTTAGACATAGCATGTGTAATCACAACGATACGAGCTGTTGTGCCATTTGCTTTTTGTTGCAAGACTTGTTCAAATGAAATATCTTCTGAGTTGAAGATTTCAGACAAGTGAAGGATTTTACCTTTTTCGTCTGGCGTATCAAGGGCAAAGTAGTAGTTACTCTTAACATCTGCTGGATTAGCCAATGGCAAGTCACGACGGAACTCATTAAATGGTTTACCAACATTGCCATCTGAAAGACGACGAGCAATACGGATAATATCTGCCAAAACAGATGTTGCTGTTGGTTTTTGACCAGCACCTGGACCGTAGTACATTGATTCGCCAATACCGATAGATTCAACAAAGACTGCATTCATGACATCGTTGACGCTAGCAAGTGGGTGATTTTTTGGCAAGAATGTTGGGGACACTTCTGCTGAGATACCTGATTCTACTTCACGCACATCACCAACCAATTTGATGACATAACCCAATTCTTGAGCAACAGCTACATCATCAGTAGAGATGTTTGTAATCCCCTTGTGAGTCACATCGTCGAAATCAATTGTGGCACCAAATCCAAATTGGCTAAGGATAACAGCTTTATAAGCAGCGTCAATACCTTCAACGTCGTTAGTTGGATCACTTTCAGCATAACCAAGTTCTTGGGCAGTCTTAAGAGCGTCCTCATATGACCAACCTTCGTCAACCATCTTAGTCATCATAAAGTTAGATGTTCCGTTAAGCACACCAAGGATACGTGTCACCTTATCAGACGTCAAAGAGTTAGCCAAAGTACGCAAAATTGGAATACCACCAGCAACAGCAGCTTCATAGTAGAAAGCCACTCCCTTATCTTGGGCAAGAGAAATCAACTCTTTTCCATGAGTAGCAATCAAGTCTTTGTTAGCAGAAACAACGTTTTTACCTGCTTCAAGTGCTTTTGTGATGAAGGTACGAGCTGGCTCGATACGACCCATCAATTCAACAACGATTTGAATCTCTTCATCATTAAGGATTTCGTCAACATTTGTGACAAAATTGTAGTCGTTTCCGGCAGCGATAAGACGATTTTTTTCCTCGTCATCTTTAACCAAAACTTTGGCAATTTCGAGTTGGTCACGTGAGGCTGCAAGAACCTTTTCACCATTTTCCTTCAAGAGGAAAGGAATACCGCTAGCTACTGTACCAAAGCCAAGCAATCCAATTTTAATAGACATTTACGATTTCTCCTTAAAAACATACATTTTTTTAATTGTACCACATTTCTATCGGAATTGACAGAATATTGTTGCCATTTAAGGAGGCAAGTATTCTTTTTACTGAAAATTCTGTGCATTTCCATCCCATTTTTGTTAGAATAATAACTAGACCTATTTGAAAGGGGATACAATGACTTCTCAAAAGAAAAAAACAACTCAAGCTAACAGAAAGAAACTGAACCTTCTTCTGCTTTTCCTAAATATTGTCCTTCTTGGCTTACTAGCAGTCTTTATGCTTAACCGACCAAATCAGTCGAAAAGCAAGCAACAACAGGCTCAGACCAGTCAGTCTAAGACGACAGCTAAATGGAAAACCTATGACGATCCTGTCCAAATCCCTATCCTCATGTATCATGCGGTACACGTCATGGATCCATCCGAAGCTTCTAACGCTAACCTTATCGTTGACCCAGACCTCTTCGAAGCACAAATCAAGGCTTTGTCAAAGGCAGGTTACTATTTCCTAACGCCTGAAGAAGCCTATAAGGCCTTCACTGAAAACGCTCTACCTACTAAGAAGGTTGTCTGGCTGACCTTTGACGATGGTAACGAAGATTTCTACACCATTGCCTATCCTATTCTCAAAAAATACAAGGCTAAAGCAACCAATAATGTGATCACTGGCTTTGTTAAGAAAGGAAATGCTGGAAATCTTACCGTCAAACAGATGAAAGAAATGATGGCTCACGGTATGAGCTTCCAGTCTCATACGGTTAATCACCCCGATTTGTCAACCACTGATAAGGCGACACAAAAGGTTGAATTAACGGATTCTATTGACTTCCTTGAAAATAAACTCAATACCAAGGTCAATACCATTGCCTACCCATCAGGTCGCTACAATCAAACGACACTTGACCTAGCTAAGAAAACTTACAAGTTAGGACTAACAACCAACGAAGGGCTAGCCAGTGCCAAGGATGGTCTTCTCTCACTTAATCGTGTCCGTATTCTGCCAACAACAACAGCTAAAGGACTTCTCAGCGAGATTGATACTGACAATGAGTAAAAGAAATCACTTGATTCAAGAATCAAGTGATTTTTATGTTCTAGTCAAATATTTCTGATAGGAGAGCCACACCCTTTTCAATTTCAGCATCACTTAGGGTGATTGGTGGCAAAAGACGAATCACGTTTGTCCCTGCAGTTAAGACAATTAACCCTTTATCTCGAGCCGACTGGACCAATTCTCCTAAATTGCCAGTAGTCTCAATCCCAATCATATAACCCAAGCCACGTACAGTGGTAACCGTCTCTTTATCAGATAAAGCTGCCTGCAATTTTGCTTGTAACGGGTTTCCATTTTCAAGGGCAGTATCTAGAAAACCTGGGACCAACATAACTTCAAGCGTAGCTTTGGCCGCCGCCATAGCCAGTTTATTTCCTCCAAAGGTAGAGCCGTGACTTCCGTAAGAGAAGGCTTCTCCAAGAGATGACTTAGCAAGCATGGCACCAACTGGCACCCCATTTGCCAAACCTTTTGCCAGAGTAAAGATATCTGGTTCAATATCATAGTGCTCATAAGCATAAAGCTTACCAGTACGACCAAGTCCTGTCTGAACCTCATCTACAATAAGATAAATACCCGTCTCCTTACAAAAGTCAGCCAAAGCCTTAACAAAGTCCTTATCAGCAGGTTGAACACCTGATTCCCCTTGAACCAACTCCAACATAATAGCCGCTGTTTCGTCACTAGCTAGGGCCTTGACACTATCTATGTCATTGAAAATAGCATAGCTAAAGTGGGGCACACCTTCACCAAAGCCTTGTTTGATTTTATCCTGACCAGTGGCAGACATGGATCCAAACGTTCGACCATGGAAGGAATTTTGAAAGGTAATGATTTCTTGTTTGCCTGATGCCTTTCGGGCGATTTTTATGGCTGCTTCATTGGCCTCTGCACCACTATTACAGAAAAAGGCTAGATAGTCCTTGTCACCAATTAAAAGTCCAGCAACATCTTCTTGCAACTGATTGTGATAAAGATTAGGCTGGTGCAAAATCTTACCCACCTGCTCTGTCAAAGCCTGATTGACAGAGGGATGATAGCCCAGGTTAGTTACCCCGATACCAGATGAAAAATCCAAGTAGGTCTTGCCAGTTGTATCAGTCAAATAATTGCCCTGTGCCGAAGCAAAATCAATCGCTGCCCGTTTATAATTTGAAAATAATTTTGTCATCGTTTACTCCTTGATTATGGTACCATCTGTCAGGTTATCACCAATAATGACCTGCTTGACACCGGCTTGAACTGTCTGAACAGCGCTTTGAATTTTAGGAATCATCCCCCCAGTTATCACGCCTGAATCTATTTTTTCCTGAACGTCCACAAGATTCAGATGATCTAAAACCTGTCCATTCTCTAAAACTCCTTTGACATCTGTCATGAGGATAAGTTTTTTGGCACCTAGACTAATTGCCACAGCTCTAGCAAGGTAATCCGCATTGATATTGAGCAAATCTCCCTGCTCACTATAGCCCAAGCTAGGAATCAAGGGAATCTTGCCTTGAGAAAGGAGTGCTACTAAGGTCTGATTGGTGATGTTTTTGACTTCACCCACAAAGCCATAGGTCTCTTGATCTAAGAAATCAGCATGGACAAGGTCTGGCAATTCATCAACAAGCTGATAAGCTGGCAAAACCGCCTGTGTTAACTGACCTGCCAAGTTTTTCCCAACTATGTCAACCAAGGCTTCTTTAATCAAGGTCATATCTGACTGACTCGTCACACGAAGACCATTGACCTTGTGAATTGGAATATGATTCTCCTCCATCAGCTGATTAATAGCAAAACCACCCCCATGGATGATGATTATTTTTTGACTAGCCTGCTGCCATTCTGACAGTTTAGCCAATATCTCTGGAGTTAGCTGCTTACTGGCTACTCCACCAATCTTAATTACAATATATTCAGCAGTCATCAGTTAACTCCTTTTCCTCAGATAGTCTAAGTGTGATAGAGGGCATTAATCTTAACGTAATCGTAAGAAAGATCACACCCCCATGCGGCTCCCTTTTCATGTCCAGCATGAAGATCTACCGTAATGGTCACTTCATCCTCATGCATGATGTCTTTCATTTCCTCATCATCAAAGGTCACAGGACTAGATGCTAGCATGACTGGCAGTCCGCCAAGCATAATATCAACATTGTCCACAGGAACGTCCACACCGACATAGCCAACAGCAGCTAGAATACGTCCCCAGTTAGGATCTTCACCAAAAATGGCTGTTTTGACCAGGCTTGAACCGACAACAGATTTTGCCATCATACGAGCATCAAGGGCATTAGGGGCATTAACCACATCAACTTGGATGAGTTTATTGGCACCTTCACCGTCCTTGGCAATTTTCTTAGCCAATTCTTGCATCACGAAATTAAGCATTTTTGAAAACTTATCAAATTCTGGTGTACCTGGCAGAATCTCTTCATTGAGCGTGCAACCATTGGACATGACAAGAACCATATCATTAGTTGATGTATCCCCATCAACTGTAATCTGATTAAAGGTCTTTTCCACATTTTGGCTCAAGGCTAATTGAAGGGTGTCACTAGAAATATTAGCATCACAAGTAATAAACCCAAGCATGGTTGCCATATTCGGGTGAATCATGCCTGAACCCTTAGCAACGCCTGCCATAGTAACCACATCACGACCAAAAGTCTCCGTCACAGCAATGGTCTTAGTCGCTGTGTCAGTCGTCAAAATCGCCTTGGCGAAATCATCAGCATTCCCATTGACCACCAACTTGGAAAGACCATTTTTCAGTGTATCCATTGGTAGCAACTCACCGATAATCCCTGTAGAAGCCACACCAACCAAATCTGGTTCAACACCTAGCTTTTCAGCGGTCCACTCCTGCATGGTGTAAGCATCCTCCAATCCTTGAGTCCCTGTACAAGAATTGGCTACACCTGAGTTAACAACGATGGCCTTCATTTTCCCAACCTTTTTAACTGAGGTCTTGGTCACAATCAGAGGAGCTGCAATCACCTTATTGGTCGTATAAACCCCTGCCACACTGGCTGGCTTTTCAGAGACAATCCAACCAAAATCCATTTTTCTCTTTTTAAATCCTGCATGTAGCCCGTCTGCTGAGAATCCCAGCGGACTAGCAATTGTTCCATCTATGACTTTCATATTTTTTCTCCTAACTCTATGCTTACATCTACAAGTATGACGGTGTCAGAAGCAAACCTTCCGTCTCATCCCACCCCTGCATGAGGTTGAGATTTTGAACCGCTTGACCAGCAGCACCCTTGATCAAATTATCAATCACTGAAATAACTGTCAGAACATTGGTTTTCTCATTATAGGCAAAGCCAATATCTGTAAAATTCGATCCAATAACGTTGTGTAGTTCTGGCAAACTGTCTTGCACACGTACAAAGGGTTTATCGCTATAAGCCTTTGTGAACGCTGAAGCCACATCAACTACAGTCACGTCCTTCTTCAACTTACAATAAACCGTAGCCATGATTCCACGATTAACGGGTAAAAGCGACGTTGAAAACTGAATCTCAGGCATTTCCGGATTAAAGACCTGCAAGGTTTGAACAATCTCAGGAATATGCTGATGATGATTGAGTTTATAAGTCACATAATTATCGTGAACATTGACAAAATGGCTAGACTCACTCAAAGCCTTACCCGCACCAGTTAAACCAGACTTAGCATCCACAATGACACTTTCCGTCTCAATCAAACTAACTGCCACCAAAGGAATCAAGGCTAACTCTGTCGCTGTCGCATAGCATCCAGGATTGGCAATAAATTTCTTATCCTTCACATCTGCATATTCTGATAACGCGTATGTAAATTTATTCAAAACATTCTGCTTAGCAGGTGATTTTTTATACCATTCTTGATAAAGATCTGCTGGCAAGCGATGATCACCAGACAAATCAATAATAGGAAAATCAGCCAGAACAAATTCCTCTGCTAGCGAGCTAGCGACTCCTGAAGGTGTGGCAAAGAAAACCAAATCCGCCTTTTGCATAATCTTTTCCGCATCGTAAGCTTCAATTTCTAAGTCACAAACACCTGTCAGATAGGGATACACATCAGACAATCGTCGGCCCACTTCCTTGGTTGCGTGAATAGAAACAAGTTCCACTTTTTTATGATTATTCAAAATTTTAACTAACTCTAAACCACTATAACCAGTGATACCAACGATTGAAATTTTCATTTATGCACTCCTTTTGAATAAATATGTAACTAGTTTATTGTATTTTTATTCATTTGTCAAGGAAGAATTGAAATTAACATGAAAAAAAACAAGCAGTCTTTTTCAACTACTTGTTTCATGATTGTTATCTAGTTATTAAATAATTGCAAGTTGGCAATACGATCGACTGCTTCGACCAGACGTTCTGGCTCTACCAAAAGCCCGATACGAACATAAGCATCTCCTGCAGGACCGAATCCTTTACCTGGTGCCACAGCAACATGGGCTTTCTCAAGCAAAAGATCCGCAAAACTCTCACTAGTGTAACCCTCTGGTACAGGCATCCAAGCATAGAAAGAACCTTTGGATGGAAAGGCCTTCCAGCCAATCTTAGCAGCTGCCTGGACAAAAGCATCTCGACGGCTATCATAAGTCGCATTCAGTTGAGCAACAGCCTCCTCAGATTTAGGATCTAAGAGGGCTGCAATCCCAGCCTCCTGCAAGGCAGGAAAGATTCCCACAAAAAGATGGTCTTGAATCAGATTTAAGGCTTCAATCATTTGATCATTCCCAGCAGCAAAGGCCAAACGCCAACCAGCCATATTGAAGGTTTTCGAGAAAGTATAGAACTCAACGCCCACATCTTTAGCACCAGGTGTTGATAAGAAGCTAGGATTCTCATAGCCTCGATAGCCCAAAGCTCCGTAAGCTAAATCACTCACCACACCAACTTCGTAAGTCTTAGCCCAGGCAACCAACTTTTCATAAAAGGCCTTAGTCGCCACAGCACCCGTAGGATTATTTGGATAATTGATATAGATAAACTTAGCACGCCGAGCTGTCTCTTCAGGAATGGCATCCAAATCAGGCAAGAAATCATTTTCAGCCGTCAAAGGAAAGGTCTCATAGGCTACACGTCCTAGACTCACTCCTGATAAATAATCAGGATATCCTGGGTCAGGTAGGAGCAGGAGGTCACCTGGATTCATCAAAGCTATGGGTAATTCCACAAGCCCAATTTTAGCACCTCCCATGACACAAATCTCACGCTCCGCATCCAAATCAACCCCATAATGTTTCTTGTAAAAACTAGCAGCAGCTTCCTTAAAAGGATGATTGCCTCGAAACTGTGAATACTTATGGCTAGCAGGATTTTTCGCTGAGGTACAAAGCGCCTCAACAATATGGTCATAGGTTGGTTGGTCAGGATTGCCCTGACCAAGATTGATAACATCTGCTCCTTCCGCCACCTTGGCATTAACTTTAGCAACCAAACCTGCAAAAAACTGCTCTGGCAATGCCTTCAATAAGTCAGATTCTTCAAATAACATAAACACTCCTTAATGATACAAGTCCGTGCGACGATCCTCAAAAACAGGAATCTGACCTCGAACCTTATCTACCTCTTCAAGATTAATATCAGCCGTAAAAATTCCCTCCTCATGCTCCTTGGTTTGTAAGACCACATTTCCAAGTGGATCTATAACCATAGAATGTCCTGAAAAGATATCGTCCGGTCCTGCTCCAACACGATTGACAGCAACTACAAAAGCTTGATTTTCAACTGCACGCGCCTTTAACAAAATCTCCCATTGCTGCACTCGAGGTTCCGGCCACTGCGCTACCACAAAAAGTACCTTGGCCCCTTGTGCCATCTGTGTTCGCACCCATTCAGGAAAACGGATATCATAACAAATGACACTGGCAGCTATCACACCATCAAGCTCAAAAACAGACTCATTCGACCCAGCAGACATGTACTGGTCCTCTGCCATAAGGCCAAAGAGATGGACCTTGCTATAGGTATTGATTAAGTCCCCAGACTTATTATAGACATAGGTTGTATTGTAGAATTTGCCGTATTGCTCAATAGCAACAGACCCTCCGATAATAGCCACAGCATGTTTCCTAGCAAAATGAGACAAGAGTTCTTGAGAGTCCAATCCATGCTTATCCGCAAGCCCATCAAGTTCATTTAAAGCATAGCCTGTATTCCACATTTCAGGAAGCACAATAACATCAGGATTATCATCAAGCGCCCTTTCCAGCATCTCTATGACGTGTTTTTTATTTTCCACAGGCTGTCCGTGAACGACATCCATCTGTACCAACGCGATTTTCATAATAACCTCGATTCTATATTAACCATTATAGCACTCCAAAAGACGTCACAAAAATTGAAAAATTCAATCTCATGATAAAGAGAGGCTATCAGAAAAGGCTGGACATATTGTCCAACCTGATTCTTTATCTCATTAAGCAATATCGACGTAACGGCGAGCACCACTCACTGTCATGTATGAGAGCCATGTGTGACCGTCCGCTGTCAAAACCTTATCGTAGTTAACACTCATACCCTTGTCATAGTAGGCCAACTCTGGGCTTGAAACCTTGGCTTCTGCCTTGATTGACGCACGACCCGTGAAGGTATAACGGCCTGATTCTGGCAGACTTGGTTTATCGGCTGGCTTAGCAACGGATTTTGTTTCTGGTTTAGCTTCTGCCTTGGCTGCTGCAATATCAACATAACGACGAGCACCACTTGCTGTCATGTATGAAAGCCATTGACGACCATCAGCTGTGAGAACCTTATCGTAGTTAACACTCATACCTTTATCATAGTAAGCCAACTCTGGGCTTGAAACTTTAGCTTCTGCCTTGATTGACGCACGACCTGTGAAGGTATAACGACCTGACTCTGGGAGACTTGGTTTATCGGCTGGCTTAGCAACGGGTTTTGTTTCTGGTTTAGCTTCTGCCTTGGCTGCTGCAATGTCAACGTAACGACGAGCACCACTTGTTGTCATGTATGAAAGCCATTGACGGCCATCAGCTGTCAAAACTTTATCATAGTTAACGCTCATACCCTTATCATAGTAGGCTAATTCTGGGCTTGAAACTTTAGCTTCTGCCTTAATTGACGCACGACCTGTGAAGGTATAAGTGCCTGATTCTGGAAGACTTGGTTGGTCCGCTGGTTTAGCAACCGGTTTAACTTCTGGTTTAGTTTCTGTAGCTTTAACTGTTGCAATATCAACATAACGACGGGCACCGCTTGCTGTCATGTATGAAAGCCATTGATGACCATCAGCTGTCAAAACTTTATCATAGTTAACGCTCATACCCTTATCATAGTAGGCCAATTCTGGGCTTGAAACTTTAGCTTCTGCCTTAATTGACGCACGGCCTGTAAAGGTATAAGTGCCTGTCGCTGGAAGACTTGGTTGGTCCGCTGGTTTAGCAACCGGTTTAACTTCTGGTTTAGTTTCTGTAGCTTTAACTGTTGCAATATCAACGTAACGACGGGCACCGCTTGCTGTCATGTATGAAAGCCATTGATGACCATCGGCTGTCAAAACTTTGTCATAGTTAACACTCATGCCCTTGTCATAGTAGGCCAATTCTGGGCTTGAAAGCTTAGCTTCTGCCTTGATTGACGCACGACCTGTGAAGGTATAAGTGCCTGTCGCTGGAAGGTTGATGGCACCTGTAGTGGCTGGTTTGCTTTCAGCAGGTTTGCTGCTAGTAGCATAATCGCCACCTTCGATACCAAAGTACTCTTCCAAGCTCAATCCTGAATCGTGGATGTCTTTAGCTTCTTTACCCACATAGCGGATATGCCACGCTTCTGGCATGTAGCCGGTTGAAGCTTCTTTACCTGCTTGGAAACGCACGATAAAGCCATAGTTATGTGCATTGTCTTTAAGCCATTGACTAGCTCGTGCATCCTCAAGCAAGTTACCTGATTTATCAGTCAAATCAAAGACCAAACCAGTTTGGTGTTCGCTGAACCCAGGACGAGCTGAGTAACGGTCCGCAGCTGCTTGACCATCACGGCTTACGTAGTTGTCGTAAAGAGTCTTTTGATAATCGTAAGAACGGAAACCACTGTATGAACGTCCGACATTCAAACCTTGGTTAATCATATCATCACGAAGGCGAACAAAGGCTGCCTTAGCTGTAGGATTTTCACCTGGATTATAGTCCTTAGAAAGACCATGCTTCTTATTGACAATGATAATATCATCGTATTTACCACGAACACTGTAGTAAGAACCGTTATTGGTCAATTTCCCTGTTACATGGGATTCATTAGATTGAGGCACTGTGGCTGTAGTTTCGGTAATATAAGTTCGTTTACCATCCAACATGTAGTAAAGATGCACAGAATAAGTACCCGCATCACCCTTATGGCTAGCTGTGTCTACATGAACCTTGTAGCTACCGTCTGATTGTTTGTCGGCATGATACCAAGTAAGGTCGTCTTGGCCATTCTTATCTGACCAGATTGGAACACGGACTTCTTTAACTTCTTTGCCACCGCCTGAAACATTAGTTACGACAACATCAAAGCCATTAGACGTTTGGTTGCTGATGGTCAATTTCCCTGTCACTTGAGATTCAGGAACTGTGGCTGTAGTTTCGGTAATATAAGTTCGTTTACCATCTAACATATAGTAAAGATGCACAGAATATGTACCAGCATCACTCTTATGGCTAGCTGTGTCTACATGAACCTTATAGCTACCGTCTGATTGTTTGTCGGCATGATACCAAGTAAGGTCGTCTTGGTCATTCTTATCTGACCAGATTGGAACACGGACTTCTTTAACTTCTTTGCCACCACCTGAAACATTAGTTACGACAACATCAAAGCCGTTAGAAGTTTGGTTGGTAATCGTCAATTTTCCTGTTACTTGAGATTCAGGAACTGTGGCTGTAGTTTCGGTAATATAAGTTCGTTTACCATCCAACATATAGTAAAGATGGACAGAATAGGTACCAGCATCGCCCTTGTGACTGGCTTTATCTACATGAACCTTGTAGCTACCGTCTGATTGTTTATCAGCATGATACCAAGTGAGGTCATCTTGACCATCTTTATCTGACCAAATTGGAACACGAACTTCTTGGACTGCCTTGCCACCACCTGAAACATTAGTTACGACAACATCAAAGCCATTAGAGGTTTGATTGGTAATCGTCAATTTTCCTGTTACTTGAGATTCAGGGACTGTAGCTGTAGTTTCGGTAATATAAGTTCGCTTACCATCCAACATATAGTAAAGATGCACAGAATAGGTACCAGCATCGCCCTTGTGGCTGGCTTTATCTACATGAACCTTATAGCTACCGTCTGATTGTTTATCGGCATGATACCAAGTAAGGTCGTCTTGACCATCTTTATTTGACCAGATTGGGACACGGACTTCCTGAACTGTCTTGCCACCACCTGAAACATTGGTTACGACAACATCAAATCCATTAGAGGTTTGGTTGTTGATGGTAAGGTTACCAGAAACACGGTTTTCTTGTGGTTTAGACTCAGTAGCTTTCAAGGTAGCAATATCCACATAACGACGTGTACCACTGTAACTAACGTAAGAAATCCATTGGTGGTTATCCGCAGTCAAGACCTTGTCATAGTTCACTTTGTAGCCTTTTTCCAAGGTATAAAGCGTTTCTGCAGAGGCCTTAGGTTCGTTTTTAACATTCAAGCTACGTGTCACATTATAAGTACCACTTGCTGGAAGTTTTTCAGCACCAGTAGTTTCTGGTTTTGCTTGATTAGTCTCTGTTGGTTTAACAGTTGGTGTTTCAGCTTTAGCAGGTGTCAAAGTCGCAATATCGGCATAATAGCGAACATAGTCATACCCAAGGTAAGAAATCCATTGGTGATTATCCGCAGTCAAAACTTTGTCATAGATAACATGGTCACCCTTACTGAAAACAAAAGTAGGTTTGAGGTCTGCTTTTGGTTCTTTCTTAATATCTGTGTCACGTGTAAAGTAGAAAGTTCCTGTCGCTGGGATGTTCAAAGCACCTGTTGTGGCTTGAGTGCCATTAGAAGGCTTACCATCCCCATTACCACTATTACCGTTACCACTACCAGCTGCCACTGGTTTCACTGGCGCATAACGACGCACGCCAGAGTATGATTTGTAGCTAATCCATTGGTAGCCGTCAGCCGTCACGACTTGATCGTAAAGGACGCTGTCTCCTGGATTTACATAAAATTCAGCCTTGGCAGACACCTTAGGTTGATTCTTAATCTCTGTACGTTCCTTGTAGACATAAGTTCCTTGACTTGGAAGGTCGCTGTCTGTAGTTGTAGCTGGTTGGCTCACCAAACTAGTGTTGACAGCCGCTCTCGTTAAGGCAGATACATCAAGGTTAGTGGCTGTTTCAGATGAAGCATTTGTGTTCCTTGTCGCTTCTGAGCTAGCAGTTGTTGATTCAGAAATTTTATCTGCTGCTTGTGAGTTACTAGCACTCACTTCACTTCTAGCCTCGCTAGTAGCAGTTTCACTAGCGGTTTGGCTAGTTGTTGAGACTTGGCTAGCTTTCTCACTTGATGCTGCCCCATCTGTTGCTACCCCACTGAAAATATCAGCTGCTGTCACAGCATCACTATCTGAGGTAGCACGCAAAGTGGCATCTGAAGGTGTTGAAACTTCATGATGCTCATCAGCCAAAGCTTGACCTGCAAAGACCAAACTAGCTCCTAAAAGGACTGATGCTGCCCCAAATGAATATTTACGAATGGAAAAACGTTGTTGTTCGTGTAAAAATTTTTCTCGTTTCATATCAATTATTCTCTCTATCGAATTGATGTTACTGTTTGATTGTAACACTCGGTGACAAATATTACAAGTATTTTACAATATGTTACTGAATATTTCTCACTTGTCCATTAGTATACCAAATTTATTTGACTTGTTCACACCTAAATCATAAACTGTCCAATTTTTGTCATAATCGAAAGTCGAAGCAAGCCATACTTATTTATTCGTAATTTTGTTAGAAAAAAGTGAAGAAAAATATAAAAGATCACTATTCAAATAGCAATCTTTTTCATACTAGTTACGGTAATATGGTCCGTTCGCCCCAATAACAATATAATCTGAATTTCCTGATACTCCGGCAACTGCGGAAAAAGCTACACTATCATCTTGAGATACAACTGATGCATTGAATGTATTTTCTGAAACTCCTTGAGGCTTCAGTTGAGCAGTATAACCTGTTGAGTTTTTGATAATTGTACCATCAGCGTTAATTGTAACTGATTCACCATTCGCATTAGTCCAAGTCCCCACAATAGAGCTAATATCACCATTATCAAGGGCACCGAAGTTAAGTGATGATTGACTATTAATTGTCCCCTTCTCAGATTTAGCCTTATCTGTTCCAGCTGCAGATTCAGCCACTTGTCCACTATCTGTAGCGCCTGCTTGAGCTTGTTCCTTAGAAGAAGCTTTAGGTGCTACTGCTGAATCCTGATTGTCATTTTCTTCATTTGAAACTGCTGAAGATGATGATTGAGTTGATTTTTTATCCTTCTTAACAGCCTTACTTGAGCTTGAAGATGACTTCTTAACCGTTTTGACTGGACTGCTACTTGTGCTAACACGAGCTGATTCATGGCTGTTAAACTTAGTCACCAGGAAGATGGCAAGAATAACTACGATAAGAGCTGCCACGATACCAATGAGTTTACTTGTATTTTTCATGAGTGATATTCCTTTTCTGATAATTTACTAGGTTATTATAATATATAGACAGCTAAATTTTTCATTGAAGTCATAAACAGTCGTTTTTTCGTCATAATCAAACCACATCTTCTATTTTTAGTGTCTGTTTAAAACGATAGTCTTTAGATTGTGTTGACAAAGAACAATTAGGGTACTTCCCTAAAATCTCTCGAACAGTGGACAGACCTATACCGCGGCCCTCTCCTTTACTTGAGCGACCAAGTTTAAAGATACCGACTGTATTGATAGATTCTTGAGCAATGGTATTCTCCACTATCACCACCTTTGTCTCTCCACTGATAAGAGCAATGTTTACTTCTTTAGCACTGCTATCCAGACTAGCTTCAATAGCATTATCCAAAAAAATAGACAACACTGTTATGAAATCCAACAATTCCATCCTCGATACTTCAAAGATATCACTGACCTCAAGGTGAATGGTAATAGACTGTCCCTGTGCTTCCAAAATTTTACTAGCCAGGACACCTTTAACGGCTTCATCTTTAATATTAATCAAGTTGGCAATTTCGTACTGTTCCCCCTCAATCCGAGTCTTTGTTTTTTCAAGGATGTTATCGTAGATATCGGAAATAATAGCCATATCCTTGGAGTCAATGCCATATTTGATACTAGACAAAACATTTAGGTAATCGTGCCTGAAGCGACGAAGATCCGTATAGAGTTGCTCGATTTGTTGACTATAATGAGCCAAATCACTCATTTGCCTATCTTTTTGGAGTAGGACTTCTTCTTTTAGTCTCTCACTGAAGGTCGCATTAATATAAACAAGGGTCGCAAGAAAGAGTAAAGCATAGGTCACCACGAGATAAACATGCCAATCTCTTCCTCCAGGGCTCTGTTGCACAAAAAATGTAATATATTGGAGAAGGAGGGCATAAGATAACATTGATATATCTATAAGTAATAAAAAGTACTTTGAAAATGACTTTCGAAAACCATAGTTCAATGCTTTGAAATCCACTTTTAAGGTCTTAATGATTAACCAAAACACAGGAAAGACTAGCAACTCAATGACAAGGTTTAAATGAAAATGGTTAAGTACAATCAGATAATGACGATTGATGACCAAGGCAATCCCATAAATAATAAGATTGTGAACAAGACTTTCTATGATGATTGGAAACAAGCCATAGAAAATATCTAATAACCTATTGCCATAACGATTTCTGTAGAGGGAATAAACAACCAAGAAGGCATGCCCTAAAACATAGGATAGTGCTGGAGAAAGCACGAACAAAAATCGGATAATCAAGGGGATGATGATATACCATCTTAGCTTTATCTTCTCGGAGGTAATGTATTGATAAACGAGAATAAAGAGGATAATCTCCGCTAAAAAGTCTAGATTATCCAACAAAAAATTGATTGCTGTCATAGGCTGATTCTCTCAAGCAATTTCTTTAGTTTCAACTTCGAAACATAGCAAACGCCACCATTTTCAAAATAGACTGTCCCCGTACTTTTATCTAATTTGATGATATTTTCTGGATTGATAAGGAAAGATTTGTGGCATTTAAACAGTCTAGGGTCACTCTTTTCGATTTGTGAGAGACTGCCATAAAACTCAATCTGCTCCTCTTTAGTATAAAGGATAACCTTATGAACAATATCTGACGTCTCAAAGTACAAGATATCATGAAAGGGAACCTGAATAACGGTCTTAGCATTCTCAATCCGAAAAGCGTCTTCTGGATTCTGACTCTGTATCTTTTTGCAGGTTAATAAGATAATACTTTCCACACGCTTTTGAAAGTCCTCACCCTCCAAAGACTTATCAATAAAATCTAGAGCTGCCAGTTGGTATTGAAAAGTTAAGGGAAGATACTCTGAATGGGTCGTGAAGAAAACAATATTGGCATAGGGATCATTCTTGCGAATCTGCTTAGCCACTTCCAAACCTTTTTTAGTATCGTCTTTAATTTGAATGTCCAAGAAAAAGAGCTGATGAGACCCTCGCTCGGTAATAGACTCTAACAGTTGGTTGGGTTTGTCAAAAACCTCAAAGTCGCCCACTTTAATGTTATTTTTCTTAAGAATCGTATGAATAACCTCTTCAATACGATTTTGTTGGATAAAATGATCCTCTAAAACATAGATGTTAAGCATGGCATAACTTCCTTTAGCATAATCTTAAGAGAAATTCTAAGTTAGAGCATTTCTTTAATAAATGAACCTCTCTTATTTATTTAAAATGAGATTTTTTGTTCTCTTTACCTATTTTACATTTTTATTACAAAAAAACAATAGTTTGTAACATTTTTTTGCTTCATTCACCAAAAAAACACCACCCTCAAAAGAGAGTGATGTTACGAATCTTAAGAAATATCCACATAGCGTCTTGCACCGCTATAGGTTACATAAGACAACCAGGTATGGTCATCTGCTGTAAGGACCTTGTCATAGCGAACGGACATGCCTTTATCATAGTAGGCTAACTCTGGGCTTGCAACGCTTGGTTGAGCCTTGATAGAGCTCGGTTTGGTAAAGGTATAGGTGCCAGTTGCCGCTAAGCTTGGGCTTGCTGGTTGAGCAACTGCTGTTGCCTTAGCATCAATAGCAACGTATCGGCGGTTGCCTCCATGGCTGACATAAGAGAGCCAGGTATGACCATCTGCAGTCACCAATCTGTCATAGTTAACGGACATACCAGCATCATAGTAGGCCAACTCTGGACTTGCCACACTTGGTTCTGCTTTAATGCTAGAGCGTTCCTTGAAAGTATAGGTGCCAGATGAAGGTGTACTTGGTTGGACTGGTTGTTCTACAGGTTTAGTTACACTCGTTGGTGCGATAGCCACATAGAAACGATGTCCTGAATAGCTAAGGTAAGAAAGCCATGTATAGCCATCATTATTGACAACCTTGTCATAGTTGACTGACATACCAACATCGTAGTAGCTAACATCTGGGTTGGCTACCAAAGGTTGAGTCTTAATGCCAGAACGAGCAGTAAAGGTGTATGAACCTGAGGCTGGAAGATTGTGGCGAGTTGCATTTTGAACTGGAACAGTTGTGCTAGTGCCTCCAATACCTACCATCTTACCATCTTGAACATAGTAGAGATGGACAATGTATTCGCCTGCTTCAGCCTTATGATCACTAACATTGATGCGAACCTTGTAGCTACCATCACTTTGTCTGTCAGCTTGGTGCCATACAAGATCATCTTGGCCGTCCTTAGCTGTCCATACTGGAACACTTACGCCTTGGATAGCTTTATCTCCACCAGAAACATTAGTGATATGAACATCGAAACCGAGGTTAGAGAGATTTTCAATATTGATAGTACCACTTGGTTTGCTTTCTTGTTGAGCAAGTTTAGACACGGCTACATAACGGCGGTTGCCATTGTAGCTGAGGTAAGAAAGCCATTGGTAACCATCACCACTGACAATCTTGTCGTAGTTGACTGACATGCCAGCATCGTAGTAGGCCAACTCTGGACTTGCCACACGAGGTTCTGCCTTGATGCTAGAACGTTCTCTGAAGGTGTAAGTTCCTGCATCAGGAAGGCTATAGCTAGTAGTTGTATGAGTTTCTTCAACTTTGGCAGGAACTGTGTAAGTTGTGCCACCCACACCAACTAATTTACCATTAGTTTCAACATAGTAAAGATGAACATTGTAGAGGCCACGTTCATTCTTGTGGTCAGTTAGACTGACGTTAACCTTGTAGTTACCATTGTTAAGACGAGTCGCATTGTACCAGATGATGTCATCTTGACCATTCTTTTCAGACCAGATTGGAACAGATACTCCAAGGACACCGTTTTGATCTGAAACATTACTGATAACCACACTAAAGTCACCATTGTTATGACTTTCAATAGCGATATCGCCTCTTGGTTTAGCTACAGCCTCTGCAACAGCACCTAGGTCGACGTAACGACGAGTACCACTGTACGAAGTGTAAGAAATCCAACGGTGGTTGTCCGCAAGCAAAGATCTATCGTAGTTGACTGACATACCAGGATCAAAATTGAACTCAGTCTTAGCAGTCAAGCTAGGTTGGTTCTTCACATCTGCAGGTTTAGTGAAATAATAAGTACCACGTTCAGGGATAGTTTCATCTCTAGTCGCTTCAGTAGTGCTACTAGTATTTTCGGCCTTCAAAGCTGCGATATCAGCATAGTAGCGTTCATAGTCGTAACCAATGTAAGAAATCCATTGGTGATTGTCTCTCTTCAAGACCTTGTCGTAGATAACATGGTCGCCTGCACTAAAGACGAAGGTAGGTTTGATATCCATGATTGGCGCAGTACGAATTTCTGTTGTGCGACGGAAATAATAGGTACCGTTTGATGGAATATCAAGAGAACCATCAGCAGTCACTGGACCATCCACACCAGGTTGAGGAGTATCCACAGCTTCACGGTCAGTAACTCTAGCTTCTGCTACTTCTGAAGTTGCTGAACGGTTAGTCTCACTTGCTACTTCAGAGCTAGCTACTGATGACACTTCAGAACGTGGGCTAGCCACTTCTGATCTAGAAACAGTAGCAACAGCAGATGCAGAATGAGCAACCTCTGCCGGTACTTCCAAAGAAGCAGCCTCGCTAGCCACTACACTATTAGCTTCAGAAGAGGCAACCTCACTGCTAGCAAGCTTAGGTCTTGGCGCTTCAGATCTTGAAGCTGGTTGATTGAGGACATCGGTAACAGCTTCTGAAGTTGCCTGGTCAATTTGAAGTGGTTCAGAATTATTTACAAAAACTTCATAATCCTTGCTGGTACTTGTGCTGTTGGCTTGTTCCTGAGCCAAAGCATGTCCACCAAGCATCAAGCTCGCACCAATCAAGACTGATGCAGCTCCAAAAGAATATTTACGTATTGAGTAACGTTGACGTTCCTTAAAAACATATGCCTTTCTCATTTTGATCACTCTCACTTTCTAGGCTGTTTGATAAACATTGGAACCGTTTTCACATTTCTATTATACCCCTTTGAAATATTTTTTACAATTATTTCAATATTATTACTAAACTTTATTTTGTAGAAAATTGATAGCTAATTCTTTCAGATAACTATAATTAAGAAAAGCCCAAAGGGCTACCTGAGGGCTTTTGCTACATCTAATTCCTTGACACATTAAGCAAATCTGAATAGATTAATTAATTCATTCTGGGTTGATTTGACTATAGGTATCAATCTAGTCTAACTATGATTCATCATAGATGTATTCTTCTAAATGTTCAGTCACTGTAATCTCATCGCAGGAGCTAACATTTTGAAAGTCCTTAATGTAAACAATTTTATACTGATTTGGTAGAAGTAATGGAAAGGCAATTGGCTTACCATTCTTACACACGCGAAACATCTGAAGGCTATCTGTTACGTTACTAATAAAGACAAACGGAAACAAATGAGGACTGGGAGAATCCAAATAGTGATAGGTCCCCTTTAAGGTACCACTAGTACTTCTCACTTCTCCATGTTCTTTTTGAGACATTTTTAAAGCGTACTCCTTCTACTACTTGTAATTTTCTTTTCTTAAGTACCGAGGGACAATACCATTAATCTAATTTATTGTAAACATGCATCCGACCATATATTGCATCAGAACCGAAACGAATCTGTCCATTACTATCAAAGAAAATTGGGTCACTGGTTGGTCCATCATTATGAGCAAAACCTGCTACATAACCACCATCTTGAGCAAAACCATTAAAGAGCTGACTACTTGTATCACTATAACCACTTTCAGCACCAACACGGGTTACACTACCGGATGGGGATACTGTAATTGTGTCCCCTAAGTCATTTTGATAAGTACCAGCAACACTAGAGAAATCACCATTAGCCATTGCCGTAGCATCAACTACTGTGGTAGCTGGTGTTTGTTCCGCCGAAGCAGCTGGTTGTTCTGTCGTAGTTCCTTGATTTACTTCAGCTGTTTCTTCACTAGGATTTGTTGGAGCAACTTCTTGTTGAGTAGATCCAGAAACATTTCCGGCTGATGGTTGTGAAGCCGTTTCTCCAGAGGTTGCTTTTGAGACCTCTTCTGAACTAGAAGATTTTGTCTTTTGCTCAGACTTCTTCGTTTTTTCTTTTGAAGATGGTTTTGTCGATTTCACTTTCTGACTAACCTTACTAGAGCTTGATGTTAATGTAGCTTCCTTCTTGTTATTACCACATGCACCAAGTAATAGAACGGAAGTCAAAGCAAGTGCAGTTAAAGTTGTGAAACGTTTTGTAGCAGGTTTCATAATAATTCTCCTTAATACTCTATTTTAGACTGTGTCATTTTCAAAAATCTCGATGAAATAAGTTATATTCTTTAGTTCTTCTTATGGATATAATATACTGCATATTAGAAAAAAAGAACAGGACACGTATGTCCTGCTCTATTCTTTCATGGCATCTCTCATTTTCTCTGACATGATGTCAGCTAAAGAGGTATCTCCTAATAATCTAGCCAAGAGTATCCCTTCTTGATAAGCCTTTTTAGCCTCAAAAATATCATTCTTTACAACATATAGATACTGTCCCTCTAGCATTCTCAAAATTGGTTTTTTCTGAAAATCTTGAGTTTCCTCCATAATGCGATGCAGTTGATTGAATGCTACTTCCGATAAATGAAACTTTTTTCGTTCATATTCAACTATTGGAACCATTAATAAGGCATCCCTAAGTAAAAACAAATACTCCGTGGGAATATTATCATAACTATTTATTAGATTTCTACAAATAGTATAAAAAGTCCCTTCACTAAACCCATCTGACCTCATACTATCACCATCTCCTAACGAGATTTGATATAGTTCTATAAGTAGTAGATCATTGATAGTGTATACCCTTTTCTCACATAATGATGGTAAACTCTTCTCCAATATGCTCATACCAAATTTTTGGTGTGTCTTTGAAGTATATGAGTAAAGTTTTGACTGTAAGATATCAACAACCCTCTGTTCATCAGCAGGCAAATCATCATAATAGCTATCAATAATTTTACCCAGCTTTTCGTCTAGTTTCATTAGATTATTTGGCTTATCTAGACTAGTCGCATGCATCAATTGATATTTGAGATTGAGGTATTCTACCGGCATCTTTGAGACTACAGTCCTCTCTCCAAGCAATTCCGATAAAGATATATTCAGACGTCTTGCCAAGTGCTCTAAGGTTTCTAATTTAGGTTGAGACTTCCCTGTTTCTATACGTGTCAATTGTCGTACTGATAAAACCTCATCCCCTTCACAAAATTTTTCTTTAGTGAATCCTTGTGCTAATCTCAACTCTCTTAACCGATGACCAAAGTCTTGTCCAAACATCGCTAGCTCCCTTTTACTTGAAACTATTATAATTTTTATGATTTGTAATAGTATACCACCCAGTATTCACTATTTCAATTATGAAACGAAAATAATCATTACTTTCAATACCACTTACAAAGAAAAAAGATAGGATTTTCATCCTATCTTTTCAAGTTTCTTTTATTGTATCACATCTTAGAGCTGTTCTGCTACTGCTGAAAGAAGATCTTGGATACCATTGGCATCGCTACCACCGGCCATGGCCATATCTGGTTTACCACCACCACGACCTGATACGATTGGTGCGAGAACCTTGATAACATTACCTGCGTGAACATCTTTAGACTTGCTTGCTACAAGAACATTAACTTTTTCGCCAATGTGAGCTGCAAGAACAAGAACATCAGAGTAGTCTGCTTGTTTCCATTGGTCCGCGAAGGTACGAAGGGCACCTGCATCAGAAACTTCTACTTGGCTAGCAATGTAACGAACACCGTTAGCTTCTTTAACATCTTTGAAGACGTCACCAGCTGCAGCTGCAGCTGCCTTTTCTTTAAGCGCTGCATTTTCTTTTTGAAGGGCATGCAATTGCTCTTGAAGGCTAGCAACCTTGTTAGGCACTTCTTTCAATTGTGGTGCTTTAAGTGTTGCTGCGATTGCTTTAAGGGCATCTTCTTCTTCACGGTAAGCAAGGTAAGCTTCACGTGATGTCACTGCCAAGATACGACGTGTTCCTGAACCGATACCTTCTTCTTTGACAATCTTGAACATACCGATTTCAGCAGTGTTGGCAACGTGCGTACCACCACAAAGCTCAACAGAGTAATCACCGATTGAAACGACACGAACATTCTTACCATATTTTTCACCAAAGAGGGCCATAGCTCCCATTGATTTAGCAGTGTCAATGTCTGTTTCAATAGTTGTTACTGGAGTAGCTTTCCAGATTTCTTCGTTAACTTGTTCTTCGATAGCACGCAATTCTTCTGGAGTTACAGCCTCAAAGTGAGTGAAGTCGAAACGCAAGAATTCTTGTTCGTTAAGAGAACCAGCTTGAACAGCATGATCACCGACGATGTTATGAAGGGCAGCGTGCAAGAGGTGAGTCGCTGTATGGTTCTTCATGACACGGTGACGACGTGTGTGGTCAATTTCAAGTTTGTAGTTAGCTCCTACAACAAGTTCACCTTCAACTTCAACAGTGTGAAGGGCTTGTCCATTTGGTGCACGTTGAACATCAACAACACGCGCAACGACTGTACCAGCTGCATCTGAGATTGTACCGTGGTCTGCTACTTGTCCACCCATTTCAGCGTAGAATGGTGTTTGTTCAAAGACAAGGAGTGCTTGACCAGAGTTAACACTATCATGACGAGCATCATCAGCAACGAGGACGCTCAAACGGCTTTCAGCAGTTTCCGCTTCATACAAGAACTCAGATGGTTCAGTGATGTTAGCGAGGGTTTCATTTTGCATACCCATAGAACCACCTTTGACGACGCTAGCACGCGCACGGTCTTGTTGTTCTTTCATGGCAGCTTTGAAACCTTCATGGTCAATCTTGAAGCCTTCATCTTCAGCCAACTCTTCTGTCAATTCCACTGGGAATCCATAAGTATCGTAAAGTTTAAAGATGTCTTTACCTTCAAGCGTATCTTTACCAGATTTCTTAAGGTTAGCAAGAAGCTCGTCAAGCATGCTTGAACCTGCATCGATGGTACGTGCAAAGGTTTCTTCTTCACGTTTAACAATCTTCTCGATAAAATCTTTCTTCTCAAGAACTTCTGGGTAATAGCTTTCCATGATTTGACCAACAGTTGGGACAAGTTTGTACAAGAAAGCGTCAGAAATACCGAGACGACGACCGTGCATTACGGCACGACGGAGAAGACGACGAAGGACATAACCACGACCTTCATTACCTGGAAGAGCACTATCACCGATGGCAAATGCCAATGAACGAATGTGGTCAGCAATAACCTTGAAGCTCATTGTGTCACCATCTGGATCGTAAGTTTTACCAGACATTTTTTCGATTTCACGAATGATAGGCATGAAGAGGTCTGTTTCAAAGTTTGTTTTAGCCCCTTGCATTACGGCTACAAGACGTTCAAGACCTGCGCCCGTATCAATGTTTTTATTAGGAAGTTCCTTGTATTCTGAACGTGGAACTGCTGGGTCTGCGTTGAATTGTGACAAAACGATGTTCCAAATTTCAATATAACGATCGTTTTCAATATCTTCTTCAAGCAAACGGATACCAATATTATCAGGGTCAAAGTCTTCGCCACGGTCAAAGAAGATTTCAGTATCTGGTCCTGAAGGTCCAGCACCGATTTCCCAGAAGTTATCTTCAATTGGAATCAAATGACTTGGTTCAACACCGCAGGCAATCCAACGGTTGTATGAATCTTTATCATCTGGATAGTAAGTCATGTAAAGTTTGTCTTTTGGAAAATCAAACCACTCTGGGCTTGTCAAAAGCTCATAACCCCACTCAATAGCTTCATCACGGAAGTAGTCACCAACTGAGAAGTTACCAAGCATTTCAAACATAGTGTGGTGACGAGCTGTCTTACCAACGTTTTCGATATCGTTGGTACGGATAGCCTTTTGTGAGTTAGTGATACGTGGATTTTCAGGAATTACTGAGCCATCAAAGTATTTTTTCAAAGTGGCAACCCCTGAGTTAATCCAAAGAAGGGTTGGGTCGTTAACTGGAACCAAGTTAGCTGATGGTTCAACAGCGTGACCTTTTGATTTCCAGAAATCAAGCCACATTTGACGAATTTGTGCTGAAGTAAGTTGTTTCATTGTTTCTCCTTAATCAATTGTTTCTTATTTTGAGCTATTCTCGAGCATTTCCACATAGTCAATAGCGACACATAGGGAAATGGCTAAATCGGCATAAGTATTTTCATAAACGGTAACAGTATAGGTCGATGTTAGATGGAAGAGTTCCTTTTGAATCCTAGCAACTACCTGATCTTGACTATTAAGCAGTTGAAAATCCAGGTCCCAAATATTGCCCTCTATTCGCAAGCCAAGATTATCGACATCATACTTATCACGAAGAAAGGTTAATTTTTTACGAATGTAAAAACTCAAACCATCCTGTAAATCCACCGTAAATTTGGGTAAGAGACTAATAGGCTCCTTGGTGATATGACTGATCTCACGACCATCCTCGCCAAAAATCGTAAAGGTCTTTGGAATCTTAAAAAAGGATCCTTCAACCTGGTAGGCAACTCTACCTTGATCATCCTTGATATCAAAGCGTTCACCCCCCAATCGAAACTTCTGTTTGACAAAATAGGTTTTCATACGCCACCTCCAATATTGCCATACATTTCATTCAGAAAATACCCAAAGAATAAAAGACAAGACCACTAAACGAAGGGCGACGTGAACCGCGGTACCACCTTCATTCAATGAACTTGTCATTCTTATTTGTCTTTAATTGTAAACTTTGAGTAGCAAGTAACCAGATTCGTCCATGGCTCGCAGCGACCGCCATTTTTCTGTATCAGAAGCGATGATTACCAATCTCAAAGGGAAGGCTAAAAATGTCATGATATTAGAACTTTCAGCCACTCTCCATTTTAACGTGTTTTAGGTCTTAGGTCAAGCTGATAATAGCATTATCAACTCTATCTTGTGATTTATTTGCTAGAGCTTGATGATGAACTTGATGAAGCCCCAGAACCAGTCACATACTGGTCAAGAATTGCGCTAAAGGCCTTATCTACAACTTTAACATTATATTTCTTAAGGACCTTAGCAATCACTGAGTTAGTAAAGTTAGTATCAGATTTCTTACCATTGATGATGACCTTAGTCAAATCATCCTTATAGTTTTTCCAATCTGCATTTTTCTCAGATTTTGAAACAGTTTTGACGATGTAGTAAGTTGCAGCACCAGTTGAGCTGTTTGAAACAGTCACTACGTCAGAAACGGCATTAGCATCTTGTTTGAAAGCTGCTGTCAAAACATCTGCTGGGAAGTCTTGAGAAGCTGAGTTAACTGTCCTAGAAGTCACTTCCAAGCTGTTATCTTTAGCTACTTGTGAGAAATCTGCTCCTTCTGCCTTAGCTTCAGAGTCTACTTTATCTGCCACTGCTTTATCAGTAGTTGAAACCACTTGCACCTCTGTATTTGGTGTGTAGTTATCATAGGCAGCCTTGTAATTTGCTTCCGTCAAATCTTTCTGCGCGGCTTGGTTAACAGCATACTCAACCAATTTTTGTGTACGGATTTGATTACGGTATGACTCTTCTGTTTGACCATAGGCTGCAAGTACTTGTGAGAATTGATCTCCATATTGTTCTGAAGCTTGCTTATAAGCTTTGTCAACGTCTTCTTTGCTGACCTTGCTACCATATTCTTTTTCAAGAGCCTTTTGCAAAGTTGCACTCAAAACACTTTG
Organism: Streptococcus sp. 449_SSPC; assembly: GCF_001073005.1. Classification (NCBI taxonomy): domain Bacteria; kingdom Bacillati; phylum Bacillota; class Bacilli; order Lactobacillales; family Streptococcaceae; genus Streptococcus; species Streptococcus sp. 449_SSPC. The sequence continues at coordinate 167,821 of NZ_JVGR01000030.1, forward strand.
TTGTGTTTGGCTGCTACCTTTAAGTGAATCAAAAACATCACCAACAGTAACAGTATCACCTTTCATAGATACCAAAGTTGTTTCTTCAGTTGTTTTGTTACCTAGAGAAACATACATAGCACCTGCACCAACGAGAGCTGAAACAGCTACAAGGGCAAGACCTCCAAGGAAGCGACCACCTGAGCTTGGTTTACCAGCATCACGTGTCTTTTTAGTTTTAGCACGTTTAGCTTTTTCTTTCGCTTTTTCACTGGCGAGGGCGATGCTTTCCTCTTCTTCTTTTTGGCGATCAAGATGCTCTTGTTCTGCGTCTTTGTCTGCTACAACCTCTTCAACAGTTTCTTCTGTTGACTCAAGGTTTTCATTTTCTTTAGCCATTCTATTTACTCCTTAAATTGTCAATATCTCTGCTATTATACCACACTTACTTAAATAATGCTTAATCTGGGAAGATAATATTTTCAGAATTTTTCCGAAGCATAAGAAGTCCGTCACTCATAGGAACCAAACTAGCAGTCAATCCAGGGTTATCTAAGGTCGCATCAAAAAGACGATGCAAGCCACGGTAAATCGTACGCTGACCACGACGAACCTCCATGATATCTTTGGCAATATCGCCCCCTTGGAAGATATCATCAAAGACGATGACACCACCTACCTTGAGACGTTTTAGGATTTCAGGCAGAAAGACGATATATTTAGACTTGGCTGAGTCCATAAAGACAAAATCATAATCAGTGTCCAAATCTTGCAAAACTTCTGCTGCATCTCCTTCGACCAAGGTAATTTGTTTGCGACTGTCATACTTGGCTAGATTTTCCTTGGCAAAGCCAATCATTTCTTCATTACGATCAACCGTTGTAATCTGAGCATCAGGTGCATACTCAGCCATAAGAAGGGCTGAAAAACCAATAGCTGTTCCTACCTCAAGGATTTTCTTAGGCTGCAAGGTCTGCAATAAAAATCGGAAATAAGCAACAACTTCGTGCTGGATAATTGGAATATTTTCCTTACGAGCAAAGGCCTCCAGTTCAGCCAAATGCCCTTTATTTTCCTGAAGATGCGTTCGCATGTAGTCCACAATATCCTTGTTGACTACAGGACGTCGCATGTTGTGATTTGCGTTTTTACTATATGATTTAACCATGTGTTTTATTATATAAAAAATCCCTAGCGAGTGCTAGAGATTTTTCTTATCTATAAATCAAATCGTCATCATTAGGCTACTTGACGTAACCCCCTCTTTTTCAAGAGGTAAGCAATGACCAAAGCCACCACGTAAAGAGCGATGAAAACAAGCAAGGTCATCTGGTATGATTTTGTCAATTCGTAGGTTACCGACAAGAGCATTGGCCCCACTAAGGCCGCCATCGCCCAGGCAGTCAAAATATAACCATGAAGGGTAGCCAACTCCTTTGCCCCAAAGATATCGCTAAGGTACGGAGGAATCAAGGAGAATCCTGCCCCGTAGCAAGTCATCAGAACAGCCATCGCAACCACAAAGACAAGTGGCACTTGTAGGACAATTAGGAGGACGGCCATAACAATATTAACCACAAAGAGGAGAATAAAGGTCTTCGGACGCCCAATATAATCCGACAAGCCTGCCCACAGAAGGCGACCAAAACCATTAAAGATTCCCATAACACCTACAACAACCGCCGCTGATTCCGCTGACATCCCAACCATATCTTGAGCCATTGGAGAAATAGCAGAGACAAGGGCTAAGCCACAAGAAATATTGATAAACAGAATAAGCCATAACCAGTAGAAAGTTGATGATTTCAGAGCCTCATTAGCCGTAACTCCCTTGCTCAAATCAGCAGCCTGACGGTTTGGACTCTTGTCAGCCAACAGTTGTGCTTCCTCTACACTTGGTCGTTTAATGAATTGTGAGACAAATAGCATAACAACAAAATAAACGACTCCCAAAATATAAAAGGTCTGCTCAACACCACGTGCCTGAATCAGATATTGAGCAATGGGACTAGTTAGCAGCGAGGCAAAGCCAAAGCCCATAATGGCAAGGCCAGTCGCAAGTCCACGCTTATCAGGAAACCACTTAATAATAGTTGAAACAGGTGTAATATAACCCACACCCAGTCCTAGACCACCAAGAATACCATAACCAAGATAAAGCATCCACAGCTCTCCATGAGCAATGGCAACTCCTGTCAGAATATTTCCCCCAGCATAGAGAACAGCCGACATACTTCCAGTCACCCTAGGACCAAATTTTTCAACCAGACGCCCCATGAAAGCTGCAGAGAGTCCTAGACAAAAGATGGCCAATGAAAAGGCAAAAGAAACTGAAGATTGATCCCAGCCAGTCTGGGCCATAATAGGATTACGATAGATACTCCAAGCATAGGTAGACCCCAACATGAGATGGAGTAAGACACCACATGTTGCTACAAGATAACGATTGGTTGTTTTCACAAAAACCTACTTTCTATTTCTGAACATTGTTCACTTATCAACTATAAAACGTTAGGTTTTTAGTCTATCATGAATATAAACTAGGGGCTATAAATATGCTCATCCATATATTTCCATATCAATTAGAACTTATATTCTAGTAAATGTTCGTTTTTAAACATAAAAAGAATCATCCTGATTCAGAATGATTCTCTCTTATAGTGACTTCTTTTTAAGAAAGGTGAACACCTTTTTCAACCAAGTCTTCCAATTCAACGAGACGGTCTTCAAAAACTTTGAAGGCAGCATCCAAGTAGTCGGTATTGGTCATATCAACACCAGCTTTCTTGATGACTTCCAAAGGATAGTCTGAGCTTCCCGCCTTAAGGTAAGTAAGGTAAGCTTCCTTATCTTCTTCAGTACCATGAACAATTTTTTCAGCCAAGTAGCTTGCTGCCGCAAACCCTGTAGCATATTGGTAGACATAGTAATTCATGTAGAAATGCGGAATACGTTCCCACTCAAACTGAATTTCGTAGTTATCTTCAGCTTTGAGGTTATAGTATTTCTCATTGAGGTCTGCGTAAAGCTTATTCATGAAGTCCGCTGTCAAGATTTGACCAGATGCATCTGCCTCATGGATAGCATGTTCAAACTCGGCAAATTGTGTTTGACGGAAGACAGTTCCCTTGAAACCATCCAAATAGTGGTTAAGAATAGCAAAACGTGTCTTGTCATCTTTAACCTCTTTAAGCAGCGTTTCTGTCAAGATATTTTCATTGGTTGTAGACGCAATTTCTGCCAAGAAGATTGGGTAATCTCCGTAAACATATGGTTGAGTCTGACGTGTGAAAGTTGAATGCAAACTGTGGCCAGTCTCGTGAACCAAGGTAAAGAGATTATCCAAAGTGTCTTGCCAGTTCAAAAGCATGAAGGCATTGGTATCATAAGCCCCACCTGAATAGGCCCCTGAACGTTTGCCTTTGTTAGGGTGAACGTCAATCCAACGTTCCGTAAAGGCTGCATGAACCCCTTTACTATACTCTTCACCAAAGATTGCCAAGACTTCTTCTGCTTTCTTGAGGGATTCTTCATAAGTAAGAGCAGTTTCAGTCTCAGAAAGTGGTGTATAAACATCATACATCTTAAGCTCGTCAAGCCCCAAGACCTTCTTACGCAAATCAAGGTAACGGTGCAAAAGTGGCAAATGCTTGTTCACTGATTCCAAGAGTGAGTCATAAACACTCTCTGGAATAAAGTTAGCCGCAAGTGCTGCATGACGTGCTGAATTATAGTGACGAACTTTGGCTTGGTAATTGTGAACCTTGACAACGCCTTGGAGTGTTTGCGCATAAGTATGTTGGAACTGCTCGTAGGTCCCATACATCGCTTCATAAGCTCCCTTACGAATGTCACGGTCCTTAGATTCCATGAGGGTGATAAAGTTACCATGTGTCAACTCAACCACATCCCCTTGACCATCTGATACCCATGGGAAGAGGATATCAGCATTATCCAAGACATTAAAGGTATCCGTTGGACCGTTGAAAATATCACCGGCTGCTGCCAAGAGCTCTTCAGCTTCTTGAGAAAGAACGTGGTCCTTGTTGGCCAAGAGGCGTTCGAAATAGTGGTCATAAAGTCCAAGCCCTGGTTCCTCTGCTTTGAAGGCTGTTAACTTTTCAGCATCCAAGGCCATAAATTCAGGCTCAAAGTAAGCAAAGGCTTCACTCAACTGTGAATAAAGGTTTGAGGCCTTTGCTTGGTACTCTTGATACAGACCTACTGTTGTGTCTTGGTCATTTTTCATTGACGCATAGACATAGATTTTCTCCAAGCGACGCATAAGGCTCATATAAAGTTCTGTTGCCCCAAGCAAGTTCTTAGCAGAATCTAAGAGATGACCTGCATAAGCACTAGCCTTCTTCAAATCCTGAACAGTGCTTTCATACTCAGTCTCCCAATCTGCATCTGTCGCAAAAATGGTCGTCAAATCCCATGTGTATTTCTCTTCTAAATGAGCACGATTGTCTGACATAATATTCTCCTTAATTGTATCTATTCTTTACTATTTTAGCATAAAAGGTGGGAGGGTAGAGAGTTTGTCGATAAGAAAAATGCCTTTTTCGATAATATTGCATAAAAAGCTTTTCAAAACCTTCAAGTGACTGTCTAATTTGTACAAAACCCTGCTTAGATTCTGGAAATCTCACTTGTGGAAAAAAATCCTGATCAGACAGGCATAACAAATTCATTCCCTTAAGATAGGCTTTTTCCTGCCTTCTCATCCACCTTGGATTTTTCCCAATTAATTCTCGTTGAATCACATGTGAGACCTTCTTTCGCTGAGTTACTTGATAAGTCTCAACCTGCTCTGCTTGATAAGGAAAACGTAAAACTGTCATGAGATTTTCGGTTAACGGCCAAGCCTTAGTTAAATAATAGACTTTCCCAAAAATATCCTCATAGATGAGATACTTAAGTCTAATTTCCTCACGCTTCCAATCAAGCTCCCATAGGTGAAATCCAATCTTAGCCGTAAAATAGAGAAAGTCCCGCTGTAGGTCTGTTAAACGTCCATTCAACCAGAGTTCCTCACCCAAAAGCCAACGCACTTCGTAACCTGCTTGGTGATAGGCACATGTCCTCTCTCTCAAACGTTGCTGAGATAACCGAGAACACTGAACTTCTAGAGCCAGGGAATCGCCAACAAGTAAATCTGCAATTTGCCCCATCTCAGACAAAACCTTTTCAATACTTACTTTTTCACCATGATTAACCAAAGATTTATACAAAGCTGCCTTAAGGGATAAATGTTGGGCCGATTCATTCTCCGAGAAGAACTGACAATCTTGCAAAGACTTATGAGCAAAATGTGGACACATTACCTGGCCATGTTTCAGAAGGACAACTCCCTGGCAACCAGGACAGCTATAGGATTCCTTACGTTGCAAACTGGTTTCTAGAGCTGAAACGAGCTTCCCCTCCTGATTTTTTGCAATTAACATGACTCTCTCCTTTGTGCACTCTCTTACTTATTCGTAAAAGAATTCACAAAATAAAAAAACATCTAGATTACTCTAGATGCGTCCCCCATTCAAACTGAAACTTGCTCCCTGCTGTATGGAAACTTAGGTTTATAGGTGTATTGCTTACCTTGGGATACAAGTGCCGCTCAGTCCATTTGATCTCTTTTCAACAATCTCAATTCTTCAAGGAAAATCCCCCAATTTTCCTAGGAATCAGGATTTTGAAAACAGTTTCTATCCCACATAACCATTAAAAATAGCTATTGTAGCATAGACAGATGCTCTCACAAACATCTGGTCAAATTCCGTCACTGAAGCATCATCCCAATATGCTTATCACCCTTTTGTTCCGCAATCCCACTAAAAACTTAATCCTTGAGTTGATAATGAGATAAAACAATTTTTAGACTTTTACAAGTTAAAGTCTTTATTTACTAACATTGAACCACCATTTCCCTAGGTGCAGTTCAATACCAACAAACGCAAAACCGTGTTGGTCCAAAATGGTTTCTAGTTAAGAGTATCTTGTGATTGATAGTCAGTCAATCTGAAGAACTTTCCCTCTAGCTTCTTTACGCAGCACGTCATACTGCTTACAAGATACTATTTCCTAGAAGAGTATTGGCTAAAAACGCCACTCTCAAAACATACCACCTATCAGTCATTAGGTTTAGTCCACCTTCTGATAGGTATATTAGCAGTTACTGCTTTATTTTCTTTTCCTCTTCGCTTTTGACGATTAGTCTCTACCGATTCTGCTGTTTTTGAATCTGTCGTTTGCTCTACACGGATTAAAAATACCGCTAGCTCCCGCTACGATGATGCTGATGTATTAAATCGATTAATCTAATTTTTTGCTGTTTAAATCTTCTCTTTTTTAAATCATCACAATGAAACATTGGAATTTGATAACTTAGAATTCCAGATTCTAAGCTAGTCCTTTTTGACTAGGGAGTCACCCTGCCAAAAAAACAAACTCTTCCTAACACAATCTATTATACTGTATTATAATTTTTTGTCAATTAATTTATTTCATATTTTTTGAAAATAATATTTACCCCCTTGTTTTACACATAGTTAACTATAAAGAAAAGCTTATAATATAGGCTTTTCTTGCGATTTTGAAAAAATTAGAAAATGTATATCTATTTTTCTTTTTTCAGTCGAAATCAAGTAATTTCAGTAAATGTCAGAAAATTTCATCTTTATTATTTCTGGTTAACTTGATTTTTCCAAACTAAAAAAACTAGGAAATTTTCCTAGCTTTTTTATGTATTATCTTAGTGTTTACGTTTGTAAGTTGAAATACCGAACAAGGCTAAAGCTGATGTCACCATAGCTGCACCTGCTGCTGCAGAAGCTGCTGTTGATTTTTCACCAGTAGCTGGAAGAGCTGGAGCTTCTTCTTTTACAGGTACTGATGTTGGTGTTACAGGTTTACCTGGTGTAGGTTCTGTTGGAGTTGTTGGTACTTGAGGTTTTGGTTTCTCAGTTGTTTCTTCAACAGATACAAAGTTTTTGTGGTAAGTAACTTTTGCTGAAACAGTATTTGGAAGAACAGGTTTGTTTGGTTCTTCTGGCAATTCAGGAACAACTACTGTTGAGTTAGTTGCAAACCAGTAAGCAGTTGGAACGTTAAGGTTATTTCCACTTACGATGAAGTCCATTGGTTCACCCTTGAAGATTGTTGCAGCAGCACCATAGTAGGCATTCTTCGTACGAGGTGTTCCGTCTGGGTTAATAGCATCCCAACCTTCATCTGTAACTTCACCAGTTGTTGGATCAACTGTTGGGTCACTGTTAAAGCGTGAACCGTTAGCCACAAATTCGTTATCATTTGTTGCATAAGCATAACCATCTTCATGCAAAGTGATAGATGAACCAGGAATTTGAACGTATTCATTACCATTCAAACCAACTTTTTCAATGTGGTTTCCAAGTTCAGTGTTCCAGTGGTTAAGTGATGAGATACTCAAAACTGATCCGTTCTTAGACAAATCAAGTGGTGTCACTGATGACTCAGAATCAAAGAAGTTCAAGTTCATCTTAACGTGAAGTTTTTTGTTAGTGTCGTCAGTTTGTGAACCAATGAAAAGAGTCTTAGTTGGATCGTGGTACAACTTAACAATGGCTGAACCATCTGCACTTGGTGTTTCTACCAAAGTGTAAGTTGCAACGATTTTCTTAACTGGAGTACCATTGAATGATGTTCCGTTTAGGTTGTTGTATGTTACAGTCAATGTTTGACCTGTAGCCATCTTCAACCATACATCTTCAGTGTATTCACCGTCAGCATTGATAGTGTATTGTGTACCGTTAGCTGCACTAAAGTCACTTGGAATGTAACGAGATGTGTTGAATTGTTCAAGGATTTCATCTACTGAGTGACCTGATTGGATTGTTTTATCCAAGTAGTCAACAGAACCTGCTGAGTTTTCAACAGTCATAGTGGCATCAGATTCTGTTTTATAGATCAAGCCAGTAGCATTTTCAGCCAAGCCTTTTGTCAAAAGACGAGCTGTTGTTCCACCAGTGTACTCTTTGTATGATTTTTCCCAAGCAGCATAAGCAAGAACGTCTTGGTAGTATTTATCCAATTGTGTCTTGTAATCTGCAAGTTTTTGTTTATATTCTGAAACCGCAGTTGTCAAAGCTGTTGTTTGAACTTTATTGTCATTGTTAGCAGCTTCAACGCTAGTGTGTTTAACACCTGCTTCTTCTGTAGCTGTGAATCCCCCTGTTGCAACAACATTTGCTTTAGCAGATGTAAGAGCTGCATCAGCTTCTTCACGAGTCAATTTATTTTCAGAAACAACTGTATTTGAAGCTTCTTGAGCATCTTTAGCTGCTTGATTTTGGACAGCTTTAACATCAGCAGAATCTTTTGATGCTGCTGCAGTCGTTGTTGCAGCTTCAACAGCATTATCGAAGTCAGGATTTGAAACTTCAGCAATAGCTTTAGTTGTTGTTTTTACAGTAGTATCTGTTTCAGTAGTAGTTTTTTCTTCTGTTCCAGGTACTGTAGTAACAACTGCTGCATCACCTGTTGTTTTAACAAGGTTAGCACTTGATTCTGCAGCCGTATTTGATACGGTTGCATCAGTATCAGTAGTTGTTGTTACATCTTTAGCTTCATCCGCAGCTGCTACGCTTGTAGCCGCGAGCCCTGCAAGCAATACGCTTGAATACAATGTTGTTTTAAATGGATTGACTTTCATTTACACTTTCTCCTTCTTGGTTAACATTTTATTAACCTATTTTCTTCACCGTTTAATATACTACCGTGATTTTCAAAATTTGGCAATAGTTTTCTGAAAAAAATATTATATATTTGCTACATGTTTTTAAAATTTGACACACTTTTGTTATATTTTAATCATTTCTTTACAATAAAGAGTAATTAGTAAGGATTTTACAGAGTTTTTTACTTAATACTTTCTTATAACTGTTCATTTATTTCTCATAATAAACTGTTTCAACGATAGAATAGGCTTCCTATTAGAAGCAGGTCATCAATAACTGGCCTCTTCATAACTAAAAACACATAAAAAATACCTTCAAGACCTTGACTTTAAGCGTTTTTCGTCGTATGCTTGAAAAAAATGTTAAGAAAGTTGGGGGACTTTTCAATGACAAAAAAAGAAATGAGATTGCTGATCCTTCTTGGGATTAGTATTATTTTAGCGAACCTTGTACTTCGTTTGATTCTTAGGCCTCTGCCTGAGAATATAGCTTATCTCATTAAAACGCTTGGCCTTATGTGTGTGTACTATTTCATCGTACAGAGACGCCTCGGATTAAAGATCAAATCGACAAAAAAGATAAGTTGGTCTGAAACCCTAAGTGTTTGTTGGTTGGTTCTTTTGGCAGATTTTTTCTTTCTTTCTGCGGTTGCTTTGGGTATCAGTAAAGCACCTCACATGATAGGAACTGCCTTGATTATTGCCTTAGGAGCCGGTTTTTTTGAGGAATATTTTTTTCGTGGACTTTTCCTTAAGCTCGCCTTTCAAGATGGTATTAGATCTTCAAAACAGGTTTTAGGAGTCGTTTTCTTGTCTGCCATATTTTTTGGATTGGCCCATCTCGGAAATCTTACTCACCAGCCCTTGAACGCTACCCTGTTCCAAGTTTATTATGCAACAGCTTATGGCATATTCTTTGCTGCTATTTACCTACGTACCGGTAGCCTCTGGTGGACTATTATTCTGCACTTTTTGATTGATTTTGGCAGTGTCCTTATCTCGCAATCAACACAGGCTGCACCAGCTACAAGTATCTGGAATTTCATTTTCTGGCTACCTTTAATTGCCCTAGGACTCTTCCTTATTCGTCCTAAAAAATTGAAAGCCATTAGATATCTTAATGACTAATATTTAGAACTGCATCCTACAATTTAGATTTTTAGTGTCTAGCCTGTGGATGCAGTTTTTCTTTTATCAGAACTATTTTCTTAGAGCTCAGCTCACTTTCCATTATTATTTCTAAAACGACTTAATCATAGAAATTTCATATCAGGTCTTCATCTATTCCTATCAGAATTTTGCTGATTTTAGACTTCTCATTTTGTTATAATATGACCTACAATCATATTTTTCAAAGGGGATGCTTATGAATTTTCAACAATGTCGCTATGTTCAGACTATCGCTGAAACAGGGTCTTTTAGTAAGGCTGCTAAAAAACTCTTTTTGACTCAGCCTAATCTCTCAGCATCCATCCGTGACTTAGAGGAAGAACTTGGTGTCCAACTCTTTGAGCGTTCCAATACAGGAGCTAAACTAACTGATGACGGTCATGATTTTCTCAAATACGCCAAACGTATTCTTGGAGAGTTAGATCTCCTAGAAGGACGTTACCGTAAATCATTCAAGAAATCATTCACTGTTGCCAGTCACCACTACGATTTCTTATCACTTCCAATGGCTCATATTGCCCAACGTTTTCGTAGTGATTATCAAGAATTTCAACTGATTGAAACAACGACTAGGAAGATTCTCAAAAGCGTTGAGAGCTTTGAAAGTGACCTGGGGATTATTTATCTAGATGAAGACAACGACCATATCCTAGAACGTAGTTTCCAACACATGGATCTGACTTTCACCCCACTTGGAGAGTTTGAAACCAAGATTTTCTTAGGTCGCCAACACCCCCTAGCTCACAAAAAATCCCTCAACCTCAAAGATTTAGAGGGATACCCACAGGTCCGCTTTCGTCAAGAAAGCTCTGGTATCCATTTTGACGAAGATCCTCTCGAGGTTCTGCCTGACCAACAAGTAATTTACAGTAATGACCGAGGCAGTGTTATGAATCTGCTCTGTGCCTCAGATAGTTACGCTTCTGGTCTCGGTATTGTTAATAGTTTCATTAAGGACCAAATTGTTTTACTTCCACTGAAGAACAGTCCAAAGCACACCTTGGGTTTTGTGACCAATAATAAACAGAAACAATCCGCAATTATTCAAGCATTTATCGAGGAAATTCAGGATAGCTTACTACCCCACCACTAAGGAGAAGAAAATGGAATTTCAAACACTTAACAATGGCATTAAAATACCCGTGCTTGGTTTTGGCGTCTGGCAAATTTTTGATCAAAAGGAATGTCAAAAAGCCGTTGAAGATGCTCTTTCTGTAGGCTATCGATTAATTGATACTGCTAGCCTTTATCGAAATGAGGAAGCCGTGGGAAGTGCTATTAAGGCATCCGGTATCCCTCGCGAGGATATTTTCCTGACTAGTAAAGCTTGGATTAGCCAGCTTGGCTACGAAGATACCAAATTAGCCCTAAAAGAAACACTTCGCAAACTAGATACTGACTATCTTGATTTATATTTGATTCATCAACCTTTTGGAGACTTACATGGTGCCTGGCGTGCTATGATTGAGCTTAAGCATGAAGAACTTATTAGAGCCATTGGTGTTTCTAACTTCTCAACAGGGCGTTTGGCGGATTTTGCCTTGCAGACACCTGTAATTCCAGCAGTCAATCAAATCGAGTTGCATCCCTATAAACAACACAAACTGATTCAGAAAGCTGATAAGGAATTTGGCACCCTAACGCAAGCCTGGGCTCCTTTCCACAGAGGAGAGGACGGTATTTTTGAGGACCCAACTCTGACTGCTATTGCTGAAAAACATGACAAGACAGTTGCTCAGGTCATCCTAAGATGGCAAACCCAACAAGGCATTTTGACCATTCCTAAAAGTACCCATATCGAACGAATGAAGGAAAACTTTAATAGCTTTGACTTCCACCTAGACCAAGCAGACCTTGACGCTATCAGTAAACTAGACCGATACCCAAATGCTTATGGACCTGATGAAAGTGTGGAACGCATTAAACATTTATTGAAATATAGTGTATAAAAAAACGAGTTCGACTGAACTCGTTTTCTTATACACTAGGTCCTCTTAAGACTTTCCTTAAGAGTAGATCATTCCGATTTTAAGGAAGCAAAACTTTCGAGCACTCAACAAAGATCTGTTTCAAGCGCTTTACTCACAACTGAAGATTAGTAAAAAACAGTTTCCCAATTCAAAAAATTGAAAAACTATTTTTTATGATATTTTACCCAATCACACTTCCGTTTGGAACAGATGGATCTACTGTCAAGACAGTGAGTTTGCCGTCATGTTCTGCGGAAAGGATCATACCTTGGCTGACATATTTCTTCATCATCTTACGTGGTTTGAGATTAGCCACGACTTGAAGTTTCTTGCCGACCAATTCTTGTTCGTTTGGATAGAATTTAGCGATACCTGAGAGGATTTGACGGTCTTCACCGTCACCAGCGTCAAGACGGAAGCGGAGCAATTTGTCTGAACCTTCGACCTTTTCTACCTCTTTAACTTCAGCGACACGGATTTCAACCTTGTCAAAGTCGTCAAATTTGATTTGGTCTTTTTCAGATTTAAGCTCAACCTCTTCTGGGTTCCATTCTTTCTCTTGAGGTTTGCCTGCGTTCATTTGAGATTGGATGTAGGCAATCTCTTCATCCATGTCCAGACGTGGGAAGATTGGAGTTCCTTTTGAAACGACTGTCACATTCTCTGGGAATCCTGAAAGTTCAATATTTTCAAGATCAAATGTTACTGGCAAGCCAAGTTGTTCCATAATAGCATTTGAAGTTGTCATCATGAATGGTTGGATGAGGTGGGCTACGACACGAAGACTAGCTGCCAAGTGTGCCATAACCGACGCCAATTGTTCCTTGTCACCATCTTCTTTGGCAAGTACCCATGGAGCTGTTTCATCAATATACTTATTGGTACGTGAAATGATATTCCAAACGGCGTCCAAGGCACGTGGGAAATCCACAGCATTCATTTGTTTGTGGAATTCTTCGATATTTTCAGCTACAACCTTAGCCAAATCAGCATCAAAGTCTGTAACGTTTTCAACATAGGCAGGTACTTGACCACCGAAATACTTGTTAATCATGGCAACTGTACGGTTGAGGAGGTTACCAAGGTCGTTAGCCAATTCATAGTTGATACGAGCTACATAGTCTTCTGGTGTGAAGGTACCATCTGAACCGACAGGAAGACTACGCATGAGGTAGTAACGGAGTGGATCAAGACCAAAACGTTCTACCAACATTTCTGGATAGATCACGTTTCCTTTAGACTTAGACATCTTACCGTCTTTCATGACGAACCAACCGTGGGCAACAAGACGTGTAGGCAATGGCAAATCAAGAGCCATAAGGATGATTGGCCAGTAGATTGAGTGGAAACGAAGGATATCCTTACCAATCATGTGGATGATTTCGTGGTTTTCATCATTTTGCCAGAACAAATCAAAGTTACCATGCTCATCCTGACCATAACCTAGTGCAGTGATATAGTTGATAAGGGCATCAATCCACACATAAACCACATGTTTTGGATCTGATGGTACTTTTACTCCCCAAGTAAAGGTTGTACGTGACACGGCCAAGTCTTCCAAGCCTGGCTCGATGAAGTTTTTAAGCATTTCATTCATACGACCATCAGGTTGGATAAATTCTGGATGTTCTTTAAAGAAGGCAGTCAAACGGTCTGCGTAGTTGCTGAGTTTAAAGAAATATGATTCTTCAGAAACCAACTCTACTTCATGTCCTGATGGAGCTACCCCACCAATGACATTACCTTGCTCATCACGGTAAACTTCTGCCAACTGACTTTCAGTGAAGAATTCTTCATCTGAAACTGAGTACCAACCTGAGTATTCACCAAGGTAGATATCCCCTTGTTCCAAGAGACGCTCAAAAACTTGAGCAACAACTTTTTCATGGTAATCATCAGTCGTACGGATGAATTTATCGTATGAGATATCCAAAAGTTGCCAGAGGTCCTTAACACCAACAGCCATACCGTCCACATACTCTTGTGGTGTGATTCCTGCTTCTTCAGCCTTTTGTTGAATCTTTTGGCCGTGTTCATCAAGCCCAGTAAGGTAGAAGACATCATAGTTCATCATACGTTTGTAACGTGCCAAGACGTCACAAGCAATAGTTGTATAAGCAGAACCAATATGTAATTTACCAGATGGGTAATAGATAGGTGTTGTGATGTAGAATGTTTTTGTCATTTTAATTTCCTTTCATGTGTTAACAAATGGGCTAACACTGATGATATAACATCTTATTATAGCACGTTTTGGACACTAAAAAAACCAGCTAAGCTGGTTTTAAACATTACTAGTTTTGGAAGCGCTTTTTATCAACTCTAACATCACGTTCATAGTCATAATCTAATTTCTTCACGTCATCCCCTGATAGGCGTTTGAAACTTCTTTCTTCAATAAGTTTGCCTTTCTTATTATAAGTTGTAACGATCAATCTATCACCCTTAACCTTGTATCGAACGGTTTCTTCAAGAGATTCTTTGTAGGATTTAACGTAAATCTTTTTACTTTCATCGTTATCAGCCTGAGTTCGATATTCACTTATTTTGTATTGATTATCTACCGCTTGGTCAATGACTTTGGTATATTCAGATAGTGACATGGTTGGTTTAAGCGTTCCTGACCAAGCATCTGGACGGTATGCTTCGTCAGTATCATAGTCCGTAAAGTCAACCAGATTGTTCCCGCCAGCTAAGGTATAAAAATAAAATTTAACATTGTTACCTTTGACTTTAACAAAATCATGAGCCTCTAGGCCACTTTCCTTGAAAGATTCCATACCATCAACCATTTTCTTCTTATCTTTATGGTAAAAGCGATAAGTTTCAAGAAGATAGGTTCCTTCAGGTATTTTACCACCTTGCAGGTGCATAAACGCATAGCCACCAAATGAAAGTGCCACTAGGACAATCGCCCCCACTACAGAAGCAATAATAATTTTAGCTTTCTTAGACAAGCCTGTCTCAGCAGGAGCAACTTGTGAAACGGCTTGTGTCACTTGGTCACTCAACTGAGCTTTCTGTAGATTAACACCCTCGTTCTTAGACTCTTGAGAAATAAATTCCCCATTAGCTTTTGCTTGTTGGATTTCTTCCTCTGTCGGCTTGCGATTATTGATTGTTTCGAAATAATCTAACCACTCTTTTTCGTTCATAAAAGTCCCCTTTTTCATTGATACTTCCATTCTACCAGAAAAAATACTCCAAAGCTATTTGACTATTTTCATAAAAATAAAGCGGTACCAAGATGGAGTTTTAGCTCTCCTTCTTGTACCACTTTACTCATTTACATCATTGGGTGATTAGATTTTATCACTAGATTTTTTACTACTTTTACTATCGTCAGAGCCTGATTTAGAACCACTACCATAGTCATCGCTATTACCATAGCCATAGTCATTACCATAACCATAGCCGTAATTGTAGCCATAACCATAATCATAGTAATCCTTGAAGTCATCATATTGATCACTATAAGTCTTCAAATCTTTCTTATAATCTTTGATGGCATCCTTATAGTCATCCCAGCGCTCCTCAGCGTCTCCCTTACTCATACGTTTATAAGTAATACGTGACTGAAGCTTCCCTTTTTTATCATAAGTAGTCAGAGTGTATTCATCGCCATGCTTGACATAGGTACGTTTTTCCTTCAAGGTATCTTTATATTCTCTTGTTGTTTTTTTAACGACTTTGTCAGCTTCCTCTTTGGTATAAAACGAATAGTCTTTTCTCATCTTTTTCATGAAGTCTTTTGTGACATCTTCGACTTGATCCGCATCTAAAACTTGACTCTCTGTTCTATTCCACGGATCAAATACCTGAGGAACATCTATCTCATAGTCCATCAAACTAACATATGATTTATTGTCACTCTCTACTAAATTGTAGGTTCTAGATTGATTATTCTTTACAACTACAAAAGACTGAAACTCCAAATCCTCGTTCTTGTATTCATCTATGCCGTCAACCATTTTATCTTTGTCTTCATCATAACGAGAGAAAGAAACTACCTCATATGTTCCATCCGCAATCTTACCTGATTGGTAGCGCCATAGTGAGTAGCCCCCAACAATAAGTAAAATCGCTGCCAAGGAACCAAAGACTGATGCCAAAATAATCTTAGTTTTCTTAGACATACCTTTTTTAGCAGGTACGACTTGTTGGAAGGTTGCTGTTGTTTGGGCAAACTGAGGCTGCTGTGTCATCGTTATCACAGGTTCAGCTGGCTTAATCGGTCTTTGCTCCGTCGCCTGTCCATTTGAGCCAAAGACGTTAGGGTTAGGTCGTTCAAGGATAAACTCGCCTGCTGCTTGAGCTTGAGCTAACTCTGCGGGAGTTGGTTTGCGACCGTTGACTAATTCAAAGTACTCAATCCACTCTTGCTGGTTCATAATAATCTCCTTTTTTATTGGTCTACCGTTCTATTGTACCAAAATAAATGGTGAAATAGTATTTGACAATTATCATAAAGGCTGTAAGGTTTTTTAATAAATCATTAGGCTATGATTCTCGATAGTAAAGAGGTGCTTGATTGGTAAGTGAATCAGCGCCAGATGAGATAATCCCCATCATGCCTTGAATAATTATAATACTTCAAGGCATACTCATAATCCCTATCATAACCACTTTTGACCCCTTTGGCTTCCTCTGAGCTCAATCGTTTAAAAGTTCTACGCGACTCAATATGTCCATCATTAGCATAAACAGTCAGAACGAGACCATTAGGGCGCTTTTCATAAGTTCTTTTTTGCTTCAACATTTTTTTATAATCGTCTACACACCTTTGGACAGATACTTCTTTTACTCTTGAATACTCCTCTCCCTTTTTAGAAATCTTATCTATATGAGAAATCACTAGAGCTTCATATTCAGAGACTGTTAGATCCTGTTTCAAAGTCCCTGTACGTGGGTCAAAAGTCTGTGGGAGCTTTTCATCATGCTCAAATAGTGAGACAAAAGGTTCCCCATCCCCCACAAAAACATAATAAAATTGAGATTTCATATTCTCAACAACTATAAAATCCTCATATAAGCTATCATTATTCTCTCCTCGCTCAGTCCAATTTATCAATTCATTGGAATATGCCGATTTAGCCTCGTATTTTAGCATCTGATAAGTGCCGTCTGGAATATAGTTCTGTTGATACTTCCAAAATCTTCCCTCTCCTATGGCTATCAAGACTGTCGCAACAAGTCCAAGCAATACAATGATAGCAATCTTCCATTTTTTTGCTTTAGTCATGGCTCTCCCCTCCATATCAGCCTATTATTCAATACTATTTTACCAGAAATAGGGGAAAAGCTAATGACATGACTGTAAAGGAAAAAGAGGTTGAGAACACATACTCTCAAACCTCTTTTCATCAATTTACTTTTTTACATCCTCAGCACCAATTACTGGGTATTCAGTCAATCCTGATGCTGTTTCTTCTTCAAGCTTGTTTGTTTCCTCTGATTTTTCCTCAAAGTCAACCTTAGGTGCATCTTTTTCATAAGCATTAATGATATCAGCTACAACTGGGTGACGTACGACATCGCTAGCAGAGAAGTGAACAAAATCAATAGCCTTAATTCCCTTCAATTTCTCCATAGCATCGACAAGGCCTGATTTAACACGACGTGGCAAGTCAATCTGACTCATGTCCCCATTGACAATCATCTTAGAATTAAAACCAAGACGGGTCAAGAACATCTTCATTTGCATGATGGTTGTATTTTGTGCCTCATCAAGGATAACAAAGGCATCCTCTAGGGTACGACCACGCATATAAGCGAGGGGTGCAATCTCAATAATTTCACGTTCCATGAGGCGGGTCGTTTGCTCCTTACCAAGAATTTGATAAAGGGCATCATAGACAGGGCGAAGGTAAGGATCCACCTTTTCCTTGAGATCACCAGGCAAGAAACCGAGGCTCTCACCTGCCTCCACCGCCGGACGTGTCAGAACAATACGTTTAACTTGACCACGTTT
This sequence comes from Streptococcus sp. 449_SSPC, assembly GCF_001073005.1. Taxonomy (NCBI): domain Bacteria; kingdom Bacillati; phylum Bacillota; class Bacilli; order Lactobacillales; family Streptococcaceae; genus Streptococcus; species Streptococcus sp. 449_SSPC. The sequence goes on from NZ_JVGR01000030.1 coordinate 185,621, forward strand.
AAGGGCTGTAACCGCAAGGGTAACCGCTAAAAAGGTCTTCCCTGTACCAGCTGGACCAATTCCAAAGACCACATCATGACTTTTAATGCTATCAACATAAACCTTTTGCCCCAAGGTCTTCACTCGGATTGGTTTGCCACTATTGTCTTTAATAATTTCTTCTTCGTAAAGGGCAACAAATTTGTCAATCGAACCATCTTGAGCCATGGTTAAGGCTGCAACAACATCTGAGGTGTTGACTAGCATCCCACGCTCCACTAAAACAAGGAGAGCTTGAATGGTCAAACGGGCCAATTCGACACTTTCTTCGTCATCTCCAAGGATCTGCACACGCTCTGTTCGAGCATGAATAATAACATTTAGGTTTTCCTCGATAAGTTTTAGATGGCGCTCATTGGTCCCAAAAAGTGACAAGACATCATCTGGGTGATTTAGGGTAATTTCAACAGAATACTCTTGCAAATAGAGTTCCTCTTTCTTTCGTCTTTTTCTCCATTATATCAAAAAAATCACGCCAAGCGTGACTTTTTATTATTCTGACTTATTCATTAAATGACACGTGAACGTGGTCATAGTGGTTTTCAGTAACGCTACCACGGTCTGGCATTTGGTTCCATGTGTTAGCTGGTCCGTAGATATTATCTACTGGTGCGTAGAATTGTTGTCTGTAGATAACATATGAGATACCTGCATTTGAGATATTGTCTACAGCATATTGAGCGACTTGATTACCAACTTCTGAACCAACTGGTACCATAACGTCAACGGCAAGTCCTTTACCATGGTCTTGTGGATCACCTTCACGGTAACCACCGATATCAGTAAGACCAAATTGTGCCGCTACATCTTGACGGAAAGCTTCAGCTTGTGGTTGAAGGTGTGGATCCGTTGGAAGTGTAGTTGTTGATGCAGGTTGTGCTGCTGGTGCCTCTGAAGCCACTGGTGCTTCTGATGCCACTTCTGATGTTGCTGCTGATTCTACCGCTGGCTGTTCTGCTGGTGCTTCTGAAGCAGCTGGTGCCTCTGAAGACGCTTCTGATGTTGCTGCTGGTTCTGCCGCTGGCTGTTCTGCTGGCGCTTCTGAAGTCGCTGGTGCTTCTTCTTTTACTTCAGGTTGTGCTGGTGTTTCAGCAGCTGGAGTAGCTTCTGCTTCAGGCGTAGCTTCTGCTGACGCAGTTACATGATCAATAGCATCAGCAACTGGTTGTTCAGTTTCTGCGTATGCTGGTGCTTCTGATGCTGATGCGATAGCTTCCGTTACTTCTGAAACAGCTTGAGTTGACTCTTCTGTAGCAGGTGCTTGAGTAGCTGTTGTGCTTACTGTTTCAACTGGAGCTGTCAAGTCCGCTGCAACTACAGATTGACCATTGACAGTCACTTCGTTAGTTGTCAAATTAGCTTCTGCAACTACAGGTGTAGTTGATGTTTCTGAAGCTGGAGCTTCAACTTTAACAGAGACAGCTTGGTTATCAGCATTGTAAGTTGCTGTCAAGACTGTTCCAGGGTAAATCAAATCAATGTTTGTGATTTGATTGATGTTAGCCAAAACGTTCACATCGATACCCATTGCTTCAGCGATACTTCCCAAAGTATCACCGTATTGAACTGTGTAAGTTTGTTGGTTATCACTTACAGCGATATCTGCTTTGATTTGATCGACTGAACGTGCTGCCCAGTTTGAAGTTTCATCGGCATGTACGTGACTTGCAGCAAAAAGTGAAAGTGCTGCGGTCGAGTAAAGAAGTGCCTTTGTTGTTTTAGATTTTGATAACATGTATAATTCATTCCTTTTTTAACAATTTTAACATCTACAATAATACCACACTTTTTGTCAAAAGAGGGGTGATTTACTGCACTTTAAAGCAATTACTAACTAGTTGTAACAAGCCTAATTTATTGAAAAAAAGCTGAGATATTTGTAAAAAATTGTAACAATTCATACCAATTCAAATGGTAATTACTTTTTAAAGAAAATGCTAAAAGTCATTATGCTTATCGTAGACTTAGTCGCTATTAATGAGCCAGATAATCTTCCCAAATCTGGTCAAACTGCCCCAGATTAAAGGAAAAGCTAGCTTGATCTTCCAAGTAACGACTAACTTCTTCGAAGTCATCAGTATGCTTCGGGAAGGTTGAATCTTCAAAAGCCAAGTCAGCCAAGATTGCTACTGGTTCATTGGATTTGGGATTACGCTGGGCCATCAGCCAAGTATAAAAGGATTTTCTCATGCCTTCTCCTAACCGATTAATTCTGTTCCAAACTGATCTTGTTTGATTTTTTTGGCCTTCATCAGACCACCTAGAGCCTTCTTAAATTGACCCTTAGAAATACCGAAGGTTGCCTTGATATCTGCTGGTGATGACTTGTCATTAAGCGTCATGAAGCCACCATTGCTCTCTAAATAAGTCAAAATCATCTGAGCATCATTTTCAAGCATTTCAAAAGAACGTGGCTTAAGAGAAAGATTAAGGGTACGGTCAACTTCTCTGAACCCAATCACACGCGCTTCAAGGACCTGACCTAAGCGTGGCTCTGCATAACGTTCTGATGGATGGATGAAACCAAGCATGTTATTCTCTGGCAAATAAACAAAAGTTCCTGACAATTTGAGACGGTAGGCAATAGCTGGCCATTTTTGGTTTTGCATATTATCGTAAGCAGGTCCAGCCATACGTTGAAAGACCTCAGGTTCAGCAGGAAGCCCCCAAATACGGTCTTTTTTATCAACATCGAGTTTGATATAGAGCTTATCGCCTTTCTTAGGCCAGAGCTCTTTGAGTTCTGGCAAAACATCAAGAGAGACTACAATTTCCTTATCTGGAATTCCTACGTCTACAAAAACACCCAAATCCTTACGAACTTCAGTGACCACTCCCCAACCATAGGAATCGCTAGTTGCCTTGATTTCCTTTTGAGTCAGACGTGATTTTTGCTTGCTATCTGTATAGGCGAAACCTGTCACCATGTCACCAATAGCGTGTTCTCCTTCTTCTTTAGATAAAGCAAAAGTCACACCGTCCTTTTGTACAAAGTAAAATTTATCATTTTCATCAGTTACTAGGGCAGTAATGATCGTTCCAAGTAATGTATTCATCTTTTTTCCTCTAAAAAGAGAGTCGGACAAGGAAGCTAACATAGTCCATGCTCTTTTGCTTCTGTCCCACTCTCCTTATTTTTCTATTGATTAAACAGTAAGGAGTTCTTTTTCCTTTTCTGCTGTCATGCTGTCAATCTTCTTAACAGCGTCATCAGTTGCTTTTTGGATATCTTTTTCCAAAGCTTTCAATTGATCTTCTGTAATTTCTTTGTCTTTTTCTTGCTTCTTAGCTTCATCCATAGCATCACGACGGATGTTACGGATAGCGATTTTAGCATTTTCGCCGACTTTTTTCACTTCTTTAGCCAACTCTTTACGTGTTTCTTCTGTAAGTGCTGGGATAACCAAGCGCACAACAGAACCATCATTAGCTGGGTTGATTCCAAGGTCAGATTCATTGATCGCACGTTCGATATCAGCAATTGAACCTTTATCAAATGGTGAAATCAAAAGGACACGTGCTTCAGGAACCGTGATTGAAGCCAATTGGTTAAGTGGTGTTGGAGCACCATAGTATTCTACAGTGATACGGTCAAGAAGTGAGGCATTGGCACGACCTGCACGGATAGAGCCAAATTCACGGGCCAATGACTCGTGTGAGTGGGCGAAACGTTCTTTTGCTTTTTCAATAATTGCGTTTGTCATAAATTCTCTCTTTCTTACTTGTGTGATTCTGCTTTGTTAGATACGGTTGTTCCAATTTGCTCACCAAAGATAACACGTTTGATGTTTCCTGGTTCGTTCATGTTGAAGACAACAAGGTCAATGTCATTATCCATTGAAAGGGTAGAAGCTGTGGCATCCATAATTTTCAAACCACGTTTGATAACTTCCACGTGTGTCAATTCATCAAATTTGACAGCATCAGCGTTTTTACGAGGGTCGTCATTGTAGACACCATCAACGCCGTTTTTAGCCATAAGAATAGCATCAGCTTCAATTTCAGCTGCACGAAGAGCCGCTGTTGTATCTGTTGAGAAGTATGGCGAACCAATACCTGCTGCAAAGATAACAATACGACCTTTTTCAAGGTGACGAAGGGCACGACCACGAATATAAGGCTCTGCCACAGATTTCATATCAATCGCTGTCTGAACACGTGTATCAACACCGAGTTGTTTCAAACTATCTGCCATAACAAGGGCATTCATAGTTGTTCCAAGCATACCAGTATAGTCTGCTTGAACACGATCCATTCCTGCTTCAGCTGCAGGTTCCCCACGCCAAAGGTTACCACCACCGATAACTAGAGCAATTTGAATACCTGAATCCGCTACCTCAGCAATTTCTTTAGCCATAGCTTGGACAGTTGGAAGATCAATCCCAACACCTCGTTCACCAGCTAGAGCTTCACCTGAAAGCTTAATGAGGACACGTTTGTATTTTGGTTCTGCCATGATTTCTCCCTATTAACTATTTTGTTTTATGATTTAATTCTTAGCTGAGATTCATCTTTCCTAAGTCGTCAATTACCATCCTTTTAAGGTGGTTAAGGGGCTTATTCAAGCAACTCCTTTTTATGATTAGGATAGGAAAATGTTCTCTTTTTTTGCAAAGAAAACACTAAATCTTCATCCTTACTATTTTATCATAAATTAGGGTTTTCACCTAGTCAAATATTTAAAAAATATCCTTACAAGATAACTGTAAAGGTGATGGTGTCATTTTTATAAGAGGCAAAGATACGCCCCTTAAATAATTTGACCATACTTTGAGCCATGGAAAGGCCAATGCCAAAACCTTTGTGTTCTTTGTTATTATGGGATTCTTCAATACGATAAAAACGCTCAAAAAACTTGCTATAGTCAACAGCCTTACCTTCTTTATAGGTGTTTGACACTTCTAAACGAGCCCGTTTTCGCGTTCTTCCAATCTGACGAAGTCTTACCGTAACTGTCCCTTCTGGATCACAATACTTGTTAGCATTATCCACAAGGAGAGTTACAAGTTCAAAGAGAGACTTCTCCTCAGCCTTTACATGGATATCTGGGGCGATATCCATAACGAAGGATTTGCCATCTCGGACGACAGGTCCCTTAAAGTCCTCGGCTGCATCCTCTGTAATATAGGAAAAATCCACATCTTGAAGAACAATGTCCGGCTGCTCTTCCAGACGAGATAGAGCCACAAGAGAATTGATTAGATTGGTCAAACGTGCCACCTGGTCATTAGTTGACTTGGTCCATTCATTCTCCCCTGTCATGAGTTCCTGTAACTCCGTATTAGCAGAAATAATAGCTAATGGGGTTTTCAATTCATGACCAGCATTGGTGATAAAACGTCGTTGCTTTTCGTAGTTTCGAATGAAGGGACGAATGACGATTCCTGATAAGGCACTGACAATGACGACAAAAAAGATAAACCCAAACAGTGATAAAAGGATAGAAAGACTGAGCAAGGCTTGGGAAGAATTGTAATAAGAGGTCGTGTCCAGGAAGACCACAAGAATCTTATTTTTGCTGACTTTGCTAACCTGATAACTCAGATTGATATTTTTTTCTCTAATTGTTCCAAGAGTATTCGTCATACGGCTAGCTGCAAGTGCATAGCTAACAGCTTCTTCATCATCTATTAAAGAAGTATGGCTGGTATCCTGACTGACCACTTTATCACCAGATAAGGTCACACTGAAAAAACGAAAACTATCCAATGGAATTTCATGCCCTTGATCGGTCTCAATTTTTTTAGTTTTTCCGAAACTACCATTATTTTCTGTAAGCGTGTTGAGAACCTTACTAATTTCCTGTTCTGTCTGAAAGGACCTCACAGTATTGATGATTCCCACTGTAAAAACCAAGATAAAGAGAATAGCCAAGGAAGCAATCGTAATAAATTGAAGTCGTAAACGTCTAAACATGCACTACTCCTCTCTAATTGGCAAGAAGGCAAAAGTCACCACCCTTTTCACCAAGAATGCTGATATCAGCCTGGATGGCTTGCAATTTCTGACGCAAATAGGAAATATAGACCCAGACAATCGATTCGTCCACATCTTCCTCATCATCCCAGATGGTCTTAAAAAGGTGCTCAGTCGTTAATTTCTTGGCAGGATTGAGCATGAAGTGGGCCATTAACTTGGTCTCTCTGCTTGAAAGTCGAATGGCGTTCCCAGCTACTAACTCCTGCTCCTCTTGGTCCAAACGAACAGAACCAAGTGTCAAAATTTTGGCAGTAAAGGTCTCACTAACACGACGCTCTAGCGAGCGCAAACGAGCCAAAAGTTCTTTAAGAGAAATCGGCTTGGTCAAGTAATCGTCTGCCCCAGCGTCAAGTCCTGTCACACGATCATCAACTTCAGCCATGGCCGTCAACATAATGACATGCGTCGTATTCCCAAAGGAGCGAATCTCTTTCAGGGCCTCAATGCCTGTTTTAATGGGCATCATGATATCCATAATCATTACTTGATAGGCATTCTGTGCGGCTAGGTCAACTGCCTCTTGACCGTTAAAGGCCTGATCCACCTCATAGCCTTGATGCTCAAGAGCCGCCTTGTAAACTCGAGAAAGAGCTTCCTCATCCTCAGCTAGTAGAATTTTCAAAGCCATTCTAGTCCCCTCCTTCTTGAATTAAGTTACGGATGGTCTGCATGGTCAAATCGCATGAAGCTAATTCATCCGCACAGCGCTTAAGCTCACGGGTAATCATTTCTGGATTCTTGATGTCGTGCTTGTATTTCATCTGATGCTCCAAACTGGCCCAGGAATCCTGAGCAATGGTCCGTAACTGAACCTCAACAAAATAGGTTCCTCTCTCATTTCCTAGAACATCTGGAAACTCGGTTTCTACTTCCAAAATGAGATGGTAAGAACGATAGCCATTGGGCTTAGCATTTAAAATGTAATCTTTCTCGTTATAGATGGAAACGCCAGGGATAGCCTTGATGACATCGATAGTTTTGTAAATATCATCGACAAAGCCGCAAACAATTCGAATCCCAATACTATCACGAATTTCCTTGAGAGCAGATTGGCTGGTTTCAGGCAAATTTTTCCTACGACACTTTTCACGCATAGAATCGCTTTCTTTGATTCGTGAAATAAAATGTTCATAGAGTTTAAAGCCTGTTTCTTTTTTGCTAGTTATATTAGCCGCAATAATCGGGTCTGTTATTTCTTGTAAAATCTTGGGGAGATACTGAGCATATTCCCCATAAATACTTGGAGTTGACATATAAACCTCCTCTAATAGCGTTTCCTAATTATAGCATAGTTAGGCTTAAAAATAAGGAATGAGCCAGACAAGAAGGACTCTAAAGCTAAGAAAAAAATCCAGCCGAAGCCAGATTTATTTTGCTTATCTAAGTTAAATAGCACAAGGCTATGCATCAAGTGATTTGACAAAAGGCCAGTTGCCTAGTTTGTGTGTTTCATAGGTCAAGACCTTATAACCACATTGCTTGTAACCATTTTTCTCGTAGAAAGGTACATTGTAATCGCGATTGGTAATCAAACCAAGACTGTGACCGCCTGTACTACGCACAAAAGGTTCAACCCCTTCAAGCAAAAAGCGACTTCCTATCCCTTTTCTTTGATAATCTGGAGTCACCGCCAACATCATCAAGTACCAGTCGTATTCTGCAGAATCTTCCAGATGTCTTTCGGACTCTTCAACAAAGTTAAAATACTTGAACAACTTAGTGATGCTTATAAAACGGAAAAGCTTGGTCGCCCCATTTTGAAGATAATTAAGCATAGAAATCGTCTGATGTTGTAAAATAGCTGCCGCAACAATGCGACCATCCTTTTCAGCCACCAAACATGAGTCCCGTTTAATCGCCAAACGCACCAATATTTCCTGCAAGGCTAAGACAAATTCCTGATACTGTTCAGGCTTCTTTAAATTACTGGCAATCATTGAAAGATAGGGGTAATCTTCAAAGGCATCGGCACATACTTGTGCAACTTCCTGAACTTCGTCTAGTCTTGCTTTGCGATATTGCATCATAATCTCCTAATCTGTCTGTTTTTTTCAGTATAACACAAAACGCATGACTGACAGTCATACGTTCTATGGCCTTTTGTAAAATCTTATAATTTTATAAGAAAAGTTTAGGCAACTTCTTCTGTAAATTGACTATTATAAAGATCAGCATAGAAACCATCTGCTGCCATGAGCTCATCATGATTGCCCTGTTCAATAATGTTACCATCTTTCATCACAAGGATAAGGTCAGCATTTCGAATGGTTGATAAGCGGTGGGCAATGACAAAGGAAGTCCGCCCTTCCATAAGCTTGTCCATGGCTTTTTGAATCAATTCTTCTGTTCGGGTATCAACCGATGATGTCGCTTCATCCAAGATAAGAAGAGGGGCATCCTTAAGAAGCGCACGTGCAATGGTCAAGAGCTGCTTCTGTCCAACTGATAAGGTCACAGAATCATCCAAATAAGTATCATAACCCGTTGGAAGTGTGGTAATGAAGTGGTGAACACCGACGGCCTTGGCTGCAGCAATAACTTGCTCATCAGAAATATTCTCTTGGTTGTAAATCAAATTATCACGAATAGTACCTTCAAAGAGCCAAGTGTCTTGAAGCACCATAGAGAATTGATCATGAACAGTTTCACGCTTCATGTCATTAGTATCCACACCGTCAATGGTGATACGACCTTGGTCGATGTTATAGAACTTCATAAGTAGGTTAACAATAGTCGTCTTACCAGCACCCGTTGGACCAACGATTGCAATCTTTTGACCTGGCTTAGCAAGAGCTGAAAAGTCATGAATAATAGTCTTTTCAGGAGTATAACCAAAGGAAACATGGTCAAAGACTACTTGACCTTTAGTATCTGTCAACTCAGCTGTCTTAGCTGACTCGTCGTCCATATCTTTTTCTTCCAAAAATTCAAAGATACGACCAATGGCTGCAGTAGCTGATTGGAGTTGTGTAATTCCTTGTGCAATTTGAGAAAGAGGTTGTGAGAAGATACGAACATAGGTCATGAAGGCTACCACATCACCAATCGTCAAGCTACCATCAATAACTTTGATAGCACCCACAAGACAGACCATGACATAACCAAAGTTCCCAATGAAAATCATAAGTGGCATCATAATACCTGAGATAAACTGTGATTGCCACATCGATTTATAGAGTTTATCATTAAGCCCCTTAAAAGCTTGACTACTTTCTTGAGCAGCATTGTAACTCGTTACGACTGCTTGACCCGTGTAAATTTCTTCAATATAACCATTAATATTAGCCAAATTTTCTTGTTGGCGCTTGAAAAGTGGTTGCGAGAAGCCCATGATGAAGACTACCAGAACAAAACCTATCAATACAGAACCAATCGCAGTGAAAGCCATAGTGACATTTGAGTAGAACATCATAATAATGGCTGCTACCAAGAGAACACTTGAAGTTATCAAGGTACCTAAGCCTTGGCTAAGCGATTGCCCTAAAAGGTCAACGTCATTAGTCACACGAGAGAGGGTGTCCCCTTGAGAATGACTGTCGAAATAATTAAGAGGGACACTATTGATTTTCTTTTGGATAGCTGTACGGAAACGTTGTGAAAAGCGTTGTGTAACCGTCGCAACCGTAAAACTTTGTAAGTAACCAACAATAGCTGAAATGGCATAGAGAACAGCCAAGGTCATAGCAATGCTTGCCACCTTATCCAAATCAATGCCTGGAATCGTTCCCATTTTAGTAGGTGTAATACCTTCAGTAATAGTATTGGTAATTTCTTTAAGCTTATCTGGTCCAATAACTGTAATGACCGCTGAAATAATTGCTCCAAAAATCGCAAGGACAAACGGAATTTGGAAACCTTTAATATAGGGTTTTAAGCGTTTATAGGATGATGTTTTTGGCTTATTTTCCATTTTCTAACTCCTCCTTAGACAATTGTGAATAGGCAATTTCTTGGTAAACCTCATTATCTGCCAAGAGTTCCTTGTGAGTTCCTTGACCAACGACCTTACCTTGGTCAAGTACCAAGATTTGGTCCGCATCCATAATAGTAGAGATACGTTGGGCAACAATCAACTTGGTCATATCTTGTGTTTTTTCAGCCAATTCTTGACGTAACTTACGATCGGTCTTATAGTCCAAGGCTGAGAAGGAATCATCGAAAATCAAGATTTCAGGCTTACGTGCCAAGGCACGCGCAATAGCCAAACGTTGCTTCTGTCCACCTGAGAAGTTAGACCCAGCTTGGGCAACTTCTGCTTTAAGTTGACCTTCTTTATTTTCAACAAAGTCTTTTCCTTGAGCCAATTCGAGGGCTTCCCAAATCTTAGCATCATCAAGGGGACTGTTATTGCTCGTTCCCATCGTCATATTTGACGTAATATCACCTGAGAAAAGCACTGCCTTCTGTGGAATATAACCGACTATATTGTGCAAGGTTTCATGGTCATAATGTCGCACATCGACACCGTCAACCTTGATCGTTCCTTGCGTGGCATCATAAAAACGTGGGATAAGGTTGACAAGCGTTGATTTACCAGATCCAGTCGAACCAATAAAGGCAACCGTGTCACCTTTTTTAGCTTTGAAGCTAACTTGCTCCAAAACAGGCTCTGAAGTTTCAGAATAACGGAAGGAAACATCATCAAATTCGACAGTACCCACTTCTTTAGGTTTTTCAGAACTATTTTCAGGATAAGAGACTGAAGATTGGGTATCTAGAACTTCATTGATACGACCAGCTGCTACAACTGCACGTGGAAGAAGGAAGAAAACAACAATCATCATCATGAATCCCATCACAACCTGCATGGCATAAGATGAATAAACCACCATGTCTGAGAAGAGATGGACCTTATTTTCCATAGCACCAGCAATCTTAGTTGGATCTGTTGGAATCTTAACATCTTCAATCAAATGTGCACCAATCCAATAAATAGCCAGTGTCAAACCACTTGATACAGCAGTCATCACGGGTGTCAGCAAGGCAAAAGAACGACCGATAAAGAGGTTGTTTTGGGTCAAATCAGTATTGGCCTTTTCAAATTTATCCTCTTGATAACTTTCGGCGTTGTAGGCACGCACCACACGAATTCCTGTAAGAGATTCACGCGTTACGCTATTCAGTTTATCGGTCAGAGTTTGAATCAAGCGTTGCTTAGGCATAACCATAATTAAGAGGAAGAGCATGAGAATGGCAATCACTGCCACAGCGACAAGCAAGGCAAGGAGCCAATTTCCATTTTTATCGGCAATCTTTGTAATCGCCCAAATGGCCATGATAGGCCCCTGTGTAATGACCTGTAGTCCCATGGTCAGTACCATCTGTAATTGGGTAATATCATTTGTCGTGCGGGTCAAAAGACTAGGAATGGAGAATTGCTTAATCTCTGCATCCGAAAAATCTAGAACTTGATGGAAGATATCATCACGAAGACGGGTTGTAAAACTTGCTGCTGTTCTGGCAGCTAGGAAACCAACCACTACTGAGGCCATAAAGCCCGCAAAGGACATTAAAAGCATTCGCATCCCTGGGGCATCTGTATTCCAGGCAAAAATATCTGACGCCTTAGTCCCCTTGGTTGATAAGAGGGTCGTAATGTCAGACATATAGTCTGGAATTTTCAAGTTTAGATAGACATTCAAACAAACAAATATCACAGCTAAGACAATCATGCTTAACTCTTTTGCTGTCAAACGTTTAAAAATTTTAAACATAAGTTACTCCTTATTTTTCTCTAAATTCTTACGAATTTGGTGAAAGACTCGAAAGGCTGTTTCAGCATCTTCTTTCGAAATACCATCTAACAACTGTTCATGGATAGCCTCTCGGAAATGTCCAACATCTTTGGCCTTCTTTTTACCCAAGTCTGTCAGATGAACATACTTGTAGCGTTTGTCCTTGTCAGATGTCACCAATTCAACAAAACCATTTTTCTCCATACGTTTGACCAGATTACTAGCCACAGACTTGGAAATAGATAGTCTTTTCTCGATATCTTTGATAAATATTTCTTTATCTTGGTTCTCAAACAAGTACCTGACAGCAAATCCTTGTGGGCCGGCTAAATGTTCAACACCGTGGACCTTCCCTAACTCTTGCACGCGAGATTCCATAGCATTGATGATTTCTCTGAAGTCACTAAAAGGATCTTTTCCATGCATCGCAAGTTCCTCCTTGAATAATTCTCATGGAAACTATCTTAGTTCTTATGAGAACTATTGTCAAGAAGAAAAGTTCTTATGAGAACTAAAAAAGAGTGAAAAAGAATATTGCTTTCCACTCTCACTCCCGTAACTGTGATTATTAAGGCTTTGGACTCTAAAACCTAACAACGCTTGAGCTAGGCTATCTAAATAATAATACCCTCCAAATGGTCCAATTCATGTTGAATAATTTGGGCTGGCATGCCAGAAAAACTTAACTGTTTAGGCATCCATTGTTCATCTAAATAAGCTACCTCAATCGACTCATAACGTCTGGTTGGACGACTGCCCTCTAAAGACAAACAAGACTCTTCTGTTTGAAAAGGCGAGGACTTGCTGACTAAAACAGGATTAAACATGACTAGATTAACAAAACCGATATTGACGATAATGACACGCTTTTTAACTCCAATCATATTGGCAGCCATACCCACACAGGCATCCTTATGAAACTCCAATGTATCACGCAAATCTTTAGCCAAATAGAGGTCTTCTTTAGTCGCTTCTGTCGATTTTTGTCCAAGGAAAAAGACATCCTTTACGATAGTTTTTATCATCTATTTACTCCCTTTTCTTATCTAAACTATGAAATGATATATCCTTCTTTTATCGGAACCAAAGGTCTTCATTCCAAATAAATCACCTTGACCTATTATATCAAAAGGCCCACCCTCTAGTAAAACAGACAAAAAAAGAAACCCGCAGGCTCCTTTTTAGTCATCTTTCTTCACTCTATACAAATAACCAATAAAAACCAAAAGACTAATAGTTGAAACACTCATTGCCACTTTAGCAACTGTAGTATAGCTATAGGTCAAAACAACACCATGTTTACCTGGTGGTAAGACTAGATTAGTTGGATTCTTTTCCTTAGCTAAGTAAGTAGTTACTCGCTTTCCATCAATCCTCGCTTCTTGTCCTTTGTAGTAGAAAACTGGCAACGACAAGACCTTAGATTCTTTAGACTCGTTGGTCACCGTAAGTACTAGCTCGTTGGGAGAACGGCTGATGAATGGCTTGATTTCCTGATTATCCAAGAAAAGATGTTTGTCAAAGACAAAGCCAAAAGGCACTTCTTTATTGGTATAATCCCCATTTATATTTTTATAAGTTCCCTTGGCCAGCATTTCTCTCGTGACTTTTGTATGACTTGGCAATATATTCTTTGCTTTAGTCATCTTATCTTGAACAGTAACAATCTGAAACATATTTAGACAAAGACCTAACAAGACAAGTATTGTCGATGCCTTTATAGAAATATTTTCTAAGATATTCGCCAAAGCTAAACTGAAGAAAAGCAGAGCAAAACTCCATAATCTCCAAGGAAATTGAAGGTTGGACACTGGACTTGCCTGTAAGAACTGCCAAGGAAAACTTTTCAAGGTTAAAAAAGCTAAAATAAAAGAAATAAAAAGGTAAATTCTAGCTTCCCCAACCTTAACAAAACGCTTAGTAAAAATCAGGCTTAGCACTAGGCCCAGGAGGTAGAGAAGATTAACTGATGGAGTCCTTAAATCACTTTTTAGAATCAACTCCCAGTTGTCTGCCAGACTTAAAGCAGTCTTTGATAGGAGCGGTTTAAAAGTCGTTCGTAGAGTGACATACTTGAATTGCTCTATCATAGGAACAAAGAAAGCTAGAGACATACTAAGAGTGACAAGGGTGGCCTTAAGAAATCCTAGGACACGTTCTTTTTTATTATCCCAAATCCAAAAACTAATTACCACCGCAAAGAAAATCCCAACAGAAGCCAAAAGGACCGATAAGACATGGGAATATACTAAACCAAGCATCCCAAGAGTCAAGATCCACCATTTCTTGTAATCTCCAAAAGTTATCAAACGAACGCCAACGAAAACTAGAGGTAGAAAAATCATCGCTAGCGTTTCGCCAACGGCTGCCCGGTAATAAGAATTGTGCAAGAAATACCCCGAAAAGAGATAAAAGGTAGCAAATATCATCACCTGTTTATCAGAATAGTTCAATAAACGTAATCCGTAAAAACTAAGCAAACAAGTTACAAAGCGAACAAGCAACTGAAAACTCATCCAGGCTACAAAGACCGACTGAGTCAGCTTATAGATTATGAAAATAGGATAATAAGTTAACCAGGGATAAAAGGTATTGATTAATTGTCCGGTCCCTCCGTTAGTCGTAAAATTGATAGGACTCTTCCAGACAGTATCCAAAGATAACAGTCGGTTAATGTGAAAGACAATATCATCACCATAAAGCTTGTCCCTAAAAAAGAACATAGGCAGTATTGACACCATACTGATTAAGAAACTTATTAGAATGATTGTCTGATTAGTATACTTCTTTTCTTTTGCCCCACAGGGATCCTTTCCAACACTCAAAATTATTCCTCTCGTACTCTAATTCATCAAAATCTGCTCTAGAAAGAGATTTCTTACAAGGTATTATACCAAAAAAAGTACAGAACTCCTCTTCCTCCTAAGTCTGTCTAAACAAAAAAAGAAACCCGCAGGCTTCTTTTCTTATTTTATCGAGAGGCTTATCAATCAGGTCAAGGCTGTTAATTAAACAATACCTTGAGCTGACATAGCGTCTGCAACTTTAAGGAATCCAGCGATGTTGGCACCCACAACAAGGTTACCTTCATGACCAAATTCTTTAGCAGCTGCTGCAGCATTTTCGTAGATACCTTTCATGATATCGTAAAGTTTAGCATCAACTTCTTCGAATGTCCATTGTGTACGTCCGCTGTTTTGTGCCATTTCAAGAGCTGATACAGCAACACCACCAGCGTTAGCAGCTTTGGCAGGACCAAATGATACACCAGCTTTAAGGAAGACATCAATAGCTCCCAAAGTTGAAGGCATGTTAGCACCTTCTGAAACAGCCAATACACCATTTGCTACAAGTGTTTCTGCATCTGTTTCATCCAATTCATTTTGAGTTGCACATGGGAATGCCAAGTCAGCTTTAATAGACCAAACTGTCTTTTCACCACCAGCAGGTGTGAAGGTTGCATTTGGACGAGCTTCTGCATATTTAACGATACGTTCACGTTTAACTTCTTTGATTTCTTTCAACAAGTCAACATCGATTCCGTCTGGATCATAAACAAAACCAGATGAGTCAGAACATGTTACCGCTTTAGCACCAAGGCTTTGCAATTTTTCAATAGCGTAGATGGCAACGTTACCAGCACCTGAAACAACTGCTGTTTTACCGTTAAAGTTTTCACCACGTGCATTAAGCATTTGTTCTGCAAAGTAAACAGCACCGTAACCAGTTGCTTCTGTACGAGCAAGTGATCCACCCCAGTTCAAACCTTTACCAGTAAGAACACCTGTGTACTCATTACGAAGACGTTTGTATTGGCCATAGAGGTAACCAATTTCACGTCCACCAACACCGATATCACCTGCAGGTACGTCTGTATCTGCACCAATGTGTTTGCTCAATTCAGTCATGAAGCTTTGGCAGAAACGCATGATTTCGTTATCTGATTTACCTTTAGGATCGAAGTTTGATCCACCTTTACCACCACCGATTGGTTGACCAGTCAATGAGTTTTTAAAGATTTGTTCGAAACCAAGGAATTTGATGATTGATTGGTTTACTGATGGGTGGAAACGAAGACCACCTTTGTAAGGACCAATAGCTGATGAGAATTGTACACGGAAACCACGGTTTACTTGTACTTGTCCTTTATCGTCAACCCATGGCACACGGAATGAAACGATACGTTCTGGTTCAACCAAACGTTCCAAAAGGTTTTCTTCAATATATTTAGGATATTTATCGAAGACAGGAACAAGTGAATCGAAAACTTCTTCAACTGCTTGAAGGAACTCAGCCTCATGGCCATTTTGAGCTTTCACTTTTTCAAAAACGCTAGCAACGTACTCTTTACCTGTTGTCATATCAATGTTTCCTTTCAAATAATTACCTTAGTAATTTAATTACATGAATAGTATAAATTTTCAGAATCTTCTTGTCAAGTATTTTCTGCTATTTTTTTGATTTTTATGTTAGGTTTTATGACATAGCAAGTGACCTCTCTTTTTTAAGTTAATCCTAAAATGTTATCAATTCAACAATGTAAGCGGATTCCATTTTTCTAGTTTTTCTCCAAAATTTTTTAAACTTTTTTTGAACTTTAAGGCTAAAATGTGTTGAAAATAATTTAGTAAATTTACTATTTTTACATTTACAAAGATTACCAACTATGTTATCATGAATTTAGTAATTTTACTAAATCTCAAAAAGGATCATTTTTATGAAAAGAAAACAATTATCTGGAAAGCGCATCGGCATTGTTTTTGGAACTTTCGCTCCAATGCACGTTGGACACGTTGACCTCATTACCAAGGCAAAACGCGCTAATGACAATGTGCTCGTCATCGTAAGTGGCAGCAACACACAAGAAGATCGTGGGACACGCGCAGGCCTATCACTCAATCGACGTTTCCGTTATGTTCGAGAAGTCTTCTATGATGATGAATTAGTCGTTGTGGATAAACTAGACGAAGCTGGGATGCCAGCCTATCCAGAGGGCTGGGTGCCTTGGGTTAATCGTGTCAAAGAGCTTATCGCTAAGAATACGGATGATCCTGAAAAGATTACCTTCTATGTTGGAGAGCCAGAGTATGTGACTGAGCTCAATCGCTATTACCCTCAAGCTCAGGTAGAACTCATCGAACGGTCTATTATCAATATCTCTGCTACTGAGATTCGAGACAATCCGATGGAAAATTGGCGTTTTATCACCAAGCCTTTCCGTCGCCACTTTACGCGCAAGGTCCTTGTTGTGGGCTCTGCTAGCGGTGGAAAGACTACTCTTGTTAAGGATTTGGCCCGCACTTACAATGCTCCCTGCTCTCTGGAATATGCTAGGGAATATCAAGAAAAGTATAATGTACGAGATGACGAGTTAGATACCAACGACTATATTCACCTCCTAACAGATCAATATGCCCAGACCTCTGATATCATTGACAAAGGGCAACACTCAGGACTTATCTTTGCCGATACCAATTCAACAGTCACTAAGGTCTATATTGACTACTATTTGAAAGAAAATATCTCCCAAGAAGAGTTCGACATGTTGGATCGTCTCTATCAGGTAACTCAGGCCCGTGAAAAGTGGGATTTGATTTTTGTGATTCTGCCAAAATCAAACTATGTAGATGATGGTTTCCGTGACATGACTATGGCCGATAATCAAACACGTGACTGGTTTACCAAGCATCTCTTAAACCTCCTATCACCATTCAAAGATAAAATTGTTATTTTAGGGGAAAATAGTAATAGCGACAGCTTCTTTGCGGACAACTACCACAATGCCAAAAAAGCAATCAAGGAACGTCTACACATCGAGATTTAGAAGACTGGTGTAAAGCACTCATCATTTGCACTTACAATAAATAAAGGAGGAAACCTATGACTAAAACCTTCGAAAACTCTGGTAGTGAAAAGGAATTTTTGGACATCTATAGGCGAGAGGAAGAGGATAAGTACGTTAAGCCCTCAGTGACCGTTGACTCGGTCATCTTCCGCTATTATGAAGGAAGAGTCCAAACCTTACTTATCAAGCGAAAAAACCATCCCTTCATGGGGAAATACGCCCTCAGTGGTGGCTTCGTTCAGGAGCAAGAAGATCTCAATCTAGCTGTCTGTCGCGAAGTACAGGAAGAAACATCCGTTAAACTCAATCCTGACCACATTGAGCAACTCATTACAGTGGGAACACCTTATCGGGATCCTCGAATGTGGACCATTACAGTGGCTTATCTCTGCTTTATGACCTTTAATGACATTCAAGTGGAAAAGGCTGCCGACGATGCAGCATCTACGCATTGGTTAGACATCGCCATGGTAGACGGTCGACTGCAACTTGTTGATGGTGAAAAACAACTATCACATGATGACCTCGCCTTTGACCACTGGGAAATCCTCTTAACAGCTATGAAACGTATCAAGGGACGACTCGAATACTATCCAACTATCCTTTCCATTATGCCCGAGGAAAACACCTTGACTACCTACCGTCAACTTTTTGGTACCTTTAATGAAGACTACCTCAAGATGGATTCCACAAATTTCTTGCGCCGCTTTAAACACCTCTTCCAAAAAACAGG
Source organism: Streptococcus sp. 449_SSPC (assembly GCF_001073005.1). Classification (NCBI taxonomy): domain Bacteria; kingdom Bacillati; phylum Bacillota; class Bacilli; order Lactobacillales; family Streptococcaceae; genus Streptococcus; species Streptococcus sp. 449_SSPC. Next base: position 203,952 of record NZ_JVGR01000030.1, read on the forward strand.
TCGTCAGGTAGCTACGAGAACCAGAAAAGCTGCCACCTACACTTATAACATCAAGCCACTCTAAAGTAGGTCTTTGTTTGACAATTTGATACTTATTTAGTAGTATTAAGAAAAATTAATAAGAGGTAGCCTATGAAAAGTTTTACATTGATTAGTGGCATTCTCATTACACTCTTGGGTGTCTTTTTCTTCGCTAATCCTACAAACCTTCTTGCCATCGTTGGTTGGCTGTTTGCCCTAGTGATGCTGGTATCTGGTGTTTCAAGTCTCATGGTTTATTTTAAACGAGATAACGAAAACCGCTCCTTCTTCCAACTGCTTCAGAGTATCATTTCCATTGTTTTTGGGATTATTTTGCTATCAACATCAGCATGGGTGCTCTCAGGTGTAGCTGTAACCATTATCGCTTGGTGGCTTCTTGTCTCAGCCTTTACACAAGGCTTTCAAGCTCATCGCCAACGTCAATTCGGCTTCTCAGGACAACCTGCCCTGTCAATCGCCTTAATTTGTCTGGTATTTGGGCTCTTACTCTTTAGTGCTCCGTTTTTCTCAGCCTTTCTTATTGGGCGCTTGGTAGCTTCCTTAATTATCTTTACGGGTGTTTCAGTCCTTTCCTTTTCATTCCGCTTGTGGTAAGAAGAAACCAGACACTACATAAACATAAAAAAGCCTTGCAAATGCAGGGCTTTTGTCATACTTTGATTACTAAAGAGCTTATCCCTCTAGCTCACTCAAATACTCATAGCGTTCATACTTTTCAAGTAGGGTTTCGTTAGCAGCATCCAAATCACGTTGAAGGGTAGCTAACTGTCCATAATCGCTAGCATTTTCAAGCATGGCTGCTTCAATCTCTTCGATTTTGGCTTCAAGGTCAGCAATCTCATCTTCGATGGTCGCCCACTCTTGTTTTTCAAAGTAGCTCATGCGTTTTTTGTCTTCTTTGACTTTCTCAACTTTAACGCTAGCTTGCTCTTTTTCCTTCTCGAGGAGGGCTGATTGCTCTTGTAAGAAGGCTTTTTCATCAAGGTAGTCTGTGTAGTTACCAAAAAACTCTCGAACACCACCCTCTTCAAAGGCTAGAATCTTGTTAGCTACCTTGTCCAAGAAATAGCGGTCGTGACTTACGGTAACGACAGGGCCGCCAAAACCATTAAGGAAGTTTTCCAAAACCGTCAAAGTTGCAATGTCCAAATCATTTGTCGGCTCATCCAAGAGCAGAACGTTAGGCTTTTCAATCAGAATCTTAAGTAGATAAAGACGTTTCTTTTCCCCACCAGAGAGCTTGGCAATCTGTGTCCCATGGGTAGAACGAGGGAAAAGGAATTGCTCCAAGAGCTCTGTGATACTGGTTGTCCCAACCGTTGTCTTAACTTCATCTGCAACTTCTTGCAAGTAGTTAATGACACGCTTGCTCTCATCCATATCTTTAATTTGCTGTGAGAAATAACCAATACGTACCGTCTCACCAATATCTAGGACACCAGCTGTAGGCACAAGGTCACCATTAATCAGATTGAGCAAGGTCGATTTTCCGACACCATTATCCCCAACAATACCGATACGATCACGATTTTGCATGATAAGATTGAAATCACTGAGAATTTGCTTGCCATCTTCATAAGCAAAATCGACATGCTCGAAGTTCACTACCTTCTTACCAATACGGCTGGTCTCAAAGTTAATTTCAAGATCGTCATTATTGACCGTTTGGTGAACCTCACCCTTAAGATCCTTAAAGCGATTGATACGAGCTTGTTGTTTGGTTGCACGTGCCTGTGGTTGCGTTCGCATCCATGCTAACTCCTGCTTATAGAGTTGCTTTTTCTTGTGAAGGGCTGCTGCATCTCGTTCATCTTGTTCGGCCTTTAGACGCACATAGTCTTGATAATTCCCCTGGTATTCAATCAGATTAGCCTGGTCTAACTCAAAGATACGTGTGGCTACATTGTCCAAGAAATAACGGTCGTGGGTAATAAAGAGTACCGTCTTTTTAGAAGACTTAAGAAAATTCGTCAACCAAGCAATAGTATCAATATCCAAATGGTTGGTTGGCTCATCCAAGAGCAGGAGATCTGCATCATTCAAGAGAACCTGAGCCAACTGCACACGACGACGAAGACCACCTGAGAGATCCCCGACCTTTTGCGAGAGGTCTGACAATCCCAACTTAGACAAGACTGTCTTAACCTCGCTCTCAATGGACCAAGCATCTAGACTATCCATCTCAGCCATAACCTTCTCCAAGCGAGCCTGATTCTCCTCAGAATAATCTGCCATAAGGGTTTCATATTCACGAATCAAAGCCATCTCACGAAGGTCTGATGACAAGACTGTATCAAGCACTGTCTTGCTGTCATCAAATTCTGGCTCCTGAGTCAAATAAGCAATCTTATAGCCATTAGCCTTAGTGAAAGGTGACACATCACCATCAAAACCAATACGCTCAGAGACAACATCTAGCAAGGTTGTCTTACCTGTCCCATTGACACCAATAATCCCAATACGATCCAAATCATGGATAATAAATGAAATCTCTTTAAAAACCGTCTTGTCTCCAACGGACTTGGTTAATTTTTCAACAATAAAATCTGACATCTTACTTCCTTCTTACAAATAACACCGCTACGGATCCTACGCATGCTCTGTAGCGGTGTTTTATTTTTATAACGTCACTAGACTTATTTCATCGCTTGAACAAAGGCCATAATGGCTTCCTTGTCATTAGCTAGTTTCCCATCAACGATGGCATTTTCAATGGCTTTAAGTACACGTCCAAGGTCGGGACCAGGTTTGAATCCTAGCTCCTTCATCAGCGTGCCACCATTCACAACGATTTCGTGCTTATCATGGATTAGCAACTGACCATCCAAATCGGCAATGCGCTCATAATCGACGTCCAAGCCCTGAGCCTGTCTCAAAGTCTCAGCCGCCTCTAAGAGCTCCTTACCATACTGATAAACATCTTGTTTAGTCACGGCTCTCTCCAAACGGAAATTGAAAATCTCAATCAAGGACTGAACTGTCTTTTGGAAATTAACAGACGTCTTCCATTTTTTAAGGAAAGAGCGTGGATTATCATGCTTGAGAGCCAAAAGAGTTGCCGCCCAAGCCTGTTCAGAACTTGTAAATCTAAAGTCCTCCAAATAGTCTGCCACAAAAGACTGCCATTCTTCAGCAGTTTCTTGAAAATCCGGAAGGTACTGATAAGCCTTAGTCGCTAGAAGTGCCTTGATTCCCTTTTTCCAATGTGGGGCCAAAAGCAACTTATCGAACTCGATGAAACTTCGCTCAATCGAAATCTTTTCCAGAAGTGGGGCATGGCTGGTCATAGCCTGAAAAGTTTTTTCTTCGATATCAAAGTCTAAACTCGCTGCAAAACGTAGCCCTCGCATGATACGAAGAGCATCTTCGTTAAAGCGTTCCTCAGCCTTACCAACAGCCCTCAAAACACGGTTGTCCAAATCAGCAAGCCCATCGAACTTGTCGATAACCTCAGCATTTTCATTAAGAGCAAAAGCATTGACTGTAAAATCACGACGCTTGAGGTCCTCTTCCAATGAACGCACAAAGGACACGCTAGACGGACGACGGTAATCTACATAGACGTCCTCTGTTCGGAAGGTCGTCACCTCATACTCACCGCCATTTTCCAAGACCAAAACGGTCCCATGCTCAATACCGATATCCACCGTACGCTCGAAGATCTGCTTGGTCTCCTCAGGATATGAAGATGAAGCAATGTCTACATCATGAATGGGACGGTTAAGAAGGGCATCTCGTACCGAACCACCAACAAAGTAAGCCTCAAAACCCGCAGCCTTAATCTTCTCTAATATTGGTAAAGCCTTCTGAAATTCAGAAGGCAAATAACTTAATCTCATAGTAAATGTTCCAAACCATAAACAAGCTGATCACGTTTAACCACTTCTTTAATACCTAGGTTAACTCCACCCATAAAGGAAATACGGTCATAAGAATCATGACGCAAGGTCAAGCCCTCTCCTTGGGCACCAAAGATAACCTCTTGGTGAGCTACAAGCCCTGGCAAACGCACACTGTGAATGCGGAAACCATCAAACTCAGCACCACGTGCTCCAGCGAGGGTTTCCACTTCATCCTCAGCTCCCTGACGTTTAGACTCGCGAACCTCACGAATAAGTTCAGCTGTTTTCACTGCTGTACCTGAAGGCGCATCTTTTTTCTTGTCATGGTGAAGCTCAATGATTTCAAGATCTGGGAAATATTTGCTAGCTTCTGCCGCAAACTTCATAAGAAGGATAGCACCAATAGCAAAGTTAGGGGCAATCAAACCACCAATAGACTTGTCTTTAGAAAGGTCTGTCAATTCCTGAATTTGTGCTTCAGTAAATCCTGTGGTACCCACAACTGGTGCAAAACCATTCTCCAAAGCAAAACGAGTATTTTCATAGGCAACAGCTGGCATAGTGAAATCCACCCAGACATCTGCGTCAAAGCCAACCAAATCCGCTTTATCTGTGAAGACAGGAACACCGTCCACTTCTTTTTCTGTCGCAAATGGGTCAAGCAAGGCAGCCAAAGTCAATTCGTCATCTCCCTTGACCATTTCAACCGCAGTTGAACCCATTCTTCCTTTAAATCCAGCAACAATAACTTTAATAGACATGTCATTTTTCCTCTCTATTGATTTTAATCATAGACAAACCCCATTCCAGATGGATAGTACTTATTTGGTAAATTTAGGTGTTATACCTAGTACTAGTGCTCCTTCACCCAAGTGTGTCGCAATTACAGCACATAAGGATACCACTGTTGAAACGCTAATTCCCTGTGCTTCTAGCTGCTTTTTAAAATCTTCAGCTTTTTCAGGAGCATTGGTGTGAAGGATACTAAGTTCCATTTCACGATTTTCCTCAGCTAGGGCAACCAAACGTTTCACAGCTTTCTTCTCTGTACGCACCTTTTCAAAAACAACGATTTTTCCTTCGTCATTAAAATTCAAAATAGGTTTGATAGACAAAAGATTTCCTAAAATCGCCGAACCATTCGACAAACGGCCACCCTTAACCAGATGATTAAGATCATCCACAAGAATATAAGCCGTCGTTTGGTCAACTTGCTCCTCAAGCTTCTTCAAAATGTTCTCAAAAGACATTCCTTGGGCTGACCAATGCAAAACGTTTCTCACCATAGCTCCCATAGGAGCTGCTGTGATTTTTGTATCAGGAAAAGCAATCTTCAACTTGGCATGGTCCTCAATCAAAAACTGACTATTGGCCCAAAAACCAGAGATTCCTGAAGAAAGGAAAAGCCCAATGACATGGGTATAACCTTCTGCCTCCAACTCCATAAGCAAGTTATCCAAGTCAGCTAGATTTGGTTGTGACGTCTTGAGCAGTTCCTCAGAGTTTGCCATTTGTTCATAAAACTTATTGACATCCAAGTTTTTTCCTTCAACAAAAGGCTGCCCCTCAATGATGACTGGAATATCTAAAACATAAACATCAGCATGGCCCTGAATCTCAGCAGGGAGATTAACCGATGAATCCGTAATAACTGCAAGAGACATCTTAGAACTCCAAGTTGATACCAGGGCGATCCAAGGCAATTTCAGTTACTTCATAAGTCAAACGTTGAAGCGTATCCAAGAGCGGTGCAGCCAAGGCTTCTGCTTCTTCTTGTGAGAAGTCTTTTGGTTCATTGACGATACGGTTTTGAATATGGTCCATTTGAGAAACAATCCCTGAGATAACAAACTCATCACGGACAATCATAAATTGCAAAACAGCTACAACAGACGTATTGTTAGCTTCTTCATCTTTATTGTGCAACTGGAAAGTTACTTCAACATTTGTTTTAGGCACACCATTCTCTTTTTCCCACTCATGGTTACGAACATCATAGTGGTAACGGTTAACAAATACTTTTTCGCGAATTAAATCCATTAGTCATATTCTCCTTGATACAATTACTCTTTATTATAGCATAAATATGCTTTATTATGGGAATATTATTGACAGAAAAATGAGTATTTAGACTGAGTTTGACAGCAATAATAATCACTAGAAAAGTAGGAGCTTTGATTTAGGTCTAAGAACACTAAAATAAGGCTCCTTCATCAGAAGAGAGCCCTTATATTGCCAGCTAACAATCCCTCAAAGAACATTTCTGCTGTCCCTTTTCATCAAAATTCTCAGGAGCTAGCCAATTCTCAAATCGTTTCTTAAGTGCCGGCCACTCACTATCAATAATCGAGAACCAGTCCGTATCACGGCTACGTCCCTTATAGATAGCATGGTTACGAAAACGCCCCTCATAGGTGAACCCTAAACGCATGGCAGCATTGGCAGAAGGACGGTTGAGACTATTACATTTCCACTCATAACGACGATAGTTAAGATCTTCAAAGACATATTTCATAAGCAGGTATTGAGCTTCTGTAGCTGCTCGAGTCTTTTGTAAAGCAGGTGCTAAAATCACTCGTCCCATCTCAACACTACGATTTTTTGGTGTAATAGCCATAAGTGAAAAGGTTCCCAGAACCTTACCTGAAGCCTTATCCCTGATGGCAAAGAAATAAGGGTTATCGGATTGCTCATAATCCTCCAAACACTGACGTACAGCTTCTTCAGATTCAAATGGATCGGCATACATATAGGTCCAATCAGAAAGAATCTGATTAGTAAAGTAAAAGTCTAAAATGTCCTCATAATGCTCTGCCACTGTCAAATGTTCAACGTTACAATAACGACCTTCTAATAGAGCAACATCTGGCATTTTACCTGGACTGGCATCTGCTAGACTTGGCCCTACTTCTTGTTGGTAGTGATTTAAAGGCATAGGATTCTCCTTTTTTCATAAAGAAAAGCCTACACAAAAGTGCAGACTTTAGCTTAATTATTTAGCAACTGGGTATACAGATACTTGTTTTTTGTCGCGACCTTTACGTTCGAAACGTACAACACCTTCAACTTTAGCGAAGAGTGTATCGTCACCACCACGGCCTACGTTTACACCTGGGTAGATGTGTGTACCGCGTTGACGGTAAAGGATTGATCCACCTGATACAGTTTGTCCATCAGCTGCTTTAGCACCTAGACGTTTAGCTTGTGAATCACGACCATTGGAAGTAGAACCCCCACCTTTTTTGTGGGCGAAAAGTTGCAAGTTTTCAAGAGTTTTCAACATAAGATTGTGTCCTTTCTTAGTGATTAGTCGCTAACTTACGCGTTGATAGCGTTGATAACAACTTTTGTATAAGGTTGACGGTGACCTTGTTTACGGTGGCTACCTTTTTTAGGTTTGTATTTGAAAGTAACAACTTTCTTTTGTTTACCTTGTTTTTCGATAGTTCCGACAACAGTAGCTCCCTCAACAACTGGAGTACCTACTACAGTTTTATCACCACCGACAAGAACAACTTCGTTAAAAGTTACTTCTGATCCAGCTTCAGCGTTGATTTTTTCAACGTAGATCGCTTGACCTACTTCAACTTTAACTTGTTTTCCACCAGTTTTGATGATTGCGTATGTGCTCATGATGCACCTCCTATTAAAATTTTTAATGTGTCTGAGGTTTCCCTCTGTGAAGACTCGCCTAGTACTGCGGGGACAAACCCACTTGCAAACAGTAGTCGTGCGGTTGCACAGGACGTGCATTTAGTCAACGTTACAATTCTATCATTTTTTCCCTCTAATGACAAGAGAAAAAGTTATTTTGATTATTCTTATTCTGCTCATTGAAATTTATCAAAGTTACGATTACCCTAATCAACTTTTATTCCATATCTTCCTAGGAAAGTCTTAGCTAAATCTTGCTCAATCGTATCTAAAGAAAGACTCCTATCAGTTATTAAAATCTGATACCGCTCCGTTCCTTCAAAATAGAAGTGATTCAATGCCTGATAGCCATTTCGTTCATAAAATGCTAAACGTTTTAGACGTTGAGCCCGATTAGAGACTTGCTCCTCATCCATAGGCTCAATCGTAAGCACACACGGTCGTTCTCTTGCTTCTTCCCTAACTTGTGCCAAAATTTGACTACCGTAACCCTGCGACTGTTTACTTTCCTCAACCGCAAGAAAGAGAAGGTAGACCAGGTTATCAGTACAGATTGCATAGGTAAAACCAATAAAAACTCCCTGATCAAAATAAGCCAAGAAAGATTGTCCATTTTTCAAACTGTTCCAAGACAATTGCCAGAGTGGGAGCCTCTCCTCCACAGGAAAAGCCGCTTCATAAAGTGAAGCGACCTTCTTGAATGTTGGTGTCAGAGGATAAATGTTACGAACCTCTAGTGTCATTTTCCTAACCAATAACCTTCTTATAATCTTCTGGTGTCGCCACATGAGCATGCTCACGTTGACGATCAAGCAAGTGACTAAGGAAGTCACGGTTGCCCAAGGCTTCTTTAAGGGTTTGTTTAAATTGCCCAGCATTCATAGCTGAGAAAATATTGCTTGGTGCAGTATAATCTGGACCATGGCTTGTGTTCGTGAAAGCCAGGATAAGCAGGTTATTTTCAAAGGCAGCACGTGTCGCTGACAGGATTTCATTTTGGTGGTTAATATCTAAATAGAAATCAGCCTCTTGATAGAGACGCTTAACCTGTTCTGTTGTAATATTCGGATAAAGGCTAACATTACTATATTTAGCTAAATCCATCAAACGACTTGACATTTCAGTGATTGCACCAATATGGTAGTGCATGGTAGGCACTTCACTAACAATGCTTTCCAAGTGTTCAATCTGATCTGAGTTGGTCAAGATAAGCGCTTGATTTTGGAAGTTGTTCTGGCGGGCAAATGGATACATGAATCCGAGAAAGGCCACGCGAGAAGCCTGCTCTGGACTAACCAACTTTAGAAGATTCGTATATGCTGTGTATTCTTGCACTACAATCTTAGTTTGACGGTGATTGCTATCAAGAAGGAGACGCATATTCCCAGGGACTGAATCAGTGATAGGCTCTTGCCAGAAGAGGACATCTTGACCAGAATTCGGAAGATTCATAGCTGTCAAGAAAGGCGTTGACAAGGAGTTATAAAGGATACGTCGCAAATCATAACCAGCTTCTTTAAGATAAAAGACTACAAACTCCGATTTGTTTTTGAAAATGTAGACCTTGTCTTTCCAATTCAAGATAACGTCTTTGGTCAAATGGTTAATGACGATAACTTCCTTGTTATCTGGAGTGAAATAACTAGTAATGGTCGCTTCTTGCTTAACATTGTAAGTTGTTTGTGAGAAACGGTATCCCTTATTATTGTAGCGATCAGTCACACGCAGGCGACCTGACTCATCATACCAATCCACAGCTTTAACTAGACGCTGATGAGCAGGATGCGCATAGTGAATATGACCACGTTTCTTATCAAAACGGAAGATTTCCGCGTTGCTATTTGTTCCTAAAATTTCCCAGTAATCAGGCACAGGAACCTGATTAAAGTAAAGTGCAGAACCTTGAACCTTGTCAAAACCAGTGAAATAAAGGTAAGGTGAGGTCACATCACTAGGCAGAAAGCCATCATCTGAAAGACAAACTGTTGTATTTACATAGCCAGCAACAATCAGCGAGTAATGGAGATCCCAACTACCTTGACTATAGTTCTCAAATAAATTAATCATGATTAGTCATCTCCTTTACTAAGTTAAGCCACTTCTGCTCGATTTCCTCTGTCAAAAAGCCTTTGGCGATATCATAAGAGACTTGATGAACATGATCTAAATCTGAACGACTGAAGAAAGCTACAATTTTCTCTGCCAAGGCAGCCACAATAGCAAGCTCGTCATCTTTTTCAAATCGAGGGATTAAGTAACCATTTTCATTATCCTTGATAAAAGTTTGGTTCCCATAACGGACATCAAAACCAATCATACCAAGGCCCGATCCAACAGCTTCTAGAAGTGTCAAGCCAAAACCTTCACTCTTAGAACCTGATAGGTAAAGTTCGTAATCCTTGTAGACTTCTGTTAAATCTTGGTGACCCTTGAGGTGGATATAATCCTGAGCGTGATTTTCCTCGATAATTGCCTTAAGCTTAGCTTCTTCAGCACCTGTACCAAAGATATCAAAGTTCACTTGTGGCAGACTTTCTTTAGCCTTAACAACAGCCTTAGCCAACCAATCCACGTGCTTTTCATTGGCCAAACGTGAAGCTGTGATGATTGAGAATGGTTTACGCTCTCCCTCAGGCTCTCTCAGTTTATCCAAACTTCCCACAGGAATCGTTACGATATTAGGTGTAAATGGTGTGTATTTGTTGAACTGATCTAGCATAATGCTACGTTGACGCTCTGTCGCTGTGATGAAGAAATCAACCTTATCTGCATTGCTGAATTGGTACTCATAGAAGTTATTCCAAAGAATAGTCTTGTCTGTCACAGCATTTTCACTAAAGTGCTCTGCATGGACAACAACTCCAAGCTTAGCAGGTTTAGTATTACGGAAAACAGCCTGCCCCGTGCCAGTGGCACGGTCCAAAATGACAATATCTTGGTCAGTTAGACCAAGTTGCGACATGAAGTAGGCAATAAACTCATGCTTAGAAGACAAAATCTTATCTGGGAAACGGAAGACACTATCCTTACCATCAACAATTTCATCATAGGCAACACTACCATCCTCATTGAAGAAACGACGTTGATAGAGGTGTGCCTTGTTATCTACAGGGGTGTAGTACTCCGTGAACATCTTAGTGTAAGAGTAAAAGTCTTTACGAATTAAGCAACCACGCGATACTTTTTCCACACGGTGAACGATATCTTCACCCTCTTTACGCAAGTAGGCTGCATAAAAAATATCTTCCTTGGCACAAAAAAGCTTAACCACTTTACCATTAATCTCACGACGTGTGATGTCATAAGGGATTTCCTTTTCCAAATCCTTGACAGTATAGGTCGTTGGAGCAATTTTCAGGTCTGTAAAATAGCTGTATAGCCAGATGACGTCTTCATCTTCAAACCCCATGTTACGGGTCAAATCTGAAAGATTGTCCTGCAGGAACATATCCATAAAGACAAATTTGGCCTTAATACCTGTGTTTTTGAAAATTGTAGAACGATAGGCCTGGGCGTACTCAACACCACTTGATGCCCAACCGATTCCTAAATTGATGTTATAAACAGTCATGTATTTTCCTTTCTGGGTAAAAGCTCAACATCGACATTTCTTTTTCGACATACCTAACTCTAGTAGCAGCTAAGCACTACTATGTTAGTACGATATCTTCCTAGATTAGAGCAAGTCTTCGATAAGTGTATCCACTTCGTCTTGCGCTTCTTCAATAGGTGTGATTTCAGTCACCATGATTCCCGCAACCGCACGTTCAACCAAGGCTTCAACATCCATACGACGTTCATATTGTTCAACGTTTTTGATTTTTGGATTAGTCTTTGGACGGTCAGGTGCAAAGATAGTACAGCAATCCTCAAAAGGTTGGATGGAAATGTCAAAGGTATCAATTTTTTGTGCCAAATCAATGATTTCCAACTTGTCCATAGTGACAACTGGACGAATCACTGGCGTACATGTAACAGCATTAATCGCCTGCATAGACTCCATAGTCTGACTAGCAACCTGACCAAGACTCTCACCATTGATAATCACAAGACCTCGACGTTCTTCTCGAATGCGGTCAGTAATACGCATCATAAAACGACGCGTCAAGGTCATCAAATAAGCCTCAGGCGCTTTTTCTTTGATTTCCTCTTGGATTTCAGTAAATGGTACTTCGATGAACTGGATATTACCACCAAACTTGGTCAACTTACGGGTCAAATCTTGAGCCTTTTTCAGTGCACCAGGACTGGTATAAGGAGGGCTTGCAAAGTGGACAGCTTCAATATCCACACCACGTTTAAGTGCAAGATAACCTGCCACTGGCGAATCAATCCCACCTGAAAGCATGAGCATTCCTTTACCGGAAGTCCCTACAGGTAGTCCACCTGCTCCTTTAATTTCCTCGTGAGAAATATAAGCCGCCTCGGCACGAATTTCTACCTTAAGGTTGACATCTGGGCTCTTCATCTGAGCCTTGATGTCAGGCAATACATCAAAAACTGCATTTCCTAAAGTAAGATTGAGCTCACGACTATCGAGAACAAAATCATGGTCACTACGTTTAGCAGTCACTTTAAAGGTAAGACCGTCACGATAGAGCCCAGTCATAATGTCTTGAACAGCCTTTTTCAAGACCTCGACATCTTTTTCAAACTTGTAAACAGGACTAAAGGCTTGAATACCAAAAATTTGCTTCAAAGACTCTGCTACTGGCTCATAGTCTGTACCGTTGAGGTAGATGTGACCACGGTCTCGGTCAAAAGTCACTTTAACATCTGGATAGATGGATAGAACATCCTTGATGTTATTTCTAAGTTTATTGATAAAGCGCATACGGTTTTTGCCCTTGGTAGACAATTCACCATAGCGAACCATAATTTCTGAATATGTTAGTGTCATTCCTTTTCCTTTTAAATTTGAATTTAGTTTTATTGTTTAATTGCTTAAATCTTGCTATCTCACTTTTTGTGTCTTGGCGTAGACCTGCTTGAAAATCGTGAGAAACTGTTCTACCTGTCCCATATCATTGTCATCATCAAGACTGATACGTACAGCCGTTTGAGCTAATTTAGTCGGAACACCCATAGAAATGAGAGTCCCTGCTGGTTTTCCCGCCTTAGATGAACATGCAGATGTCGTTGAAATATAGATTTGATGCTCTTCAAAAGCATGGACAATAACTTCACCACGAACACCCTTGATTCCAAAGGTCAAAATATTGGGCGCAAAGTCTTCACCCTCACCTGAGAAAATAGTAATGTCCTCATACTTAGCCAATTCGTCAAAGATAATTTTTTTCATCTTGGCAATTTTCGGAAGAGAAAACGCCTCTTTGTCAGTAACTAAACGCAAGGCCTTAGCCATACTCGCAATGCCAGCAACATTCTCAGTCGTTGAACGAAAGTCTTTTTCTTGACCGCCACCTGTTAAGAGTGGCGTAATCTTTTTCCCTGCCTTTTTGTAGACAAAACCGACACCTCGAACAGCATGGAACTTGTGACCAGAAAAAGTTGCAAAGTCAACACGGTCTGTTAAATAAGCTGATACAGGAATCTTCCCAATAGCCTGAACAGCATCCACATGGAAAGATATCGTCGGCTCATCAGCCAATATATCCGAGATAGCTTGAATAGGTTGGATTGATCCGATTTCGTTATTAACGGCCATAACCGAAACCAAGATCGTGTCGGGGCGTAATAATCCAGCAAGAGCTTCAACATCCACAAATCCTTGTGCATTTACGGGTGCATAGGACACTTCGAAACCATGCTCTGAAAGCCATTTGGCAGACTCTTTCACCGCAGGATGTTCAATATCAGAAACAATGATGTGTTTGCCATAAGGTTCTTTTTCAAAAGCCACTCCTTTTATGACCCAGTTGTCGCCTTCGGTTCCTCCAGACGTAAAGAAAATCTCATCGGCTGATTTTCCAATGAGGTCCGCAACTTGCTTACGAGAAGCCTCCAAAATACGTGTCGCAGATGTTCCTAATTGGTGCAGGCTGGATGGGTTCCCAAAAATTTTAGTAGCCACTTCTTGATAGGTTCTAAGTGCCTCTGGATAAGGCACCGTAGTGGCTGAATTATCAAAATAAATCATGATTTTTCCTCGATTTTTATTTACTATTTATTATAGCATAATTTTTTTAGCAATTTTTGCGAGAAAATCATATAATAGAAAGTACGAAATATTTTTAAGGAGAGCATCATGTCTGAAAATTACTCACGCCGTAATCATTCATCAAAAGAAGAAAAAAAATCTGCCCCAAAGGTGACCGAACACGTTACAAAAGGCTTCACTGCCTTCCAAAAAGTCCTTACTGCCGTCGGGACAATTTTGTCAATCATCGTGGCTTCAATCACCATCATGAATTTCACAGCCTCTAAAAATAAGGACACTTCTGATTCATCAGCCAATCAATCAACTGTAGTCATCAAAGAAGGCAATAATAAGACTCAAGAATCAAGCGCCGCTTCATCTAGTTATGGCAATGCGACTGATTCAGAAACACAAACAAGTAGCCAAGCAGGAACTAACACCTATTCGTCATCTGCAGACACAACAACGGGTGGCAATACGACTACCTCTTCATCAGCAGCTACTGCAGATACAACATCTGGCAATGCGACTACTGGTGGCGTAACAACTGGTGACGCCGCTTCTAACTAAGACATGTAAAAGGCTAGGAAACCCTGCCTTTTTTCTATAATTCTATGAACTATACAGAAACTCTAAATTTTATCCATTCTTTCAAGGGCAATGGCCGTCGCCCTCAACTCGAACGTATGCGTTGGCTTTTGAAACAAGCCGGAAATCCTCAGACTCACTTTCCAACGGTGCATATTGTCGGGACCAACGGTAAGGGATCAACAACAAGCTACCTACAAAATATCCTAACAAAGTCAGGCTATCAGGTCGGGACCTTTACCTCCCCTTATATTACTCGTTTCAACGAACGTATTAGTATAAATGGCACAGAAATCCCTGATAAGGATTTGATTAGCCTTGTCGAGAAAGCTCAGGTTCTTCTTGATGATTTAGAAGAGCACACTAATTTTGGCAGACCAACGGAATTTGAATTGGTCACCTTACTCATGTTCCTCTACTTCGACCTTAAACAGGTTGATATGGCTATCATTGAAGCTGGAATTGGTGGACGACTTGATTCGACAAATGTTCTTTCGCCAGAGCTTGCCATCTGTACTTCGATTGGCTTTGATCACACTGAGACCTTAGGCAATAGCCTTTTGGACATTGCCAATCATAAAGCAGGCGTCATGCGAGAAAACACACCTATCTTACTTGGGCGTGTCTCTGCAGAAGTTGAACATTTCTTCAACCAAAAATCATATGACCTACAAGCACCTTTAGCTATCATTGATAGGGAAATTCAGCTGCTTCCAAAGGACAATCAAACGATCCAAATTTCTTATGACCATTGGGAAAGTCCAAATCTTAAACTTCCAATGTTAGGGCAGCATCAAGAAAACAATGCTGGGCTAGCTGTCACTGCTGCCCATCTCCTAGCTCAAACATTTTCTAAGATTACCGATAAGAGCATCCAAGAGGGGATTGAAGAGACGCATTGGCCTGGTCGCAGTGAGTGGATAGGGAACAATATATACCTAGACGGCGCTCATAACCCTCAAGGAATTGCCAGCTTAAAACAGGTACTAAAAGATAACTTCGCTAATCGTAGGGTACATATCCTCTTTGCAGGACTTAGACGAAAGCCTTTGGCAGACTTACTAGAGGAATTGAAAGATTATGATATAACGGTAACCAGCTTTGACTTTTTTGAGGCACTGCCCTTGGATGACTATCCCCAAGACTTCAAACGTGCAGCCGACTATAGAGACTGGCTAGCACAAGCTGAATCAGCAAATCCTGATGACCTATTTGTTGTCACTGGATCTCTTTACTTTATATCAGCAGTAAGAAACTACTTAATTAAATAAAATAAGGCCTGAAGGCCTTTTTTATTTAGACAATCTATAGTTTCACACAAAGTGTAGGCTGCTATTTGAACACAAAGAAAAGTCTGAAACTCTTAGTTAACAGACTTTACTTTTCTATCGCATCGTCACAAATTCTTCTGAACCTGTTGGATGAATGGTTTCCATAGCCAAAAAGGCTATGGAAATTCGCAAGGAAATCCCTTGCGATTACTTTCAATTGAAGCCATTCAGACACAAAGAAAAGTCTGAAACTCTCAGTTAACAGACTTTTCTTTTCTATCGCATCGTTACAAATTCTTCTGAACCTGTTGGATGAATGGCAACCGTATTATCAAAATCAGCCTTAGTTGCTCCCATCTTAATAGCCACAGAGAAACCTTGAATCATCTCATCAACACCATAGCCAATACCGTGAAGACCAATGATTTTTTCATCTTCACCAAGCGTTACTAATTTCATAGTTGAAGGCTGACGATTGTCTCCGAGGGCTGTATACATTGGAGTGAAACTTGATTTATAAACCTTAATATTCTCCGCACCATATTTGGCGATTGCTTTTTCTTCAGTCAAGCCAACAGAACCAATAACTGGATGGCTAAAGACCACAGTGGCTACATCAGTGTAATCAAGCTTAGCATCAGCTTTATTATTGAAGAGTCGCTCTGACAATTGACGTCCAGCCTTGACTGCAACTGGTGTCAAATCAAGTTTACCAGTCACATCGCCAAGGGCATAGATTCCAGGAACAGATGTATTTTCAAACTCATCCGAATAGATTGTTCCTTTTTCAGTCAGTTTAACACCTGTCTTTTCAAGTCCAAAACCAGAGGTGTTGGCTGCGCGTCCAATAGCCCAGATGAGGCAATCAACAGTAATCGTTTCTCCATTATCAAAGCTAATGGTCAAGGAATCATCGGCATTTTTCACTACTTCCGTAGCATTTGCATGTGTATGGAGGGTCGGACCAGATTTGGCCATCTCGTCAACTAAAACATCAACGATATCCTTATCAAAGGTACGCAATGGACGATCTTTACGCACAAAGAGGTGTGTATCACTTCCAAGAGCATTGAGAACACCAGCAACCTCAACGGCGATGTAGCCAGCACCAATAACAGCTGTACGTTTTGGCACCTCATCTAGTTCAAAGAAACCATCGGAGGTAATCCCGTATTCACTACCTGGAATGTTTGGATAAAGGGCGTGACCACCAGTCGCAATAAGGATATGGGGTGCTGTATAACGCTCACCCGCTACTTCAACCTTATGAGGGTCAACAAATCTTGCATACTCGTATACACGTTCAACGCCATTGTTATCAAAACCACGCTCATAAGAACCATGGATACGGTCGATATAAGCCTGACGATTGGCCTTAAGCGTTGCAAAATCAAACTTATTAATCGTCACATCAAAACCATACTCGCCTGCATAACGGTGAAGGGTTTCGGCAACCTGTGCACCATACCACATGACCTTTTTAGGCACACAACCTACATTGACACAGGTACCACCGACCTCTTTTCCTTCAAAGAGAATAACCTTAGCACCATGCATAGCAGCACGATTAGCACTGGCAATACCACCAGAACCACCACCAATGACAATATAATCGTATTCTTTTACCATATTTTACCTCTTATGTTTCTTTATACAGCGTATTAGCTACAGATAAGCCATTTCTGCCTATACTTTATCACAAAATAGGTACCCTGACAAAAATCTGCTACGACACAAAAAAACAATCCCGTCACAACGAGATTGTTTTGTCATATCTTATTTATCAAGTGGTTTGCGGAGGAATCCGAAGAGGATACCTGATACCACAGCACCAATCAAGATGAAGAGAAGGTAGAGAAGGGCATTTGATGTGAGGGCAATAACGAAGATACCTCCGTGTGGTGCCATCAATTTGATTCCTGCCATACCTACAAGAGCACCTGTAAGAGCTGAACCTACGATAAAGCTTGGGATAGCGCGTGCTGGGTCTGCTGCACCAAATGGGATCGCACCTTCAGTGATGAATGAAAGTCCCATAACAATGTTTGTCAAACCAGAGTTGCGTTCTTCTTCAGTGAATTTATCTTTAAACAAGAGTGTTGCTACAAATACTGCCAACGGAGGAACCATACCAGCCGCCATAACTGCTGCCATAACTACTGAACCACCTGAAGTTACTGTTGCTGCGAGAGTACCTGTACCAAAGACATAAGCTGCTTTGTTGACTGGTCCACCCATATCCACTGCCATCATACCACCAACAAGGAGACCAAGTAGTACGGCTGAGCTTCCTGACAAGCTTGACAAGAAGTTATTAAGACCAGTATTAATTGCTGCCATTGGGATATTTACTGCCAACATCAAGAAACCAGTAGCAAATACACCAAGAAGTGGCAAGAGCAAGATAGAACGGATTCCTTCAAGAGCACGTGGAATACCTGCCAAGAGTTTACGAAGAACAAGGATAACACCACCTGCAAGGAAACCACCAACAAGAGCTCCAAGGAAACCTGAAGATACGCCAGCAAGGGCAAGGGTTGCTTTACCACCTGAAGCAAATGGAACACCACCAAAGGCTGCACCACTTGAAGCAATAGCACCAGCTACGAAACCTGATACCAAACCTGGTTTCTCAGCGATAGAGTAAGCAATGTAACCTGCAAGTACTGGAAGCATGAAGCCAAAGGCAGCGCCACCAATTGCTTTGAATTGAGCAGCAATTTCATGGTAAGAACCAAGTTGTGACAATTGATCTTTAGGAACACCCATGATTTGGTCAAGCAAGAAGGCAAGCGCAATCATGATACCACCACCGATAACGAATGGAAGCATTTGTGATACCCCACTCATCAAGTGTTTATAGAAGGCACCACCGAGGCTCAATTTCTCACTTGATTCTTGAGCAGCTCCAGCATTTTCGGCATGGAAGACTTCAGCCTTACCATCCAAGATATTTTGGATTAATTCTTGAGGTTGACGAATACCTGCAGCGACTGGTTTAGAAAGCAATTTTTTACCATCGAAACGTGCTGTTTCAACTGCCTTGTCTGCTGCTACGATAACACCTACAGCCTTACTGATTTCTTCAGCAGTCAAAGGTGTTCCGACACCTGAAGCACCGTTAGTTTCAACACGAACATTGACACCCATTTCTTCACCTGTTTTAATGAGTGATTCTTCAGCCATGTAAGTGTGAGCAATACCAGTTGTACAAGCTGTTACCGCTACGATAAGTGGTTTATCGCTTGAAGCTGCTTCTTTAACAGCTTGTGCTTTCTTAGCTTCCTCAGCCTGTGCTTCTTCTTCACCCGTGTTGAAAGCAGCAATCACTTCATCTGGAGAAGTCACCTTACGCAAACGATCTGCAAAACCATCTTGCATAAGGTATTTTGACAACTCAGCAAGGGCTGCCAAGTGAGTGTCATTTGCTCCCTCTGGAGCAGCAATCATAAAGAAGAGGTCTGTAGGTTGACCATCAAGTGATTCGTAATCTACACCTTTATTAGATTTAGCAAAAAGTACTGTTGCTTCTTTTACTGCAGCATTTTTGCTGTGTGGCATAGCGATTCCATCACCCAAACCAGTTGATGTTTGTGCTTCACGAGCCATAATACCTGCTTTGAAGACATCAAAGTCAGTCACAACACCGTTGTCAACCAAGCTGTTAATCATTTCATCGATAGCAGCTTCTTTTGTAGTTGCTTGAAGGTCAAGCAACATTACTTTTTTGTTCAGTAAATCCTGAATTTTCATAGTTTTTCTACCTCTACTTTATTGTATGTTTCTTTAATAAATTCAATTGTCGCTAAATCATCTGAGAAAGCTGTAGATGTTCCACACGCTACTCCCCACTTGAGAGCCTCAATCGGATCACCCGATTTAACAAACTCACCAGTGAAACCAGCAACCATCGAGTCACCCGCACCAACAGAGTTTTTAACTGTTCCCTTGATTGGTTTAGCAAAGTAACCAGCCTCTGGTGTGACCAACAGCGCTCCATCACCTGCCATTGAGATGATAACGTTCTGTGCACCCTTAGCAAGGATTTCACGCGCATATTTTTCGACATCAGCCAAACCATTAAGTTTGACATTGAAAATAGCTTCTAACTCATGGTAATTTGGTTTAACCAAGAGTGGTTGGTAAGCAAGGGAATCAAGCAAGGTTTGACCTTCAAAGTCACAGACAACCTGTGCACCCGTTTCACGCACTAGTGGAATCAATTTGTTATAGACCTTATTTCCAAGATTGCTTGGTGCTGATCCAGCAAAAACAACCACATCATCAGCACTTACACTTGAAAGAACTGCTTCCAATTCAGCCAATTGATACTCATTAATGACAGGTCCTGCACCGTTAATTTCAGTTTCTTGGTCAGCCTTGATTTTAACATTAATACGTGTGTCTTGATCCACAGCTACAAACTTGGTTTTTATACCTTCTGCATCCAAACCATCTGTCACAAAACGTCCTGTAAAACCACCGATGAAACCCGTTGCAGTATTATCAACACCTAAGCGTTGCAAAATACGACTAACATTAATACCCTTACCGCCAGCAAACTTATCATCACTCTCCATACGGTTAACTTCACCAATCTCTACTTTATCGATACGAACTATGAAATCGATTGATGGATTCAGCGTTACAGTATAAATCATACTTCAATAACCCTCGTTTTCTCTTTTAATTCTTTTAGGAGCTCCTCTTCCGAAGCGTTTGTAATTATGGTTACTTTCTCGACCTCGGCTACCTTAGCATAGGTAATCTGACCAAGTTTAGAGGCATCAGCTAGAACATAGGCTTTTTGCGCATTGGCTATAACCGTCCGTTTGATAACTGCCTCTTCCATGTCTGGTGTGGTGAAATAATTAGCATCAACGCCGTTAGCACCAATGAACGCACAATCAAAATTCAGTTGTCTGATTTGCTCTTGAGCAGTACTTCCAATAGAAGCATCCGTTGAATGTTTAACCTTTCCTCCAACAATCCTAGTGCTAACACCAAGATCTACCAGCTTAACCGCATGGTGGATAGAATTAGTCACAACCGTTACCTGACGATTAGCCAAATGTGGAATCAAAAGTTCATTTGTTGTACTAGCCTCAAGAAAGACGACATCACCTTCCTTAATCAAATCGGCAGCATAACCAGCTAACTGAGCCTTTTCTTTAACGTTTCTAATAGCTTTTTGACTATTGGCAATTTCTTCCTTTAGACCATGAATGCTTTCAGCACCACCATGAACACGCTTAAGTTGGCCATCTGCCGCTAACTCGTCCAAGTCGCGACGAATCGTCGACTCGGAAGTATCACTTAACAAAACAGTTAGGTTTTCCAAAGTGACAAAACCATCTTGTTTCAACTGAGACAAGATAATCTGCTTACGTTCAGACTTTAGCATAATCTCTCCTTCTGTAATCGTTTACAAAATCTATTATACTCAATTTTTAATAACTGTCAACTAAAAACAGTCAAAAAAAATCAAAATATTTCATTACAAAACACTAATCTACCAAAATGACGCAATTTGATAAGAAAGTTCTTACATTTTCAAAAAGAATACAACCTTTCAGTATAAGTGCAAAAAAAAAAAGCCTTGCGGCTCTCTTATCTTATTTGGCATAGTCAACCGAGCGGAATTCACGAATGACTGTAACCTTAATATTTCCTGGGTAATCCAAATTCTTCTCAATTTGTTCACGTACCTTGTGAGACAAGATCGTAACTTCATCATCAGAGATTTTGTTTGGATGAACCATAATACGAATCTCACGACCAGCTTGAAGGGCGAAGCTTGTTTGAACACCATCAAAGCTTGATGCAATTTCTTCCAAATCACGAAGGCGTTTGACGTAATTCTCAACAGATTCATTACGAGCCCCTGGACGAGCCGAACTCAAAGCATCTGCTGCAGCTACAATAACTGCAATGACGCTCTCAGGTTCTACATCGCCATGGTGGCTGGCAATAGCGTTAACCACAACTGGATGTTCTTTGTACTTACGTGCAAACTCAGCACCAATCTCTACGTGGCTACCTTCGACTTCTTTGTCAATGGCTTTCCCCATATCGTGAAGGAAACCAGCACGACGAGCTAGGGCAACATTTTCACCCAATTCACCAGCCATGATACCTGCTAGTTTACCAACTTCAACTGAGTGACGAAGTACGTTTTGACCATACGACGTACGGAACTGCAAGCGTCCCATAATCTTGATCAAATCAGGGTGAAGATTCATAGCGCCAATTTCGTAGGCTGCCTCTTCACCATACTCACGGATACGGTTATCCATTTCCTGACGGCTCTTCTCAACCAACTCTTCAATACGAGCTGGATGGATGCGTCCATCCTTAATCAAGGCTTCGAGAGTCATACGTGCAATTTCACGACGAACTGGATCAAAACCAGAAAGGACAACTACTTCTGGAGTATCGTCAATAATAACGTCAATACCTGTTAGACTTTCAAGCGTACGGATGTTACGCCCCTCACGTCCAATGATACGACCTTTCATATTGTCATCTGGAAGGTGAACAGTAGTTACTGTTTGTTCAGTAACATAATCTCCAGCCAAGCGTTGCATAGCTTGCGCCAACACATTTTTGGCCTTCTTATCGACAGTATCTTTAACCTGTGCTTCTGCATCTTTGATACGTGTTGCAATCTCATGAGTCAGATTATTTTCAGTCTCCGTTAAAATTACCTCACGCGCTTCTGCAATGGTCATCTGACCAACACGTTCAAGTTCAGCCTGCTTCTCAGCCTCCAACTGAGTCACATTCTCTTCACGCTCATTAAGATGTTTAGATTTGTCAGCAAGACTCTGCTCTTTCTTCTCGAGGGCAAGTTCTTTACTTGATAGATTTTCATCCTTACGATCAAGGCTAGTGGCACGTTCTGTTAAACGATTTTCCATTTGTTTAAGCTCTTGACGTTCAGATTTGAATTCTTTTTCAATATCTTCTCGATATTTTCTAGCTTCCTCTTTTGCTTCTAACAAGAACTCTTTTCGTTGAGCCTTACTTTCGCGTTCAGCAGTCACACGCAGATGATCTGCATCATGTTCCGCCTGACTGCGAAGGTTCACAGCGTCTTGTTCTGCCTTTAGCAAGGTAGTTTCTGCTTGTTCCTTAGCTTTGCTAAGTTTAATAGAAATTGCTAAATATCCAACGACTAAACCAATGAGTGCAAAGACAACTAAAATTATCATGTTTATCATGTCTTTACCTCAACTTTTCTAAGGTTTCCCTAAAGAAAACCGTCTTCTAGTGTATCATATTTATAGCGATTTCTCAAATATATACTAGAACTTTAAACTGATTTTATGGTATCATAACTCTATTAGAATAGGGAGGTATTACCATGCCAAAAGACGTTACTGTTGAAAGTTTTGAACTTGATCATACCATTGTAAAAGCGCCTTATGTCCGTCTTATTTCAGAGGAAGTTGGACCTAAAGGAGATATCATTACAAACTTTGATATCCGTTTGATTCAACCTAATGAAAATAGTATTGACACAGGTGGTCTTCACACTATCGAACACCTACTCGCTAAACTGATCCGTCAACGTATCGATGGACTTATTGATTGCTCACCATTTGGTTGCCGTACAGGCTTCCATATGATTATGTGGGGTAAACAAGATCCTACAGAAATTGCTAAAGTTATCAAATCTAGTCTTGAAGCTATTGCTAACGAGATTACATGGGAAGATGTTCCAGGAACTACCATTGAATCTTGTGGTAACTACAAGGATCACAGTCTTCATTCAGCTAAGGAATGGGCTAAACTTATCCTCGAACAAGGTATCTCAGACCAAGCCTTCGAACGCCATACCGTTTAAAAAACATTGGGATATATCCCAATGTTTTTTAGTATTTTCTAAAACGTTGATAACGCGCTTCAAGCAAGTCCTCTGTTGATAATTGGCTTAATTCTGCCAACTCATCTACAATTGCTGTCTTAATCGCTTCGATAATTTCACTAGTAAAGTAACCACGTTCTGGGATAACCTTATCAACGATTCCCATATTAAGCAACTCACCTGATGTAATCTTCATCAACTCTGCTGCTTCTTCTGAACGTGAGCCGTCTTTCCAGAGAATAGTCGCAAATCCTTCTGGACTCAAGATAGAGTAGATGGTATTTTCAAGCATCCAAACCTTATCAGCTACTGCCAAGGCAAGAGCACCACCAGAACCACCTTCACCAATGATAATGGCAATAATAGGTACTTTAAGGTCGCTCATTTCCATAAGGTTACGAGCAATTGCCTCACCTTGTCCACGCTCCTCTGCTCCAACACCAGGATAAGCACCTGCAGTATTGATAAAAGTAACAACTGGACGACCAAACTTTTCAGCCTGTTTCATAAGTCGAAGAGCCTTACGATAGCCCTCTGGATGAGGTTGCCCAAAGTTACGGTTAAGGTTATCTTGAAGATTTCTACCTTTTTGAATACCCACTACAGTAACAGCTTGACCATTTAAACGACCAATACCACCAATAACGGCACCATCGTCTCGGAAATTACGGTCGCCATGAAGTTCGATAAAGTCATCGAAGATTCCTTGGGCAAAGTCCAAAGCAGTTAAACGGCCTTGATCACGCGCTTCTTTTAAAATACGTGCTACGTCGCTCATTGAACACCTCCATGGAATGATAAGAGTGTGGCAATGGTATCAGCCAACTCTGTACGTTTAACAATGGCATCAACAAAACCATGTTCTTGAAGGAACTCAGCCTTTTGAAAATCATCTGGCAAAGTTTCGCGAACTGTGTTTTCAATGACACGACGACCTGCAAAACCAATCAAGGTTTGTGGCTCAGCTAAGATGATATCACCTTCCATGGCGAAACTTGCTGTAACCCCACCAGTTGTTGGATCTGTCAATACAGTCAAATACAACAAGCCAGCATTCGAATGACGTTTTACAGCGGCTGAAATCTTGGCCATCTGCATCAAACTCATGATTCCTTCTTGCATACGGGCACCACCAGATGCTGTAAAAATAACAACTGGAAGTTTTTCCTCAATCGCATGTTCAAAGAGTTTAGTGATTTTCTCACCAACAACAGTTCCCATTGAAGCCATGATAAAGTTAGAATCCATAATGGCCAAGGCTGTTTTTTGCCCCTTGATACTTGCAACACCAGTTACAACAGCTTCATCAAGACCCGTTTTTTCCTTAGTCGCTGCTAATTTCTCCATATAACCTGGGAAATTCAATGGATTTTCAGTTTTAATACCAGTAAAAAGTTCTTGGAATGACCCCTCATCAACCGTTAAATCGAGACGTTCTTTAGCTGAAATACGGAAGGTATAAGAACAATTTGGACAAATTTTAGCTTGTCCCAAGTCCTTTTGATAAATAGCTTGTTTACAACCAGGACATTTGGCAAAAAGTTCATCTGGAACTTCTGGCACTTGGTGATCAATCCCATTACGTACAGAACGGTTAGGATTGATACGGATATACTTTTCTTTTCGATCAAATAATCCCATAAACTTTATTCCTCACGATTCTGATAATCTGGTAGGAAAGTCTCCATCAAGAAGGAAGTATCATAATCCCCAGCGATAACGCTACGATCTGAAATCAAATCCAACTGGAAGTCAGCATTAGTCACAACACCATCGATTTCTAGCTCATAAAGAGCACGTTGCATCTTCATGAGTGCCTCAAATCGATTCTCTCCATGAACAATGATTTTGGCAATCATTGAATCATAGTAAGGTGGAATAGTATAGCCAGGATAAACTGCACTGTCTACACGGAGACCAACGCCACCACTAGGTAGGTAGAGGTTGCTAATTTTCCCTGGACTAGGTGCAAAGTTGAACTTAGGATTTTCTGCATTGATACGACACTCAATAGCATGTCCCTTGATTTCAATATCATCTTGGGTCACAGAGAGTTTTTCACCTGCGGCAATACGGATTTGTTCTTTAACAATATCCACACCACTTACAAATTCTGTAACTGGGTGCTCAACCTGAACACGGGTATTCATTTCCATGAAATAGAACTGACCTGTTTTTTCATCAAGAAGAAACTCA
This sequence comes from Streptococcus sp. 449_SSPC, assembly GCF_001073005.1. NCBI lineage: Bacteria > Bacillati > Bacillota > Bacilli > Lactobacillales > Streptococcaceae > Streptococcus > Streptococcus sp. 449_SSPC. The sequence goes on from NZ_JVGR01000030.1 coordinate 229,515, forward strand.
ATAGTACCCGCATTTTCATAATTAACAGCCTTAGCAGCACGGACGGCCGCTGAACCAATTTCGTGACGAAGAGTCTTACCAATAGCAACTGAAGGTGATTCTTCCAAGACCTTTTGGTTATTACGTTGAAGAGAGCAATCACGCTCACCTAGGTGAACAATGTTACCGTAGCTATCTCCCAAAATTTGAACCTCGATATGACGAGCTGGGTAAATAACTTTTTCAATATACATCGCCCCATTACCAAAGGCTGCTTTAGCTTCTTGTGACGCAGATTCGAAAGCGGGAGCTAACTCTTCTTCAGTGTTAACCTTACGAATCCCCTTACCGCCACCACCAGCAGAAGCCTTAAGCATCACTGGGTAACCAAGACGGTTGGCAACTTCCAAAGCCTCCTCAGCTGTAAAGACTTCACCATCTGAACCAGGAATTACAGGGACATTAGCCTTAATCATTTCAGCACGGGCATTGATTTTGTCACCCATCTTGTCCATGACTTCGCCTGAAGGACCAATAAACTTGATGTTCATTTCTTCACAGAGAGTGGCAAATTTAGAGTTTTCACTCAAGAAACCAAACCCTGGATGAATAGCTTGAGCCTCAGTCACAATAGCAGCTGATAGGACACGATTCATATTCAAATAAGAATCCGTTGATTTTGCAGGCCCGATACAAATAGCTTCATCAGCAAGCATAGTATGGAGAGAATCCTTATCTGCTTCAGAATAAATAGCAACCGTTTGGATACCCAATTCACGCGCTGCACGGATAATACGCACTGCAATTTCACCACGATTGGCAATCAATAATTTTTTAAACATAAAACAAGATAACATCAGACATTTTTTGATAGTCTGTGTTGATTTCCTTTCTATGTGATAGACCAATGTCTAAAGAAAAATCCTTTCCGACTGTCGCCAGAAGGATTTTCACAAAACATTAGCTTCCAATAGCAAAAGTCAAAGTACCTGATGCAGCAAGTTTACCATCGACTTCAGCCTTAGCTTCAACAACAGCAATTGTTCCACGACGTTTAACAAACTTAGCTGTCATAACAAGTTGGTCACCAGGAACCACTTGTTTTTTAAATTTAACCTTATCCATACCTGCATAAAAGACTAATTTGCCCTTGTTTTCAGGTTTAGACAATTCAAGAACACCAGCTGTTTGCGCAAGAGCTTCCATGATAAGAACGCCAGGCATAACTGGGTATTGAGGAAAATGTCCATTAAAGAAAGGTTCATTGATCGTTACATTTTTAATAGCTGTGATTTCGTCTTCTGAAACTTCTAGCACACGGTCAACCAAAAGCATTGGATAACGGTGTGGTAAAGCTTCACGAATAGCATTAATATCAATTGTCATTTGATGCGTACCAATCCTTTTCCGTAGTCAACAACTTCTTCATTCGCTACCAAGATTTCAGTAATAACACCATCTTTAGGTGCTGGCACTTCATTCATCACCTTCATTGCTTCAACGATAAGAAGCGTTTGACCTTTCTTAACAGTATCACCAACAGAAACAAAGGCTGGTTTTTCAGGTGATGGAGACAAGTAAGCCACACCAACAAGTGGACTTTCAACCACTTCACCTTCAGCAGCTTGAGCAGGAGCAGGAGCTTCTTCAACTAGTGTTGCTGGAGTTTCAACAGCGGCAGGTGCTGCTACTGGAGCAACTGGAGCTTGAGGAGCTGGCGCAACTACTTCAACTGTAGGAGCTACTGGGGCAGCTGTTACTGAACTTGTTTGATTTTTGCTCAAGTTCAATTCTTCACCATTGTTTTTGTATGAAAATTCACGCAAAGTTGATGCATCAAATTGAGCCAACAAATCTTTGATTTCAGAAATATTCATGAATTAAGCCTCCCAACGTTTAAAGGCAAGAACAGCATTGTGTCCACCAAAACCGAAAGTATTTGAAATTGCGTACTCAATATCAGCTTCTTGACCTTCACCATAAACAACATTAGCTTCTATGTAGTCAGACAATTCTTTTGTACCAGCAGTTTTCGGTACATAGCTATGACGAATAGCTTCGATTGTTGCAATAGCCTCAACCGCACCAGCAGCACCTAGCAAGTGACCTGTAAATGATTTAGTAGATGAAACTGGAACATCTTTACCAAGTACAGAAACAATGGCGCCACTTTCACCTTTTTCATTGGCAGGTGTTGATGTCCCGTGAGCATTAACATAATCAACATCTTCAGGTTTGATACCAGCTTCATTGATAGCCAATTTAATTGCTTTAGCAGCACCAGAACCGTCTGGAGTTGGTGTTGTCATGTGATAGGCATCACAGTTTGATCCGTAACCAACAATCTCAGCCAAGATGTTAGCACCACGTTTTTGAGCATGTTCCAAGCTTTCGATAACGAGAACCCCTGCACCTTCACCCATAACAAAACCATTACGGTCTTTATCAAATGGAATTGATGAACGTTCTGGATCCTCTGTTGTTGAAAGTGCTGTAAGAGCATTGAAACCACCGATACCAATCTTAGTGATTGAAGCTTCAGCACCACCAGCCAAGACAACATCATGCAAACCGAATTTAATTTCACGGAAGGCCTCACCGATTGCATCATTGGCAGAGGCACAAGCAGTCGTCACTGATTTACATACCCCTTGAGCACCAATTTTAAGAGCAATGTTACCAGCACCCATGTTTGAGAGTGCTTTAGGGATAAACATTGGTTTGATACGTTTCATACCACGTTCGTGCATACGAATGATTTGATCTTCAAGTTCTTGGAGACCACCGATACCAGATGACACGATAACACCAACACGATCACGATCTTCTTCTTCCATGTTAAGTCCTGAATTTTCAAGAGCTTCCATAGCAGCATAAATCGCATAAAGTGAGTAAGTGTCCATACGGTTAGTATCTTTTTTCACAAAGTATTTATCAAACGGGAAATCTTGGATTTCACCAGCGTTAAAGACTGGAATTTCAGAAGCATCAAACTTAGTAATTGGCTTGATACCAATTTTACCGTCATGAAGACTGTTCCAAAATTCTTCTGGTGTATTACCGATTGGTGAGGTTACGCCGTAACCTGTAACAACAACACGATTTGTAGACATATATATTCTCCTTTTGTCAGATGGATATTCTAGTAAATGATTTTTTGATATTGAAAGTCAATTATTGCATAGTCATACCACCATCAATAGCGATGGTTTGACCTGTGAGATATTCTTGACTAGCCAAGAATGCTGCAACTTCTGCCACTTCTTCTGCTTGACCAATACGTTTCATTGGTACTTGAGCAATCATAGCATCTTTCATTTTCTCTGGAATAGCGTCAGTCATATCTGATTCAATGAAACCAGGAGCGATAGCATTGACACGGACACCACGGGCCGCAACTTCACGCGCTACTGATTTAGTGAAACCAATCAAACCAGCTTTTGAAGCTGCATAGTTAGCTTGACCAATATTCCCCATAAGACCTACAACAGATGACATATTGATGATGGCACCTTGACGCGCCTTAGACATTGGTTTCAAGACAGCTTGTGTCATATTGAAGGCACCAGTCAAGTTGATTTTCAAGACACGTTCAAAATCTTCTTCAGTCATCTTCAACATCAACTTATCGTTAGTGATACCAGCATTATTAACTAGCACGTCAACACTACCAAGCTTTTCAATAGCTTCCGCAACCATACGTTTAGCATCTTCGCCATTAGAAATATCACCTGAGATACCAACAACAGTTACACCATAATCTGCAAACTGTGCAAGCAAGTCCTCAGAGATCTCAGAACGTCCATTTAGGACAACGTTGGCACCAAGACTAGCAAATTTGTGTGCCACAGCTAATCCAATTCCACGTGTTGAACCTGTTACAAAAACATTTTTATTCTTAAGTTCCATGTTTACCTCGTTTTAAGCATTAAGAAGGGCATCAAGACTAGCTTGATCTTCAACATTATGAGTCGGAAGAGTTTTGTCAATCTTCTTCAAGAAACCTGACAAGACCTTACCTGGACCAATCTCAATCACTTCATCTACACCAAATTCTTGGATAGTGGCAATCGAATCATAAAAACGTACAGGTTCCATCACCTGACGAGCCAAAAGTGCTTTGACGTCTTCTGACTTCATGATTTGAGCCTCAGTATTACCTACTAAAGGAAGCGTAAAGTCATTGAATGACACTTTCTCAAGTTCTGCTGCCAATTTTTGACTAGCTGATTCAAGTAAAGCTGTATGGAACGGCCCTGAAACATTAAGAGGAATCAGACGTTTAGCACCAGCTTCTTTTAGCAATTCCACAGCATAATCAACAGCCTCAACTTCACCACCAATAACAATTTGTGCTGGAGTATTATAGTTAGCAGGCGTTACTACACCCTTTTCAGATGCTTTTTGACAGATTTCTTCAATCAAGCTTGGATCTGTATTCATGATAGCAACCATTTTCCCACTTCCAGCAGGAGCAGCTGTTTCCATGAATTCTCCACGTTTAGCAACCAAGGCTACCGCATCCTCAAATGAGAGTGCTCCGGCTGCAACTAGGGCAGAATATTCACCCAAAGAGAGACCGGCAACAATATCAGGAGTGATATCATTTTCTGCCAAAAGGCGATAAATGGCTACTGACGTTGTCAAAATAGCTGGTTGAGTATAGCGTGTCTGATTAAGTTTTTCTTCGTTAGAATCAATCAATTCACGCAAATCATAACCTAGAATACGACTAGCCGTATCAAATGTCTCTTTGACAACGGGATAAGTCGCATACAAATCGCTCGCCATGCCCAATTTCTGAGCCCCTTGACCAGCAAATAAGAACGCACGTTTTGTCACTATCCTAATCCTTTCGACGTTTTTAGACGTTTACATCTGCCCAACGAGCAGCTTCTTCTTTAATCACCTTAGCAGCGCCTGTGTATAGGTCTTCCAAGATTTCTGCACATGTTTCTTCTTTACGAACAAGACCTGCAATTTGTCCAGCCATAACTGAACCATATTCCACATCTCCATCAACAACCGCGTTACGAAGGGCACCTGCACCAAGCTCTTCAATTTCCTCTTGAGTCTTCTTACCAGCCAAGAAATCTTTTTCAGCTTGGTTATATTCAGTAGCCAATTTATTCTTAATCGCACGAACTGGGTGTCCAACAACTGAGGCTGAAATAACAGTATCAATATCTTTAGCCTTCAAAATCTTATCTTTGAAGTTTTGGTGTGCATTAGACTCTTTAGCAACAGCGAAACGCGTACCAACCTGAACAGCTTCTGCTCCAAGCATAAGAACAGCAGCCATACCACGTCCATCAGCAACACCACCAGCTCCAATAACTGGGATAGATACCGCATCAGCAACTTGGCGAACAAGGGCCATAGTTGTCAATTTACCGATGTGACCACCAGCTTCCATACCTTCTGCGACAACAGCATCTGCTCCAAGTTTTTCCATACGTTTAGCAAGTGCTACCGATGGAATAACTGGGATTACTGTAATTCCAGCATCGTGGAAACGCTCCATATATTTACCTGGATTTCCGGCTCCTGTTGTAACAACCTTAACGCCCTCTTCGATAACGAGGTCAACGATGTCATCTGCAAATGGTGACAAAAGCATGATATTAACACCGAAAGGTTTGTCAGTGATTTGTTTTACTCTATCAATATTAGCTTTTACCACTTCTTTAGGGGCATTACCGCCACCAATAATTCCGAGTCCACCAGCATTTGAAACGGCTCCTGCCAAGTTGCCATCAGCAACCCAGGCCATACCACCTTGGAAGATTGGATATTTAATTCCTAACAGTTCTGTAATACGAGATTTCATTTTGCACCTTTTTTCGATTTTCTAATCAAATAAATAGTTTAATAATCAAAGTAATTGTATAAACAAAGGAGAATATCCCAAATAAGAATATTCTCTATGCCCTGCTTATTTAGTTTTTTCTTCTACGTAAGCAACAAGGTCACCAACAGTGTTAAGACCTTCTTCAGTTTCGATTTGGATATCGAACTCATCTTCGATTTCTGAGATAACTTGGAACACGTCAAGTGAGTCAGCGTCAAGTTCGTCAAAAGTAGTTTCTACTTTTACTTCTTCTGCATCTTTCCCAAGTTCTTCAACGATGATTTCTTGTACTTTTTCAAATACTGCCATTTTAATTTCTCCTTTAAGATAAATATATTTCTTATAATCTATGCTGGTGCATAATTTATATAACTAGATTTTAACAATAAGACTGCCCCATGTCAAACCCCCACCAAAACCTGATAAGAGAATTGTTTGACCGCTGTCTAATTTTAAGGTCCCATTCGCCACGTTTTCAGAAAGCAGAATTGGGATACTTGCCGCACTGGTATTACCATAAGACATCATGTTTGCCAAGAATTTATCACGACTGACATCGATTTTCTTAGCCATAATATCCAAAATACGAATATTAGCTTGATGAAGAAGGAAGTAATCAGGCTCACCTTTTTCTTCAACCAAGGCCTTAATACTCTTTGAAACCGTCTTAACGGCAAAATCAAAGATTGCTTTCCCATCCATTTGCATATAGGGATTAGGCTGATCAGACTCATCTGAATAAGGCGAGATAACTGCAGAAGCTCCTGACTCAAGACCACCCTTGCTACCATCGGTATTTAAAGATTCTCCCAAGAAATGTTCTTCTTCAGTTTCTTCCAAGAGGACTCCGCCAGCACCATCTCCAAAGAGGACAGCTGTTGTACGGTCAGACCAGTCTAACGTTTTAGAAAGGACTTCAGCACCAATGACTAGACCTCTTTTGTAGACACCTGACTTAATCAATTTTTCTGCGGTTGCCAGGGCAAAGACAAACCCACTACATGCCGCAGTAATATCAAAAGCAAAGGCATTGACTGCTCCAATTGTTCCTTGAACACGCGCTGCCACTGACGGCATCGAGCTATCAGGAGAAATCGTTGCAACTAAAACAAAGTCTAGCTCCTCAGGAGCTAATCCTGATTTTTCTAATAGCTGATGAGCAACATTGGTAGCTAAATCACTCGTATTCTCATTCAATGAGATGCGACGTTCCTGAATACCGGTACGTGAGCGAATCCACTCATCGCTAGTATCCATGATTTTTGATAGGTCATCATTAGTCACGACCTGAGCAGGTGCATAATGGGCAACCTGACTAATTTTTGCAAATGCCATTATTTCAACTCCTCAAGAAATGCGTGGAGATTTTCCAATCCCTTGCTCATAACCTTCAATTCCTCGTCGTTAAAGCCTTCTGTAATCCTCATCACCATTGATTTATGAAAACGACGGTGAAGACGATATACCAAACGACCCTTTTTAGAAAGCGAAAGATGGACCACACGACGGTCAACTGATGAACGCGTACGGACAATATAACCTTTCTTTTCAAGTTTATTGAGAGATGTTGTTACAGTACCAAGAGTTAGCATGAGTTCTTTAGCTACTGCACTTGGTGTCGTATCTGGATGTGTACCGATCACATCAATGGTATGCATTTCCTTGAGGGAAACATCGTTAAACTTTGAATTCTTTAAACTTGCTTCTTCGATAATAACTACGTTATTAAAAATATCAACAAGATAGCCATCAATTTTGTCGTAATTCACACCAGACTCCTTTCAATAAAACTTTGACTTTCAAATTATATCAGACTCAAACTAATTTCGCAAGCCCGATTAAAAAACTTTAGTTTTTCTTTTAGAAAATGTGGCTATTTCCCTTGGAATTTAGGTCGACGACGCTCACTATAAGCACGTACCCCTTCTTTGAAGTCTTCTGTGAAAGCAAGAGATTTTTGCAAGTCAAGTTCCAACTTAGCGTAATTTTCCCATCCTGCAAATTCAGATTCCCAAACCATTTCTTTAATGGCTTTAAAGGAATTCACTGAAGAGCGGTTCAATTTTTTAATCAATTGACTCACAGTTTTTTCAAGTTTTTCTGACTCAACAACTTTGTAGGCGATTCCCCAGTCCAAAGCTTTTTCAGCTGATACTGGCTCTCCTGTCATTGTAATTTGAGTCGCACGGTTAATACCGATTGAACGTGTCAAAAGGTAGAGACCTCCAGCGTCAGGTGCCAAACCAACACCTACAAAAGCTTGGATGAATTTAGCTTTATCAGATGCAATCGTAAAGTCTGCTGCAACAGCTAAGTTAGCTGCAGCACCTGCACATGGTCCATCAACTACCATGATGACTGGCTTAGGCAATTTTTTAAGAGCAAAAGAAATTTCATTTACCTGCTCAGCAATACGAACCAAAGACTGTACATCATCTACAGCAACCGCTTTTTGCATTTGATCAAGGTCACCACCAACAGAAAAGACTTTTCCATTAGCATTGATTACCAAGAATTTTACTGACGCATCTTGTTTAGCTTCCTCAATTGCAGCCATAATCTCATCACAAACTGGAATATTAAATCCATTTTGCACTTCTGGACGATTAAGCGTTAAAGTTGCTACTCCATCTTCAACACTATAAAGAATTGTTTCGTAAGCCATTTTTTGCATTCCTCCGATAACTAGTTCCTATATGAAAACCGTATGTTCTTTATATTTTTATCACAATTTTATTTGATGAATAGATAATTTGATTATCAAATCATTCATCGTTAATTTCTAGTATACCATAGTCCATCTAAAGGTCAACAAAAACTTAGAGTTTTTTAATTTGATACATCAAAACACCGAGTTCTACAACTAACTCGGTGTCTCTTCTATTTTAATAAATCTAAAACATCCATAAGGTTATCCAACAAGCCTTTGGCTGCACCTTGATCCATGCCAAAACGATTATCTTTAATGGCCCAAACCTCAACACCTGCAGCGACTCCAGCAGCAATCCCCTTTTCGCTATCTTCGATAATCAGCGCCTGATTTGCTTCCACGTTCAAATGCTGTAATGCTGTCAGATAAATCTCTGGATTGGGTTTACTCTCTTTAAATTCTTCTCCTGAGAGAACCACATCAAAGAAACCGTTCAAATGATTTTCCTCCAAAGCTCTAAGGATATCTGCCTTTACTGAGCTAGAAGCTAAACCTATTTTCAACCCTCGAGAATTCACTTCATTCAAGACCTTGAAAACATCAGGAAAGATTAATTCTTTATAGGGTAAGGGGTTGTCTTGTTTATAGGCATTGTACTCTTCTTGTAAAGTTGGCACATCCCAGTTATCATAGTCATCTCTGAGAATATTTTCCCAAACTTGCTTGGTATTTCCACCTATAAAGAAAGACGGGGGTAAATGGTCTATTGAAATTCCCTTTTGAGCTAAGAAATTTGCACGTCGATCATAATAATATTTTTCAGTGTCAAAAAGGACACCATCCATATCAAAAATAATTGCCTCTACCACGGGATATCCTCCTTTTCTTTCCTTATTGTACCATAATCAGACTAAATCTTACTTGCTTTTAAAAACAATGTGACAAATTGTCAGAATTTTGCTATAATTGTAGAGTAATTTAAAATTTTTGGAGTAACTATGAAAGTCATCAAATTCGGTGGGAGCTCACTTGCTTCAGCCACACAATTAGAAAAAGTCTTAAACATTGTAAAATCTGACCCTGAACGTCGCTTTGTCGTAGTATCAGCCCCTGGTAAGCGTAACGATGAAGATACCAAAGTCACAGACGCCTTGATTAAATACTATAAACACTACACAAAAGGTGCTGATGTCAAAGCTGACCAAGAATGGATTATTAACCGCTACCAAGCTATGGTCGATGAGCTAGGCTTCAAATCAACAGAAATGGCGAAGATTGCTAAATCTATCAACGATCTTGCCACTCTTCCTATTGAAGACAATGATTTCCTTTATGATACTTTCCTAGCTGCAGGGGAAGATAATAACGCAAAATTAATCGCAGAATATTTCCGTAATAACGGTATTGAAGCACGTTACGTTCACCCTCGCCAAGCTGGTATTTTTGTCTCAAGCGAACCAGGAAATGCTCGTATCCTTCCAGGAGCTTATGACAAGTTGGAAGAGCTTCGTGAATCAGATGAGGTTCTTGTTATCCCTGGTTTCTTCGGTGTTACCCCTGATAATCAAATTTGTACTTTCTCACGTGGAGGCTCTGATATCACTGGTTCTATCGTTGCAGCTGGAGTTAAGGCAGATTTATATGAAAACTTCACAGATGTAGATGGTATTTTCGCAGCCCATCCTGGTGTCGTTCATGAACCACATTCAATTCCAGAGTTGACTTACAAGGAAATGCGTGAATTGGCGTATGCTGGCTTCTCAGTTCTTCATGACGAAGCCCTTCTCCCTGCCTACCGTGGTAAAATTCCACTCGTTATTAAAAATACAAATAACCCAGACCACCCAGGCACACGCATTATTCTTGAACACAAGGGTGCAACTGTTCCTGTCGTTGGTATCGCGAGTGATGATGAATTCGTCAGCATCAATATGAGCAAATACCTCATGAACCGTGAAGTTGGTTTTGGACGTAAGGTTCTCCAAATTTTGGAAGATTTAAACATCCGTTGGGAACACATGCCTTCTGGAATTGATGATCTCTCAATCATTATTCGAGAACGTGAACTTACCCCAATCAAAGAACAAGAAATTCTTTCATACTTGACTCGTGAACTCGGTGTTGATGAAGTTGAAATTGAACATGGCCTTTCAATCCTCATGATTGTTGGTGAAAATATGAAAGACCACATCGGTGTTACAGCGACAGCGGCTAAAGCGCTCTCTGAAAAACATATTAACCTAGAAATGATTTCTCAAGGTTCTAGTGAGGTTTCTGTTATGTTTGTAATTGAAACTGAGCAAGAAAAAGCAGCTGTCAGAGCTCTTTACGATGCTTTTTTCCGTAGTGACGATTAATCTAAAAACCTATCTCCTTCAAGGGATAGGTTTTTTCTTTATGAAAAAATAAGTCATCTCTCTTGATATCTACTCCAATAGAAAATTCGTTGAGCAATTATACACAGCAATTGCTAACCAAAAAACACTAACTTTCGTTAGTGCTTTTTTTACAAGATATTTTCGTAACTTTCACGAACGGCATCTGGCCAAACTGAAGTTTGAACCTCACCAATATGTTTCTTACGAAGCAAGAACATAGCCATACGTGACTGACCAATACCTCCACCAATTGTTAGTGGGAAAAGGCCATGTAACAAGGCTTGGTGCCAATCCAATTTCAAACGATCTTGGTCGCCAGTAATTTCAACCTGACGTTTAAGGGCATCTTCATCAACACGAATACCCATTGATGACAATTCAAAGGCATGTCCTAATTGTTCATTCCAAACCAAGATATCCCCATTCAAACCATGGTAACCATTCTCAGACTCAGTTGTCCAGTCATCATAGTCAGGTGCACGACCATCATGTGGTTTTCCATCAGGAAGAACACCACCGATACCAATCAAGAATACAGCACCATATTCCTTAGTAATAGCATCTTCACGCTCTTTTGGTGTCAAATCAGGGTACTTCTCAACAAGTTCTTCTGAATGGATGAAGGTAATTTTCTTAGGTAAAATAGCTTCAATATCGTAACGTGCTTCAACTGCTAGCTCAGTCAAACGAATAACCTTATAAATGGTTTCAACAGTTTCTTTCAAGTAAGCGATATTACGATGTCCGTCAGGAATAACTTTTTCCCAGTCCCATTGGTCAACGTAAACAGAGTGCGTTGCATCCAATGAATCTTCATCTGGACGAAGAGCCTTCATATTAACCACGAGCCCTTCACCTTCATTGAAACCAAAACGAGCCAAAGTATGGCGTTTCCATTTTGCTAATGAGTGAACAACTTCGTATGTTGCGTCAGGAATCTGAAGCACATTAACAGTTACAGGATTTTCAATACCGCTCAAATTATCCTGCATACCATCCCCGACCTTACTCAAAATAGGCCCTTGCACTTCAACGACGTCAAGTTTATCAATCAAATACTGTGTAAAAGTATTCTTCACAAAAGAAATTTCCTCTTGTTGATGAATGAAGCTCTTTTTCATACGCTCCTCCTTTAAAAAATCGATAAGCCTATTATACTCCTATTTTTCAGAAAAATAAAGAAATTTTCCAACAATTTGGAAAATTTCTTGTTTTTTATGTTAGGTTTTATCACATTTTCTTAGTTAGCTTCACAACTGCTTCTGTTCGAGCTGTATGAGGAAACATGTCTACTGACTGAATATAATTAACATCATAAACTTTAGCCAAAGAAACTAGGTCTCTAGCCAAAGTAGATACATTACATGAAACATAAACCATTTTTTCAGGAGTGTAGGCCAGTATCGTTTTAAGTAGCTTATCATCTAAACCAGTTCTAGGTGGATCCACAATAAGAGCATCTGCTCGATAGCCTTCCTTGTACCAACGAGGAATGATATCCTCAGCCTTACCCACCTCATAGTGAGCATTCTCCAACCCAAGTGATTTAGCATTCTTTCTAGCATCCTCAATAGCCTCTGGAATAATATCCATACCTCGAATACTCTTTACCTTATTTGCAAAAGCAAGTCCAATAGTACCAACCCCACAATAAGCATCAATAAGGTGTTCAGCCTTACCTACATCCAAAGCTTCAACGGCCTGACCATAGAGTACCTCTGTTTGTTGAGGATTCAACTGGTAAAATGCACGAGGAGAGAGAGCAAAGTTATAGTCCAGTACCTCTTCTTGAATAGCGTCTTGCCCCCAAAGAATTTCCGTCTCTTGACCATAAATCTCGCTAGATTTCGAATAATTATAATTGACAGCAATAGTTACAATCTCTGGAAAACTTTCCGTCAATTCCTTAACCAATTTAGTGAAAGAAACTGATTTAGAGGTTACAAAAATCAACTGGACCTGATTTGAACCCAAAGCACGTCGTATCATAACGGTCCGAATTCCAGAAATTTTACGCTCATTATAAATTGGGAACTTGTATTTATCTAACAAATTTGTCACCTTATTCATGATGACTTGAGTTAGCTCATCCTGAACTAGGCAATCATCAATATTAATGAGGCGATGACTCCCTTCCGCAAATAAGCCAGCTTTGACTGAACCACCAAAAGAACGGGTTTGAAATTGTAGTTTGGCTCGGTAATGTTGTGGTTGCTCCATCCCTATTGTTGGACGAATGTCATATGACTCAAAATTAGTCGGTTTAAACTTCTTCAAGGCTTGTCCTAATAAGTCAGTTTTAAACTCTAATTGCTTATCATAACGAAGATGCATTAACTGGCAACCGCCACAGTCTTCATAAATACTACATGCAGGTTCAACACGAAACTTAGAAGGCTTATTAATCTTTAATAATTTTGCCTGAACAAAGTTTCTCTTAACAGAAACAACCTGACAAAATACTTCTTCACCCTTCAAAGCCCCTGGCACAAAAACTAGAGTTTTCTTATAAAAACCAATGCCTTCGCCATTGATTCCCATGCGTTTTATCTTAAGCGGGATACGCTGTTTCACTTGTAAATTCATACTACCATTCTAACATTTTGATATAATAATAACTATGAAAATCACAAAAATCGAGAAGAAAAAGAGACTTTATCTCCTTGAGATAGACAAAAAAGAGAGTCTCTACGTTACAGAAGATACCATCGTTAAATACATGTTGACAAAAGAAATGATACTGGACAAAGATCAACTAGAGAATATTAAATCCTTTGCCCAGTTCTCGCATGGTAAAAATTTAGCCCTCTATTTTATTTCCTTTAAACAACGTACTGAGAAAGAGGTAAAAGATTACCTTTTTAAACATGAAATAAACCCTCATATAATTCCAAAAATTATTGATAATCTAAAAAAAGATCACTGGATTGATGATTACAAACTCCTAGAAAGTCTAGCTCAACAAAATCTGAATTCAGGCGATAAAGGAGCCTATGTGCTGAAGCAAAAATGGCTTCAAAAAGGTTGTAACAAACAGATCATTGATGATGTTTTAAGTCAATTTGACTTCTCAGAATTAGCCATTAGAGTAGCTTCAAAACTGTTACGAAAATATCAGGGAAAACTACCATCTAAAGCCCTAAAAGATAAATTAACTCAAAGCCTTATCAATAAAGGTTTTTCATTTCAAGAAAGTAAACTAGCAATCAATCATCTAGAACTTGAAGCAGATGAAGAAACTGAACAAGCTCTCCTTTATAAAGAAATAGATAAGCAATATCAAAAATTTAGTAAAAAATACGACGGTTATGAACTTAAGCAGCGCTTGACACAATCTTTAGCCAGAAAAGGTTATGACTTTGATGCCATAGCATCCGCTCTAAGAGAATATTTATAGGAATTCCCCCCTCTTTTCACAAAATTATGATACAATAGTGGGGATAACCCTTATTGTAGAAAGAGGACGCCATGAAATTACCAAAAGAAGGCGACTTTATCACAATTCAAAGTTATAAGCATGATGGTAGTTTGCACCGTACTTGGCGCGATACTATGGTACTAAAGACAACTGAGAATGCTGTTATTGGCGTTAACGACCACACCCTCGTTACTGAAGCAGACGGAAGACGATGGGTAACACGTGAACCTGCTATTGTTTATTTCCACAAAAAATACTGGTTTAATATTATAGCCATGATTAGGGATAACGGCATTTCCTACTACTGCAATTTAGCTAGTCCATATATTTTGGACCAAGAAGCACTAAAATATATTGACTACGACCTAGATGTCAAAGTCTTCGCTGATGGTGAAAAAAAATTGCTAGATGTAGATGAGTATGAAACACATAAAAAAGAAATGCATTACTCTCCTGATATTGACTATATCTTAAAGGAACATGTTAAAATCTTAGTAGATTGGATTAACAATGGTAAGGGGCCATTTTCACAATCTTATGTTAACATCTGGTACAAACGTTATCTTGAACTAAGGAATCGTTAAAGTTGTCATAAAAAAGACTAGTAATATTACTAGTCTTTTTTTGCACTAAAAACTAATGCTTCAGAATCTAAGTCCATATTCAAAAGATAACGACCTTCTTCTACTTGAATAAGATACCCTAATAATTCTAAAGCATCAACAAAAATATTCCTCCTCTTTTGAAGTACATATTCCTTCCTTATGTATTTTAATAGAAAAGTCGTTACATGTTTCAAAAAGTATTCAGGATTAACATCCCCTAATATGTCATATAATCTATTCTGCTCTTCAGATAATGGTAGATTTTCTCTTAATTTATAGAAATAATTTGAAATCGTAAGTTCGTCTCGCGTAATACCCGTTTGTTCGATAATAACAGCATCATTAGTTGAATTAGATATCTCAGTAACAAAACTACGATTTAATAGTTCTAAATAACAGGAAGAATCATCATTAATAAAAAAATGCTGGTCTAAGTCAATTGTAGAAGAATCCGTCACTAGATTAATTAATAAACGATAACGTTTCTCGAATCGTTCAATATAGCCTGCTTTAACAAACTCCTCAATTAATTTATCTATATTCTTTTGAAAAGGAAACTGCCTTTTTATTGCTCTCAGGGTCACAGGCTGATTAAGATATAGATAATTCACTATTTCCATAAAAAAAGCTTGCTTACATAGTTTGTTTGGGTTAAATTGTATTATCATAAGAAGTATTATACCATTAATCAGACCACTAAAAAAAGGCCTGACGGCCTAATTTTATGCATTAAAGCTTTCAGTCAACTGTGGTACTACTTGTTTCTTACGAGAAACGGCACCTTCAAGGAAAGCATGATTATTTTCTAAAACAAAATCAAAGGCATTTTCAACATTATCAGTATTTGAACCAAGTGCAAGAATTTCTGAATTTGAATTAAGGATATCAGTAATCATTAAGACAAAGTCAGAGTATCCATTGCTTTTAATTGAGTTATTAATAGCTTCTTCGATTTCCTCTTGACGAGAAAGAACATCGGCAATATCAACAGTATTAACTTGTGCAACACGAACTTGATTGCCATTCAATTCGAAAGTTTTGGCATCAATATCAATAAGTTCTTCAGCAGATTTAGAAGAAAGATTAGTACCAGCTTTAAGCATAGCTAGACCATATTCTTCTAGATTAACACCAGCAATTTCTGCAAGTTCAGCTGCGACTGCAGGATCTGAAGCATGTGTAGTTGGAGATTTAAGAAGAAGAGTATCTGAAATCAAACCTGACAAAAGCAAACCAGCCACTTCCTTAGGAACTTCAACATTGTTTTCTTTAAACATACGATAAACAATTGAAGATGCAGATCCAACAGGTTCCAATCGCATCATTAATGGATTAGCAGTTTCAAAGTTAGCCACACGATGATGGTCTACTACCTCAATAACCTCAACATCCTTAATATCTGAAATAGATTGTTGAAACTCATTATGGTCTGTAAGAATTACTTGATTAACTCCCTCTGACAGAGCTGATTCAACAACTCGTGGTGCCTCAACACCAAAATAATCAAGAACGAAAGCAGTTTCTTCGTTAGGAGTACCTAAAGCAACAGCTTCAGCATCAACGCCAAGTTGACGTTTCAAATAAGCGTATCCATAAGAAGACCCAATCGCATCAGAATCAGGGTTTTGATGACCAAAAACAAAAACTTTAGACATAAATTCACCTCAAAAATAGTATTATAAGCTATTATAACATATAAAAAAAAGAAACAAAATAAAAAGAGTAACCTAAGTCACTCAAAAATATAGTCCGTACGGGATTCGAACCCGTGTTACCGCCGTGAAAAGGCGGTGTCTTAACCCCTTGACCAACGGACCATCTTTATGCCGGCTACATGACTTGAACACGCGACCCTCTGATTACAAATCAGATGCTCTACCAACTGAGCTAAGCCGGCTAACTTTTCTAATGCGGGTGAAGGGACTTGAACCCCCACGCCGTTAAGCGCCAGATCCTAAATCTGGTGCGTCTGCCAATTCCGCCACACCCGCATATATGACCCGTACTGGGCTCGAACCAGTGACCCATTGATTAAAAGTCAATTGCTCTACCAACTGAGCTAACGAGTCTCAAATATTTCTACTTGACGGTCCCGACGGGAATCGAACCCGCGATCTTCGCCGTGACAGGGCGACGTGATAACCGCTACACCACGGGACCTATGGGAGTTAACGGGATCGAACCGCTGACCCTCTGCTTGTAAGGCAGATGCTCTCCCAGC
>NZ_JVGR01000031.1:0-71417 GCF_001073005.1 Streptococcus sp. 449_SSPC
CGCTAAGCGACTACCGTATCTAACAGGGGGCAACCCCCAACTACATCAGGCGTACTAGGGCTTAACTTCTGTGTTCGGCATGGGAACAGGTGTATCTCCTAGGCTATCGTCACTTAACTATGAGTATTCTCAACTCAAAATTGAATATCTATACTGTATCAAGAAACCTTAACGTTGTCAATATGTCTCAGTTACTTTCTTTGGATAAGTCCTCGAGCTATTAGTATTAGTCCGCTACATGTGTCACCACACTTCCACTTCTAACCTATCAACCTGATCATCTCTCAGGGCTCTTACTGATATAAAATCATGGGAAATCTCATCTTGAGGTGGGCTTCACACTTAGATGCTTTCAGCGTTTATCCCTTCCCTACATAGCTACCCAGCGATGCTCTTGGCAGAACAACTGGTACACCAGCGGTAAGTCCACTCTGGTCCTCTCGTACTAGGAGCAGATCCTCTCAAATTTCCTACGCCCGCGACGGATAGGGACCGAACTGTCTCACGACGTTCTGAACCCAGCTCGCGTGCCGCTTTAATGGGCGAACAGCCCAACCCTTGGGACCGACTACAGCCCCAGGATGCGACGAGCCGACATCGAGGTGCCAAACCTCCCCGTCGATGTGAACTCTTGGGGGAGATAAGCCTGTTATCCCCAGGGTAGCTTTTATCCGTTGAGCGATGGCCCTTCCATGCGGAACCACCGGATCACTAAGCCCGACTTTCGTCCCTGCTCGAGTTGTAGCTCTCGCAGTCAAGCTCCCTTATACCTTTACACTCTGCGAATGATTTCCAACCATTCTGAGGGAACCTTTGGGCGCCTCCGTTACCTTTTAGGAGGCGACCGCCCCAGTCAAACTGCCCGTCAGACACTGTCTCCGATAGGGATAACCTATCTGGGTTAGAGTAGCCATAACACAAGGGTAGTATCCCAACAACGCCTCACTCGAAACTGGCGTCCCGAGGTCATAGGCTCCTACCTATCCTGTACATGTGGTACAGATACTCAATATCAAACTGCAGTAAAGCTCCATGGGGTCTTTCCGTCCTGTCGCGGGTAACCTGCATCTTCACAGGTACTAAAATTTCACCGAGTCTCTCGTTGAGACAGTGCCCAAATCATTACGCCTTTCGTGCGGGTCGGAACTTACCCGACAAGGAATTTCGCTACCTTAGGACCGTTATAGTTACGGCCGCCGTTTACTGGGGCTTCAATTCATACCTTCGCTTACGCTAAGCACTCCTCTTAACCTTCCAGCACCGGGCAGGCGTCACCCCCTATACATCATCTTACGATTTAGCAGAGAGCTGTGTTTTTGATAAACAGTTGCTTGGGCCTATTCACTGCGGCTGACCATAAGTCAGCGCCCCTTCTCCCGAAGTTACGGGGCCATTTTGCCGAGTTCCTTAACGAGAGTTCTCTCGCTCACCTGAGGCTACTCGCCTCGACTACCTGTGTCGGTTTGCGGTACGGGTAGAGTATAATTAACGCTAGAAGCTTTTCTCGGCAGTGTGACATCACTAACTTCGCTACTAAACTTCGCTCCCCATCACAGCTCAATGTTAGAGATATAAGCATTTGACTCATATCACACCTCACTGCTTGGCCAGACACTTCCAATCGTCTGGTTTAGTTAGCCTACTGCGTCCCTCCATCACTATATACTCTAGTACAGGAATATCAACCTGTTGTCCATCGGATACACCTTTCGGTCTCTCCTTAGGTCCCGACTAACCCAGGGCGGACGAGCCTTCCCCTGGAAACCTTAGTCTTACGGTGGACAGGATTCTCACCTGTCTTTCGCTACTCATACCGGCATTCTCACTTCTATGCGCTCCAGCACTCCTCACGGTACACCTTCTTCGCACATAGAACGCTCTCCTACCATACCTATAAAGGTATCCACAGCTTCGGTAATATGTTTTAGCCCCGGTACATTTTCGGCGCAGGGTCACTCGACTAGTGAGCTATTACGCACTCTTTGAATGAATAGCTGCTTCTAAGCTAACATCCTAGTTGTCTGTGCAACCCCACATCCTTTTCCACTTAACATATATTTTGGGACCTTAGCTGGTGGTCTGGGCTGTTTCCCTTTCGACTACGGATCTTAGCACTCGCAGTCTGACTGCCGATTATATCTCGTTGGCATTCGGAGTTTATCTGAGATTGGTAATCCGGGATGGACCCCTCACCCAAACAGTGCTCTACCTCCAAGAGACTTAACATCGACGCTAGCCCTAAAGCTATTTCGGAGAGAACCAGCTATCTCCAAGTTCGTTTGGAATTTCTCCGCTACCCACAAGTCATCCAAGCACTTTTCAACGTGCCCTGGTTCGGTCCTCCAGTGAGTTTTACCTCACCTTCAACCTGCTCATGGGTAGGTCACATGGTTTCGGGTCTACGACATGATACTAATGCGCCCTATTAAGACTCGGTTTCCCTACGGCTCCGTCTCTTCAACTTAACCTCGCATCATATCGTAACTCGCCGGTTCATTCTACAAAAGGCACGCTCTCACCCATTAACGGGCTCGAACTTGTTGTAGGCACACGGTTTCAGGTTCTATTTCACTCCCCTCCCGGGGTGCTTTTCACCTTTCCCTCACGGTACTGGTTCACTATCGGTCACTAGAGAGTATTTAGGGTTGGGAGATGGTCCTCCCAGATTCCGACGAGATTTCTCGTGTCTCGCCGTACTCAGGATACTGCTAGGTATAAAGACTATTTCGAATACGAGGCTATTACTCTCTTTGGCCTACCTTCCCAGGTAGTTCTTCTATAATCTTTAAGTCCACGTTGCAGTCCTACAACCCCGAAGAGTAAACTCTTCGGTTTGCCCTCTTGCCGTTTCGCTCGCCGCTACTAAGGCAATCGCTTTTGCTTTCTCTTCCTGCAGCTACTTAGATGTTTCAGTTCACTGCGTCTTCCTCTACATTACCTTAACAGTAATGAGTGACAGGCATTACCTGCCGGGTTCCCCCATTCGGACATCTCTGGATCATTGCTCACTTACAGCTCCCCAAAGCATTTCGTCGTTAGTCACGTCCTTCATCGGCTTCTAGTGCCAAGGCATCCACCGTGCGCCCTTATTAACTTAACCTTATTTTGGTCTTTCGACCTAACTCATTAAATATTCACAGCGTTTCGGTTTATTTTCTTGTTACTATCTATATGTAATCAATTACATATGGAATTTGATATAGATATTCAATTTTCAATGGACAATACTTGAATCTTTCGATTCAATGGAGCCTAGCGGGATCGAACCGCTGACCTCCTGCGTGCAAAGCAGGCGCTCTCCCAGCTGAGCTAAGGCCCCACAAGACCTCTCAAAACTAAATAAGAAACTCAAGTACATTCCGTTTTTCCTTAGAAAGGAGGTGATCCAGCCGCACCTTCCGATACGGCTACCTTGTTACGACTTCACCCCAATCATCTATCCCACCTTAGGCGGCTGGCTCCAAAAGGTTACCTCACCGACTTCGGGTGTTACAAACTCTCGTGGTGTGACGGGCGGTGTGTACAAGGCCCGGGAACGTATTCACCGCGGCGTGCTGATCCGCGATTACTAGCGATTCCGACTTCATGTAGGCGAGTTGCAGCCTACAATCCGAACTGAGATTGGCTTTAAGAGATTAGCTTGCCGTCACCGACTCGCAACTCGTTGTACCAACCATTGTAGCACGTGTGTAGCCCAGGTCATAAGGGGCATGATGATTTGACGTCATCCCCACCTTCCTCCGGTTTATTACCGGCAGTCTCGCTAGAGTGCCCAACTGAATGATGGCAACTAACAATAGGGGTTGCGCTCGTTGCGGGACTTAACCCAACATCTCACGACACGAGCTGACGACAACCATGCACCACCTGTCACCGATGTACCGAAGTAACTTTCTATCTCTAGAAATAGCATCGGGATGTCAAGACCTGGTAAGGTTCTTCGCGTTGCTTCGAATTAAACCACATGCTCCACCGCTTGTGCGGGCCCCCGTCAATTCCTTTGAGTTTCAACCTTGCGGTCGTACTCCCCAGGCGGAGTGCTTAATGCGTTAGCTGCGGCACTGAATCCCGGAAAGGATCCAACACCTAGCACTCATCGTTTACGGCGTGGACTACCAGGGTATCTAATCCTGTTCGCTCCCCACGCTTTCGAGCCTCAGCGTCAGTTACAGACCAGAGAGCCGCTTTCGCCACCGGTGTTCCTCCATATATCTACGCATTTCACCGCTACACATGGAATTCCACTCTCCCCTTCTGCACTCAAGTTTGACAGTTTCCAAAGCGAACTATGGTTGAGCCACAGCCTTTAACTTCAGACTTATCAAACCGCCTGCGCTCGCTTTACGCCCAATAAATCCGGACAACGCTCGGGACCTACGTATTACCGCGGCTGCTGGCACGTAGTTAGCCGTCCCTTTCTGGTAAGCTACCGTCACAGTGTGAACTTTCCACTCTCACACTCGTTCTTGACTTACAACAGAGCTTTACGATCCGAAAACCTTCTTCACTCACGCGGCGTTGCTCGGTCAGGGTTGCCCCCATTGCCGAAGATTCCCTACTGCTGCCTCCCGTAGGAGTCTGGGCCGTGTCTCAGTCCCAGTGTGGCCGATCACCCTCTCAGGTCGGCTATGTATCGTCGCCTAGGTGAGCCGTTACCTCACCTACTAGCTAATACAACGCAGGTCCATCTTGTAGTGGAGCAATTGCCCCTTTCAAATAAATGACATGTGTCATCCATTGTTATGCGGTATTAGCTATCGTTTCCAATAGTTATCCCCCGCTACAAGGCAGGTTACCTACGCGTTACTCACCCGTTCGCAACTCATCCAAGAAGAGCAAGCTCCTCTCTTCAGCGTTCTACTTGCATGTATTAGGCACGCCGCCAGCGTTCGTCCTGAGCCAGGATCAAACTCTCATTAAAAACTTTAATAATTGTTCGAGCGTTAACTCATTACCGTCGTCTGACGATTTATTCTTGTAAATTGACAGGTTATAATGTCTTCTATCATAACCCTGCACTTGGTTTCTTATTCAGTTCTCAAAGGTCTTTGTCTCTCTTAAGACAACTTCTATATTCTAGCAAATCTAGAATACCTTGTCAACACTTTTTTGAAGTTTTTTTTACTTCTCGTGTCCGCTGTCTCTCCCGAAACAGCTTATTTATAATATCATCTCTATCTTGTCTTGTCAATAACTTGTATTGATTTTAATTTTCTTTTTTTTATAATACTTTTTAATAGTATTTCTTCTCTCGATTTATCTAAAAAAAGAAGAGTAAAACTCCTTACTCTTCTTCATCTTTATTTTTATTTTCAATTCTTTCTTTGACTTCATCGTAAGATAGGGCATGATTATCTTCTTCTGAATCTCCAAGAGAATCCTCCGGCATCTTACCAGTCTCATAAATTGACTTGATTTGTCCAGCATCAAGTGTTTCATACTTAAGCAAAGCTTCTGCAATGAGAGCATGTGTTTCTCGGTTGGCATTGATAATTTCAGCTGCTTTGTCATGTGCCTCAACTAAAAGTGATCGAATTTCTTCGTCAATAAGTTGAGCTGTATGAGTTGAGTAAGACTTATCTGTCGTAAATTGTCCTGGATTCATCGCATGATTACCCTCATATTGAACTGGTCCAAGTTTTTCGCTCATACCATATTCAGTAACCATTGCACGTGCTAACTGTGTTGCTTGCTCAAAGTCATTTGAAGCACCTGATGTTTGAACGTTGAAAATAATTTCTTCTGCAACACGTCCACCCATAAGACCTGCCAATTGTTCTTTTAGCTCATCTTTAGATGACAACATCTGATCCTCTTTTGGTAGAGAAATCATATAACCACCTGCGCGACCTCGTGGAACAATAGTAACCTTGTGAACATCACGAGCGCTAGAAAGTGTTAAACCAACAATTGTATGACCTGCTTCATGGTAAGCCACAACTTTACGTTCGTGTTCTGAAACTTGGCGGTCTTTCTTAGATGGTCCAGCAATAACACGATCCTCTGCTTCGTCGATATCACTAGCATCAATTCTAGTCTTACTACGTCGTGCAGCAACTAGGGCTGCTTCATTCAAGACATTCTCTAAGTCAGCTCCAACAAAACCTGGAGTTTGTTGAGCAACAACTTTAAGGTCAACATCTTCAGCCAATGGTTTATTCTTGGCATGGACTTTCAAGATAGCTTCTCGGCCTTTTACATCTGGGCGACCAACAAGAACTTTACGGTCAAAACGTCCTGGACGTAGGAGGGCTGGATCAAGAACATCACTGCGGTTGGTTGCAGCAATGACAATGATATTCTCATTTCCATCAAAACCATCCATTTCTATCAACAGTTGGTTAAGGGTTTGTTCACGTTCGTCGTTACCGCCGCCCATTCCAGTACCACGACGACGGCCAACCGCATCGATTTCATCAATAAAGATAATAGCACGTTCGGCCTTCTTAGCGTCTTCAAAAAGACTACGAACACGACTTGCTCCGACACCGACAAACATCTCTACGAAATCAGAACCTGAGATACTAAAGAAAGGAACATCTGCTTCACCAGCAACAGCTTTAGCAAGCAGAGTTTTACCTGTCCCTGGAGGGCCTTCAAGGAGAACCCCCTTAGGGATACGTGCACCAAGTGCTTTATATTTACGTGGATTTTTGAGGAAATCTACGACTTCTACAAGTTCTTCTTTTTCTTCTTCCGCACCAGCCACATCTGTGAAACGAACTTTAATATTCTCTTTTGATTGAGTCTTAGCACGGTTGCGGCCAAAATTCATTGCACCGCGGTTACCACCTTGATTCATCATGAAAAGGAAGAAAATAGCAATCCCAATCAAAGGTAGGTAACTAAAAAGATATGAAATCCAAGCACCACTTGAACTTTCACGTATCATTTTAACATTAACATCAGCTGCTTCTGATGCTGACTGCAATTTCTGCATGGTTGTTTCATTCTGCAGCACAGTCGATGTAAAGCTACGTGTCTCTGATGATGCACTACCTAAAAATGGTAGACTAAGATCAGTATCAACCTTTTCGGCCTTTTTGTAGCTACCTTTAACTTCAATGATACTACCGTCTGGCTGATAAGTGATAGATTTTACCTTACCATCTTCAATTTTCTTAACCAACTGTGTGTAAGACAATTGTTGACTTGGGCTTTGGCTTCCTCCTGCAAAGTATTGTACTCCGGTTACAACCGCAATAATAACTATGATGTAGAGAAAAGCGTTCCGTAAGAAGCCATTATTATTTTTATTATTCATAAATTAATTAGACCTTTACTTATTTTGTATAAATTTCTTCTTTTAGGACACCGACATAAGGGAGGTTACGGTATTTTTCATCATAGTCTAGTCCGAAACCAACGATAAATTCATTAGGAACATCGTAACATACGTAATCTGCCTCAATATCAACAACACGACCTTCTGGTTTATCAAAAAGAGTTGCGATTTTGACTGAATTGGCTTTACGATACTTGAACATATCTCGAAGATAAAGGAGCGTACGACCTGTGTCAATGATATCTTCAATAAAGATGATGTCTCGTCCTTCAACATTAGTGTCAACATCTTTAAGAATCTTTACTTCACCGCTGCTGACAGTTCCGCCACCATAACTAGAAACGACCATAAAGTCCATCTCAATATGGGTGTCGATATGTTTGATAAGTTCTGCCATAAATGGAACAGCACCTTTCAAAACACAGACTAGTAAAGGATTTTTCCCCGCATAATCCTCTGTCAATTGTTGTCCTAGTTCTTTAGTTTTAGCTACGATATCCTCTTGGGAAAAGAGGACTTTTTTAATGTCTTTTTCTAACATTTGGGTTCCCTTTCTCGAAGTCAATATTCTGTTATTATACCACTTTTACTTCAATCATCGTTATTTGAACATGGTATTTGATTAGAAATTCTTATAAATGACTACAGTGCCATAAAGTATAGCATTTTCAGGTCTTTTTTTCAAATAGAGACGCCCAGCAACATAAAGAAAAATAATCTGATCATCTTGTTCTCCTATAATGGCTTTTTGACGATCCTTCTCTAAAATCTTTTTGTCTATAAATAGTCGTCTTAACTTTTTATGGTGACTACCAAGGTCAATCTTATCGCCTTCTTTTCTATGACGAATCACTATTGGGGAATCTGACCAAATACTAATAGTATCTGAGTTAGAAACGTCATTGAATTCTGAAAAACTCAAGGTATAATCCTCAAACTCAACAGATTTTCCAAATTCTAAGAGACAAGGAGGGGATAAAGAGATAGCCTCTTCTTTCCTTACTAGGAAAGAAGTCTGTGTTTTTACTAGTTCGTAACCATTTTTTAGTGGTATCTTCCCTGAACCATTTTTTCTTAGATAACTTATCAATTGATTAAATTGGCCTTTAGAAAGCTGTAAATCAGGAAAGGTATCTAAATAGTTCTGAAGAAGAAAGAGCTGGACAGAATCTGACTGTTGCTGAAAAACAGATAAATCAGTGATAGTAATATCCTTTGTTAACTCCCCTAAAGCTTGCTTCAAAAGACCAATCTCCTCGGCTAAAAGACAAAGGTGCTCCTTAAATTTAGGATTTTCCTGAGATAAGGTAGGAAGATAGGTCAGTCTGATGCGATTTCGAAGATAGGCTAGTGACGTATTACTCCGATCTTCAAAATGGAAAGTTACGGGAAGTTGATCTTTCGTAAGATGCAAAAAGGGACGAATAATCTGACCAGTGCCAAATGGTCTGATCGCTGATATTCCTGTCAGGTGTCTTAAACGACTTCCTCTCAACAGTCTCATAAAAATCGTCTCTGCTTGATCATCTGCATGATGGGCTGTTACAAGAGCAGAGTAATCATAATCTTTCATGACCCGCTTAAAAAACTCATAGCGAAAGGTACGGGCAGCATTTTCTGAAAACTTTCCTGAGAAGGCACTATAGTGAAAAGGGACCTTATGTTCCTTTGCCCAATGACGTAAATACGCTTCTTCATGCTCCGACTCTTGTCGTTGTTTATGGTTAACGTGAGCAATCCCCAACTGAATATCCAAATCTTTTTGATGGTTATACAAAAAGTGCAGCAAACTCATAGAGTCTGCTCCACCTGATACTGCTACTAAAATTTTCTTGTGCTGGTTAAAATAACCCTTGGCTTGCATCATTTGCAACAATTTTTGTGTCATTATTTTAAAATTCCATAAACATCATCTGCAATTGAGGTGATTTTGTCATAGCCCTCTTTATCCGTAAAAATCGATAGAATAAAGGGAGAATCTGCATAAACAATAGCGACGTCATGTTTAAAGTCGTAGGCATCACCAATTTTATGAGCGACGGGAACATCAATGTTTTTGGAAATACGTTCGCCATCATAGTCCGTACTTGAAAGATAAGTGATAATATCTCCATTTTGTCTATAAACAGCCTCCATCAAAGTACCTGCGGCTCTAGCAGTCAACTCCTTTTTATCCATATTCCACGAAGTCGCTGCGGCTTTATCTACTGATTTTTGGAAGGCCTTGTCATACTGATTAGTTACATAATAACCTAATATATTTGTCGCTACATTATCTGAGTTTTGGGCTACAGCCTTTAACAGATTTTCCAAACTATAATTCTTATCATCAGGCATCTTACTAATCTTTCCAGAACCATCTGAATCATAGGCACCTGGAAAACCATTTACAGCTGAGGTATATTGATACTCATCTGATAATGATAATTTCTTTTGAGACAGACGTTCCTGTGCATAATAGAGTACTCCAAGCTTGGCTACGCTTGCTGCATACATGCTTTTTTCGTCATTGATAGCAGCTACTCGGTCCGTATCTAGCTGTTTAACATAAACTGAGATGCGCTCTTGATTGTTATACTTCTCATTAAGGACTTTTTGAACAGCCTCGATGCGATTGTCAGTCATTGATAAATCAGAAGCGTTAATCCACCCCTCTCCGTCTACCAAATAGTAGATTCCTGCATGCGTCTGAGCTGCTTGGCTAACCTTAATGGGTTTAAAACTAGCGAGTTTGGAGTCAGCTTTTTCAGTTCCTAAAACGTAAGGTTCTTTGTATACCGTTAAACCATCTTTAGTCCAGAAGGTCATATCTACTGGTTTTTGATTATAGATACTGTCGTCTACAATTGATTTCTGACTAGCGGCTACATAATCACCATCTTGAAGTTGGAAAACAGGCTCACCTTTAGCATTCCAAAAAATAGCAGAAATCGATAGTTTGGTATCCGCTTGGATACTGGTTTTAAATTCTGTTAAATCCTTGTTCTTGTAAGTTAGGATAGTTGTTATCGTTCTTGGATTTTT
Source organism: Streptococcus sp. 449_SSPC (assembly GCF_001073005.1). Lineage (NCBI taxonomy): Bacteria > Bacillati > Bacillota > Bacilli > Lactobacillales > Streptococcaceae > Streptococcus > Streptococcus sp. 449_SSPC. The sequence continues at coordinate 10,310 of NZ_JVGR01000031.1, forward strand.
AGGAATCTGTTTAAATTGAGTCAAGCTAGCTGTAGTATTTTGAGTCAATTTTTGGACCTGTTTTGGGGTCAGAGTTAGCTCCTTCTCCATAGGAAGTAAGACCAGGGGGCTAGAAGATACAAGCACAACAGTTGCAGCTAGTAAGAGCTTTTTCATGCTTGCTTCTTCACCTCCTCTTTCCTCGGTAATTCCGTTTTAAGTTGCTGATTTTTTTCTGATAGTTCCTCTAACTTGGCTTCTGAATAGGTTAAAAAAGTTTCTACAGTTTTTAGTAAATCTTTCATTAGGGTAATAAGCTTGGTACAGGATAGATTGACTCTCCTTCACGTGAATAATAGTACTTAGCACGCGCATATTTCTCGGCGAAAGCATCATCCTTAAGTTTCTTAGCCAAATCCTTTCGTTCCTTTGTCTGATCTGACAATTTATCATAGTCTTTCTGAAGCGACAAGACTTCCTTCTCTTGCTGTTTGATATTCATATAGGTCTCAACCAGATTGTAGGTTGGCAAGATAAAGAGTAAAACAACCACAAAGAGAATCCACCCCATAAAGCGATTCCTTTGTTCGTGTTCGGCACGCTCTAATCGTTGCTCTTGATTGGCATTATCAATGTAATCGTTCGTAAGCTGTACAATATTAGGCTTCTTGCTCATCTGCTTCAATCCTTGTTTCACTTATAATCTCGTACATTTTTGCCGCATCTTCTTTTTTAGTACTGTCTTTCATTTCTAAAACACGGACAGTTAAAAGTTTATTTCCAAAACGAACTTCCACTTGGTCACCAATTTTTAAATCTGTAGATGACTTAGCGAGTACTCCATTTACTTTTATACGTCCTTTATCAGCCACTTCTTTAGCAACTGGACGGCGTTTGATAATTCGTGATACTTTTAAATATTTGTCTAATCTCAATGTTACTGTTTCCTTTTCGTTAGGATATCTCTTCTATGATAGCATTTTTTTGAGAAAATAGGGGACTAAAGCCTTTTCAAGTACAAAAATAAGAGAATCGACACTAGTCGACCCTCTCAGGAGATTTATGAAAAAGAAAAGTTTTAGGATGTTTTATATTATAGAGAGACTTACTTAAACTTTCCTTAAGCTTCTTTTTTTTCTTTACGTTCTTTGATTTCCATAAATGTCTGTCCAAAAATCTTTAATTCTTCAAGAATCTCATAGTCTTTCTTGTTACGAACATCAAAAGTAATCTCTACTTTCCCTTGGTTATCACTGATTTTTGCTTTTAAATGCGTTTTAGAGATGGCTTCGAAATAGTCTTGAGTCAAGAAGAATTTAAGAGAGGCTTTTTCGAAACGAACAATAATAGTATCGTTCTTACGCTCGACTAATTCTGCAAAGGCAGCATCTAAATAGGCCTTAACCAGACCAATCTCAATGAGATAGGCAACTTGGTCTGGATATTCTCCAAAGCGGTCAATAAGCTCATCTTGAAGGTCTTGATAGTCTTTCTGATTCTCAATTTCTCGAATACGCTTATAAATTTCAATTTTTTGGCGCTCGTCAGAAATATAGTCGGAAGGGAGGTAAGCATCAATCTGAAGATTGAACTCTGCATTTCCTTTACGGCGAACTTGAGTTTTACCTTGACGTTTATTGATAGCCTCTTCCAAGAGTTGCGAGTACATTTCGAATCCGACTGAGTCAATGAAACCACTTTGAGAAGCACCAAGAATGTTACCGGCACCACGAATTGATAAATCACGCATGGCAATTTTGAAACCTGATCCCAGTTCTGTAAAGCCCTTAATAGCATCCAATCGCTTCTCAGAGACTTCCGTCAACACTTTATCAGGACGATACATGAGATAGGCATAAGCAATTCGATTACTACGTCCCACACGACCTCTCAACTGATAAAGAGTAGATAAGCCCATATGATCTGCATTCTCAATAAAGAGCGTATTAACGTTAGAGATATCAATCCCTGTCTCGATAATTGTCGTTGCTACCAAAACATCGTAATCACCATTCAAGAAATCCAAGAGGGTATTCTCCAACATAACCTCACTCATCTGACCATGAACAAATCCGATACGTGCTTCAGGGACCAGCTCATGTAGTTCAGAAACTTTTTGATCAATGGTTTCAACACGATTATAAACATAAAAAATCTGGCCGCCTCGGTCCATCTCTCTTAATATCGCTTCTCGAATAAGACCAGGATTGGTTTCCATAACATAAGTTTGAACTGGATAACGGTTGGTAGGTGCTGTCTCAATAATCGACAAATCACGAATACCTAACATAGACATATGAAGCGTACGAGGAATAGGTGTCGCAGTTAGCGTAAGGACATCAACCTTAGCTTTCAACTCCTTAAGTTTTTCTTTATGCTTCACGCCAAAACGTTGTTCTTCATCAATTACTAGCAAGCCTAAGTCAGAGAACTTAACATCTTTAGACAGCAGGCGGTGGGTACCGATAATAATATCAATACGCCCTTTAGCTAGATTTTCAATAGTCTCATTTTGCTCTTTTTTACTTCTAAAACGACTGAGTTCATCTACTTCAACAGCATGATTTTCAAAACGTTCTTTAAAATTCAAATAATGCTGATGGGCAAGAACTGTTGTAGGAACTAGGATAGCAACTTGCTTTCCATCATTGACTGCCTTGAAGGCAGCACGCATAGCTACCTCTGTCTTACCAAAACCAACATCACCCACCAAGAGACGATCCATGGGTTTGTCTGACTCCATGTCTGCCTTAATTTCCTTGATAGAACGCAATTGATCCTCTGTCTCAGCATAGGCAAAATCATCTTCGAAATCCCTTTGGTTATCATCATCTGGTGAAAAAGCAAAACCTTTAAGTTGACTACGCTCAGCATAAAGTTTTAAGAGATCATCGGCAATATCCTCTACTTGCTTGCTTACTTTTTGTTTAGTCTTTTGGAAACGCCCATCATTGAGTTTATTAATTTTAGGCTCTTTTCCGTCCGCTGATACATACTTAGAGAGACTCTCAATCTGCTCAACAGGTAGAGAAATTGTTGCAGCATCCTGATATTGGATGGTCAAGTAGTCACGATGCACCCCTTTAATCTCAATAGTCTCAATACCTTTAAATTGACCGATACCATGAGTCTGGTGTACAACATAATCACCTTTTTCAAGTTCATTGTAATCTTTGAGACGCTCAGCATTGGAAACGTGACTGGCACGCGCACGACGTTTTACTTTTTTATGAAAAATCTCACGTTCAGTGACAAGAACAAGCTTTTCATCCGCAAAGTAAAAACCATTGGATAAGTTTCCTAAGACTAACTGAGGCTTATGAGGTATCAAATCTCCAAAGCTACTAAGGGGTAAATCTAAATCATATTCTTCCAAGGTTTCCTTCAAAGATTTGAGCTGCTTCTCAGACCCCACTTGTAAAATAACTGTTGCCTTATTCTTGGTATAGCGATGTATTTCATCAACTAGAAGTGGGAACTGGTTAAAGAACTCTTGCATAGGGTATTGCGTGAATTGATACAACTTATCAAATTTAAGATTTCCCAATCCCTTATGAAAATTCGAAAAGAAACTAGCTGGCTGATAGTTACGTAAAGTCTTAAATGAATCCACTAAGTAATTTAGATGACTCAGAGACTTGCCCTGATGAAGATCTTCAGTTAAAAGATTAGCCACTTCCAACTCAAGACGTCCATGGCGGTCCACTATCTTTTGAAAATCATCAATGAATACAGGAGCTCCCTTTGGAAGGTAGTCAAATAAGGTGTAAGCTTTATCATAAAAGAGAGACAAAAACTTACGTAAATCTTTATGACGGTAACCATCAATCGTAACCGAAAGAACATCCTCAAGGTAAGCCTTATGAGGACCTTCTGCCTTTGAGACCGCACTTTCCAAAGTCTTCTCAGCACGTTGGTAATCTTCTCTTGTTAAGATAATATCATCTGCCGGAGATACGATAATATGCTCTAAATTGTCTAAAGATTTCTGACTATCGCTATCAAACTGACGAATACCATCAATCTCATCTCCAAAAAATTCTAAACGGTAAGGGAGTTCTGCAGTCAGTTCATAAATATCTAAAATATCGCCCCTACGACTGAACTCACCAGGGGAGAGAACCTGCTCTACTCTTTGGTATCCAATATGAGTCAGATGCTTACTGAGAGCCTCTAAATCATGTTCCTCCCCTAGTGTTAAGTCAATGCGAGAGTCTTTATAAACCTCAGGATTAGGCAAATGTAACTTAGTACCAACTAAACTCGTAACCAAAACCCCACTGGCCTCTTTATCTATTAAAAAATTAAGACTTTCGAGACGAGAATGGGTCTTTTCTGGAGAAGCGAAGATAAACTCTGCAGCTACTACATCATCTGCAAAAAAAGAATAAACCTTATCCTCTCCTAAGATAGCTGATAAATCTCCTGTTAGTTGCTCAGCTTCATTTTGTGTTGAAGTAACGATTAGAATCTTAGGAACCTGCTCAGAAAGGGCAGATGCCATGACAACTGCCTTGCTGGAACCAGAAAATCCCATGACCAACTGCCTACTCAATAAGGTTACTTTATCACGCCACTCAAGCAATTGATGATTCTTCTCAAAAAGATCTAATAGGGTATTAGCCATTATAACGCCTCATAGTGTCTTCGAAATCATTGGTTTTAAGGTAATGATTGAGAGCCGTCTCTACCTTGTCTAAAGTCAGTAAAATTGTGGCATAATCATCTTCACTAAATTTTCCAAGGACATGATTAACGACCGTCATTCCTTTCTGTGGGCGACCAATACCAATTTTTATACGGTCAAATTCTTGAGTGCCAGTTTCAGCAATGATAGATTTAATCCCATTATGACCACCTGCTGAACCTTTTTGACGAAAGCGCAATTTCCCAACTTCCATATCTAAGTCATCGTAAATGACGATAAAATCCTCTACAGGAATATTGTAATAAGCTAGTAATGCTCTAACAGCTAGACCTGATAGATTCATAAAGGTTGTTGGTTTCACAAAATAAACCTTCTCACCATTTAAAAAGGTCGAAGCCACTTCAGCCTTAAAGGTCTTTTCCTCAGAAAAGGTTAATCCCAGTTCCTTAGCCATTAGGTCAATGGCCATAAAACCAACATTGTGACGTGTCTCATGGTATTTTGAACCAGGATTTCCCAAGCCAACTACTAATTTTGTCATTATTTCTCCTCTTCGATAAACAGCAAAAGGACTGAAAAATACTTTTCAGCCTTGTGCACTATTTTTTATTTTCTAAACGTTGAAACGGAATTCCATAATATCGCCATCTTGGACAACATATTCTTTTCCTTCTTCACGAAGGCGACCAGCTTCCTTAACAGCTTTCTCAGAACCATATTTAATGAGATCATCGTAAGACATGGTTACAGCACGGATAAATCCTTTCTCGAAGTCAGAGTGGATAATTCCTGCTGCTTGTGGAGCCTTGATGCCTCGTTTAAAGGTCCAAGCACGTACTTCTTTCTCACCAGCAGTAAAGTAAGTTCCAAGACCAAGCAAGTGATAGGCTGCGCGTGTCAGTTTATCAACTCCTGATTCTGTCAAACCAAGGTCTTCCAAGAACATTTCTTTGTCTTCATCATCCAATTCAGAAATTTCTTCCTCAACACGTGCCGAGATAACAACTACTTCTGCATTTTCAGTCGCTGCAAACTCACGAATTTGTTTGACATAATCAATATCATCAGGATTTGCGACTTGGTCTTCATCAACGTTAGCCACATAAAGTACTGGTTTTGTTGTCAAGAGGAAGAGTCCCTTAACAATTTTTTGCTCTTCCTCAGTAAAATCAATCGTACGTGCAGACTTACCATCTTCTAGAACAGGTTTAATCTTTTGAAGAATATTAAACTCTGCCACAGAATCTTTATCTTTTTGTGTACGCGCAATTTTTTCGACACGCGCATAACGTTTGTTAATTGATTCAAGGTCAGCCAAAATCAATTCTAGGTTGATTGTATCGATATCAGCCATCGGATCTACAAAGGCATCCTCACGCCCTTGTTCACGCATAACATTTTCATCATCGAAAGCACGAACCACATGGACAATCGCATCTACTTCACGAATGTTCGCCAAGAACTTATTTCCAAGACCTTCACCCTTTGATGCTCCTTTTACGATACCCGCAATATCTGTGAACTCAAATGTGGTTGGAACTGTCTTTTTAGGGGTAATAAGTTCAGTCAGTTTCGTCAAACGCTCGTCTGGTACCTCAACCATTCCGACGTTTGGATCAATTGTCGCGAAAGGATAGTTAGCAGCTTCCGCACCCGCTTTTGTAATTGCATTGAAAAGAGTTGATTTACCAACGTTTGGCAAACCAACGATACCTGCTGTTAAAGCCATTAATTTATTTCTCCATAAAAAAGTAATTCAGTTAATTATAACACAAAAATTGTTAAAATTAGGCAACTTCCCTTTGAGAATCAGAAAAAGGGAAGCAAGGCAAAGAATGCTATAAAGAAGATAATTGGGGACTCTAGAAAGTTTTTATATTGCTAGTAAACTAATTTCCTTAACATAAGAATCTCCTTATCTAGACTCCTCAATGTCTGTTATAAAATCTTCTTAAGTTTCTTTTCGAAATCATGACGACTCATCATAACCACATGATCACAATTCGTACAACGGATCTTAATGTCAGCTCCAAGACGGGTCACTTCCCATTCATTAGCTTTTTTTCCTGTTGCTTTGATGGTACAAGCATGTGGTTTTTTCATTTCAACTAAACTTCCAATTTGATACATAGACTTCCTCTCTAGTAAAAAAGTTATCCACAGTGGATAACTTTTTCGATTTTAGTTTGTTCTTACAGGTGTAATCAATTGAATAAAATTCTCACTGTCATCTGCTGGCGTCAAAGTAAATGGGCGCACTGGTGAAATGAAACGTACACGGACAGTCTCACTCTTAAGAGCTTTCAAAGCATCTATTAGGTAGGTTGGGTTGAAACTAATGACCAAATCACTACCTGAAACATCTTGCACGTCAATATCCTCATTCACCTTTCCGACTTCTGGTGAATTAACATGGGCACTGACACTGCCATTGATGATTTCGAGTTTGACGGTACCACTTTGACTAGCATTAGAAATCAAATATGAACGTTCCATAGCAGAACGAAGGCTAGCTGTCTCGAAAACAACTTCTGTTTCAAATGAATCAGACAAGAGACGATTTGTGTCTGGATAATTTCCTTCAAGTAGACGTGTATAGAAAGAAATTGTTTCACTACGGAATAGAATTTGATTTGCTGAGAAGAAAACCTCTAAGTTTTCAATATCATCGCTAAAGACTGCCGATAATTCTTTAAGTGAGCGACTTGGGATTACAACATCAAAGTTATCTGCAGAATGCTCCAAAACAAGTTGGCGTTGGCTCATACGGTGAGAGTCCGTTGCTACAGCTTTGAGATCTTTATGATTTGAAAGAACGAAGTGAACACCGGTTAAAATTGGACGACTTTCTTGTGTGCTTGCTGCGAATGAAGTTTCAGCAATGATAGATTTTAACACTTTTGTGTCCATGAGTAATGGTGTCAAACTATCAACTTCCTGAATACGGGGATATTGTTCAACATCTTTCCCTTTTAAGGTAATTTCTGATTTACCACTCTTCAGTAAAACTTGGTATTGTTCGATTTCTTCAAAAGTAAGGGTAACATCAGGCAAGCTTGAGACAACATTAATGAAAAAGTTGGCTTCCAAAAGGATACTACCTGGCTGTGTAATTAATAGGCCTGCATTTTCTTCTGAAACTGAGATACTATTTTCAATTGAGATTTGCCCATTTGATCCTGTCAAATAGATACCATCACTGGTAACTTCGATTTTAATCGTTGATAGAATTGGGATAGCATTTTTAGAAGAAATAGCACGGCGAGTCGTATGAAGTGCTTGTAAGAAATAAGCTTTATTAATAGCAAATTGAATCATGATGCTCCTTTATTTTAGTAGTATTATTTTAGTAGTAGTAGTAGGTCTTGTGGACACTGTGCATAAGTCTACAAAACATAGTTTTATCAATGCTTTAAACTTGTGCACAGCCTGTGGAAAAGTTTGGATAATTTTTAATAGTTATCCACAAGTATCATTTTATCTTGTTTTTGATGCTATCAATTTCAATGCGTAAACTGTCATCTTGAGCAATCATATTTTTGATTTTATTGTATGCATGTAAGACAGTTGAGTGGTCTCTTCCTCCAAATTCTTTTCCAATTTTCGGAAGAGAGTTATCAGTCATTTCACGCGCAAGATACATGGCTACCTGACGTGCCAAGACAATATTTTGTGTTCGTTTAGTTGCCTTGATCTCTTTTACAGTGACATTATAAAATTTTCCTACCTCAGTTTGGATATCCTCAATCGGAATAAGAGTTAACTTAGGACCATCCATTTTACGTGCGCGAATGGCTTCAGCAGCTACTTCAACTGTGATAGTATCTAACTGGCGAACATTGGCAACTAAGCTAATATCTTTTAAGGCTCCTTCTAAGTCACGGACATTTGAATCAAATTGGCCAGCTAAATACTCAATTGTTTCAGGAGGAAAATGATAATCATAGTCCATAATCTTATTAGTAAGAATGGCCACTCGCGTTTCAAAGTCAGGTGGTGTGATATTGACGGTTAACCCCCATTTGAAGCGCGTGACAAGACGCTCTTCCATTTCGTTCAATTGATCTGGATTACGGTCGCTGGTCAGGACAATTTGTTTATTATTATTGTGAAGGACATTGAAAGTATTGAAAAATTCCTCTTGAGTGGCTTGCGTTGATTTTTTAGCCAAAGATTGAATATCATCAATTAAGAGAACGTCCAGATGACGGTATTTAAGTTTTAGTTCATCCATTTTATCTAAACGGATATGGACAACAAATTCATTAATGAAATTCTCTGCAGTAATGTATTTGATACGTGCTTGAGGATTATCATGTAAGACCTTGTTACCAATGGCATTGAGTAAGTGAGTTTTTCCGAGACCAGGTCCTCCATAAATAAATAGAGGGTTATACGTAGCTCCTGGTGAATCAGCTACAGCTAAAGATGCAGCAACTGACCAACGGTTTTCATCCCCCTGAATAAAATTATCAAAGGTGTACTTACTATTTAAGTCAGAGTCCAATGTAGGAAGAGCAGGTGTTTGCTGTTCCTTTTTATTGCCAAAGTCATTGTTTGTTACAGTTGAATTTGCCTCGTTTAAGAGTGCTTCGTCAAAGACGTACTCAACTTTGATTTCACTATTATAGGCTTCAAAACCAGCCATCAAAATGAAAGATTGCATATTCTTTTCCCAGAATAGCTTTTTGACTTCTTCAAGCAGAATTGTAGCAACGTTATTTTGAACTTTGATGAGCTTGGTATCCAGGACATAATAATCAAAAGTGGCTTGTGTTAGTTCCTCTTTGGCCAGCTCTAAGAGCTTATTCCAAAAAAAATGCTCTTTTTCGGTCATTCCATCAATTCTCCTTCTTTATTCTTGTTCTCTGATTCTATCATAAAACAAAAAAGTTTTCCACAGGTCCGGAGATAAAAGTTCCTTAAGTTATCCACAAGCAAAAAAGACAATTAACATTGTGCACAAGAGTTATCCACAAGTTGTGAATAAAAAAAGAAACCCTCTTAAATAAAGGGAGGGCCACCGTTTTATGATGTGGATAAGTTTGTTTTTTTTTGCTACTCAATTCACAGGTCAAATAAGCTTGTTGATAATTCTGTTAAAATCTTCTTCTGTCGAAAAGTGGATCTGAATAGTTCCAGAGTGGTTTTTGTGATAACGAAGAGTAACAGGGAGACCAAGTGATTTTTCAAGTTCTTTTTCTTTATCTTTTATATGAATATCTTTTTTTGATTTTTGTTTTTTTGATTTTTGTTTTTTTGGAAGTTCTTGAAGTCTTTTTTCCAGGGTACGAACTGACCATTTTTCAGTAAGGACCTGATGATAGATAGTTAATTGCTTTTTTGTATCCTCAATAGCTAAAAGTGCTCTAGCATGTCCTTGACTCAATTTGCCATTTTCGATACTCGTCTGTATCTCTTGGGGAAGTTGGAGGAGTCTGAGAGAGTTACTGATATAGGGTCTGGATTTTCCCATAGCTTTCGCCAGTTCCTCGTGATTATAAGCTAGCTCATTAATTAAACTACGATAGGCCTTTGCTTCTTCAATGGGATTGAGATTCGATCGTTGTAAATTTTCAATAATAGCTTGTTTACGGCTTTCTTGATCTGTAACTTCCTTTACAACTGCAGGGATTTCTGTCATTCCTAGACGTTTACAGGCACGTAAACGTCTTTCCCCAGCAATTAGTTCATAACCAATAATATCCGATTTTCGGACAATGATTGGCTGTATCAGTCCATTTTCTGAGATTGATTGGCTTAGCTCTGCTAATTCTTCATCAGAGAACTCTATACGAGGTTGAAAAGGATTGGGATAGATGTCACTAATAGGTAGAGCTTTGAGTTGTTCTTGCATGTTATTCCTTTCCAAAAAAGACCTTTACATTATTGTAAAGGTCTTTTGACAGATTTGTCAATGACTTAGTCAGACAAGTCTTCTGTAGATTTTGTTAATTTAAGTTCTTCAGTTTTCTTCTCTTTACCACGATAGAAGGTTACCTTGATTGTATCTCCAATACTATGGCTGTAAAGATTGGTTTGAATATCAGTTTTTGAGCTGATTTCCTTACCGTCAATTTCAGTGATAACATCATTTTCTTGAAGTTTACCGTCAGCTGGCATACCTTTTTGAACGCTGCCGACTACAACTCCAGCTTTCACATCATCTGGTAAATCTAATTTAGAAGTTGCACTGCTAGAAAGGCTGTTAAGATCGGCCATTGAGATTCCTAGGGCTGGTCGTGTAACTTTACCGTCTTTTTCCAATTGATTGATGATTTCGACAACATCGTTTGATGGAATGGCAAATCCCATACCTTCAACGGCACTACCAGCGACTGCTGACGTTGATGAAATTTTACTTGAGTTAATACCGATAACTTGTCCTTCGATATTGACTAAGGCACCACCTGAGTTACCAGGGTTAATGGCAGCATCTGTTTGGATAGCATTTGTTGAAACAGTTTCACCATTGTCGTTTTGCATAGTTACGGTACGGCTAAGGCTAGAAACGATTCCCTCTGTTACTGAGTTGGCGTATTCGGTACCAAGTGGGCTACCGATAGCAATTGCCTTCTCACCGACTGTGAGAGAGTTTGAGTCTGCAAATTCCGCTACGGTTTTAATTTTATCTGAAGAAACTTTGACAACTGCTAGGTCAGAGTAAGTATCTTTACCAACGAGTTCACCAGTAATTTTTGATCCATCTGAAAGCATGATTTCAAGTTTTTTAGCGCCATCGACAACGTGGTTGTTGGTTACGATGTAGGCCTCTTTCCCATCTTTTTTATAGATGACTCCAGAACCTTCACCAGCGACTTGCAACCCATCAGAATCTTTTGATTTGTCTTGGTTAGAGTCAGAACTATCATCTCCACCAAAGATACGGCCATAAAGTTCATTTAGAGAATCTGAAGATGATCCTTCTTGGTAATTGATGACAGAAACAACGGCATTTTGTACTTTCTTAACAGCTTTAGTTGTATCTGTTGTATTATTGTATACGGTCTTAGCTGTTTTAACACCTGTATCTGTTGAATTGGTAAAAGATACCCCTGCTGCTGTTAGTAGGATAAAGGCACCTAGTAAACCACCTAGTAAGCCAATAACAAGCATTGCAATTGGCGCTACTATTTTTTTCCAGTTAAATTTTTTCACGTTTAGTCCTCCTTTTTGATAAACATATCAAAGTAAGCTTAATTATATCATAAAGTGATTTTAAAAAACAGTTATCAACAGTCTGTGGATAAGTTTCAAAAAGTGTAGATAAGAAGCTATTTTATAGGGATAACTAAAGATTCTTAACAGTAAAAAGGTGTGGATAAGGTGTTAAAAGATTGTGGATATGTGCTATAATAAGCCTATGAAAGTTAAATTGATTACCGTTGGAAAATTGAAAGAAAAATATTTGAAAGATGGCATTGCGGAGTATGTCAAACGACTAGGACGCTTTACAAAATTTGAGTCTATAGAATTAACGGATGAAAAGACGCCAGATAATGCAAGCGAAGCTGAAAATAAAGCTATCCTAGACAAAGAGGGGCAGCGTATCTTGGCTAAAGTAGGTGATCGTGATTATGTCATTGCCTTGGCTATTGAAGGAAAACAATTTCCCTCGGAGCAATTTGCTAAAGAGTTAGAGCAGGCGACCCTTAGAGGCTATTCAGATATTACTTTTATTATAGGGGGAAGTTTGGGACTCTCTCCTACAGTGAAAAAGAGGGCTAATCAATTGATGAGTTTTGGTCTCTTAACGTTCCCTCATCAACTTATGCGCCTTGTATTAGTAGAACAAATTTATCGTGCATTCATGATTCAGCAGGGAAGTCCTTACCATAAGTAGAAGAAGGAAACAGACATGTTCAGAATGAAAAAACGCTCCTATCGTGTTTTTGAAGGATTACGGGTAGCAACTCTAGTAAGTTATATAGGGGGCTTCATTGATGCCTATACTTACAATACTCAAGACGGACGATTTGCAAGTATTCAGACAGGTAATCTCCTTTATTTGGTTATTCATCTTGTTGAGGGGCATATTGCAAGAGCTTTCAGCTATGTGATACCTATTTTTTTCTTTGTTTTAGGTCAGTTTTTTGTTTTTTTTGTTAAGAAGTGGCTCATTAACCATAAATGGGGATGGCATTTGCAAGCGATTAGACTTGCCTTTCTCTTGATGACTATTCTCGCCATTATTACACCTTACGTTGATTCTACTATTACGATTGCAGGCTTGGCATTTTTTGCCTCTCTTCAGGTAGGGATTTTTAAGCGTGTCAGAGGGGTAAATTATGCTTCCTTCATGATGACTGGTAATATTACGAATACCTCTTTAACCGTTGCCAGGGCTATTGACGAGGGGGATCCCAAAGTGCTTAAACAAGCTTCTTATACTACTATTATCATCTTTACATTTATGGTAGGAGTTGCAGCCTCAACTTGGTTTGCTCAATATTTACATGAATACAGCCTATATACGACTTTGCTTCCCTTGTTTGTTTTAAATTATTTCCTATTTATCGAGGCAAAAGAAAAACGCAACTAGAGATTCTAGATTGCGTTTTTTTATCTGATCCCAGCAGGATTCGAACCTGCGACCGTTCGCTTAGAAGGCGAATGCTCTATCCAGCTGAGCTATGGGACCAATAACTCTATTAGTTTACAAAATATAAAGCAACATGTCAATACTTTGTAAAAGCAAGATAAAAACTAACGTAAAATTCGAATAAATTTAGCAAAATTTAATATTTTTTTTGAAAAAAAGTATAGACAAAATCGAATACTCTGATATAATAATAAGAGTGTTAACGAGATAAAAATCTCAGAACTTGGTCCGTTGGTCAAGGGGTTAAGACACCGCCTTTTCACGGCGGTAACACGGGTTCGAATCCCGTACGGACTATTTTTGCTACTTAGCAGTTTTATCCGCCATAGCTCAGTTGGTAGTAGCGCATGACTGTTAATCATGATGTCGTAGGTTCGAGTCCTACTGGCGGAGTGATAAGACACCTCAAGTTGTATAGCTTGAGTTTTTTTGTACCCAAAGATAAATAGGTCTGGAACAATTGTTCCAGACCTATTTAATTTAAGATAATCAGCGTTTTTGAATAACCGTTATTTTTCTGATGAAATAAGCGTAGCAACAAAATATGATACTTGCCAATAGACTAATCAATAAACCTGTCTTAAGACCATAGGGAATGAAGGTTAGAACAACTTTACCTTTCCCACTAGGGACATCAACTTTCATGAACCCCTTTTGAGCTCTATGAATCTTAACTTTTTTATGATTTATGGTCGCTGTCCACCCCTTATCGTATGGAATGGTGAAGAATAGTGAGGCATTCGTTTTACTACTATAATCAACGAACACTTTATTATTTGACGTCGTAACCTTGCTATCACGTTCATTAATAGTATCCATAGCTATCTGATAGTTTTGAGTATCAAGGGCATAAAAACTAGGATTATCAAAGGATATTGCTTTATTGCCAGGAAAACTAAGTTTGATGGTAACCATTGATTCTGTTTCAAAGTAGCCAAGATCGAAGAAATCAAAGGTATTATCAGTAACTTGATTCCTTGTCACACCATTTACAGTAATTGACAGAGAGTGGTTATTGTCATCGGACCAAGAAATATTAGGAACACTAACATAGAGTTGACTATGTGGTGGAGCGATGACTCGATAGGTTATTGTAACAAAATCTTGATTCGAGTTGCTAACGTTTTTAGCCACGCGCTGATTCAAAGACTTAGCATCTTGATCAAAGAGTTGAGATGGAGCTCGTTTAAAATAGTTTAAGTTAAGTCCAGATAGAGCATTTAACAAGCTAGTTTGATTGTCAAGCGTATTGACAGTGAAGTCAATATTCTTGTAAATGCCATCAGTTAAGATAGCAAGCTGGCTTGCATTATTATTTTGATAAAGCCCCATTGTTTTCTCAGAAGTTACGTGATTAAAACCATACTTATTAAGGTCAAAGTTCGATAAATTATATTTTATTCCGAAGAGACTATCAGCGATAATGGTGTTATTTTGGTAACGTAGGTTTAAATTAGTCCCTTCAGATTTGAAGCCTAACCTATCGAGTGTTGAGCTTGAAGCAGTATTTCGAATGGATGAAAACTGAGAAATACCATTATAGTTAAATTTCATACTGTCGTTACCAGTTTGAGCCTCTAACCTTTCAGTACGGTAAAAAGTCTTATTCGCTTGCTTAGTATCTGAAACTAGTTTTGTAATGGCAGACATATTTCGTAGGTAGCCTTCACGAGTTGGGAATACCCACTCATTTCCCAGAGCTCCAACAACATAGTAAGTACTTAATGCAAGCTCAAAAATGCAGAATAAGAAGGTGAAACAGCGAAAAACACTCCTAGGAATTTGCTGTCTAAAATAGCTAATAAATAGAATGGCATAGGCTAGAAGAAATGCTAGGCTTAATAGCCAGGAGACTGATTCAATAAAGCTATAATGAGATTGGAAAATCCAAGTTAGTAAGTAAGCGGTACTCAATCCTAAGAAAGATAGGAGGAGTCTTTTAAAAGAAAAGTTTTTAATTCGGTTGAGTGTTTCTCCTGCCAAAAGAACAATTAGGAGAGATAGGAGCCAAGAATAGCGATGGAGAAACATGTTGGGTGCATGCATTCCTTGCCAAAACAAATCAAGAGGCTGTAAGTAGAAGCTAGCGATAAAGAAAGCTACTAATAGGAGATAACCTATACGTAATGATAGCTTGACTTCCCTACTAATAAAGAAAAGTAGAAAAAGAATCAAAGGTAAGATTCCCACATAGATCATAGGTATTGATCCAAATTTAGTAGTATCGTAAACTCCAACGAGATTTTTCGCAAAGAAGTCAAAATAATAGGTGGACTCTGTCAATAAACTTGACGCGCCTGTAAACTTTTCACCATGTGTGGTCAAGTCAAGTAGTGTTGGTAGTAGCATGACAGCACTACTTAAACCAGCAAGTATAGAAACAATTCCAAAGTCTATGAAATGAAGAATCTTACTCTTCCATCCCTTGATAGTTATCAATTGTACTATGGTGTAAAGGGTTAGGAAAATAGCCATCATATAACCAAAATAGTAATTTTGGATAAAAAGGCAGTTTAAGCTAAAAAAGTATAAGCCCCGTTTATTGAATCTTAGTAAGAGGTGTAAACCTAATATGATTAGAGGTGCTAGAATAAAGGCATCTAGCCAGGTATTAATTTCTAACTGACTGGTAGCGAAGCTCATCAAAGAAAATCCTGTAGAAAGACATAGGATGAAACTTCTTGACACTTTTGTAAAGAGCCGCTTAAAACTAAAAGATCCTGATAACCCAATAAGACCGAATTTAAGTAGTGTTATATAATAAAAAGCATCGGCCATTTGGTTGACAGTAAAGAAATAGTAAAGTGGAGACAAGAAAGAACCTAGGTAATAACTTGTTAGAGCATAGAAATTAAGCCCTAGACCACTTGTAAAGGTGTAAAAGAGGCTCCCATCTCCATGAAGTATATTCCGAAGTCCAGTTGCAAAAATCACATACTGATGAAAACCATCACTTGTTAAAATAGTCCGCTCACTACCAGGATAGATTTTTTGGCTATACAGCACCCCTATCATGATTAGTACTGGCAAGAAAAAAGCAGCCAGATAAAATAATAAAGTCGTATGGTATTTTTTATTTGTCATAATGATACTAAGACAGGTTGGGATATCCCAACCTGCATCTTTTTATAGTTTAATCAGCCCATAGTGCTTTGACTTTAGCTTGCACTTCTTCATTTTCAAGGAACTCATCATAAGTTTCATCAATACGGTCAATAACCCCATTTTTAGAAACAACTACGATGTGGTTCGCTATTGTTTGAATAAATTCATGGTCATGACTGGCAAAGATAACAGACTCTTTGAAGTCACGGACGCCATCATTCAGACTTGAGATTGATTCCAAATCCAAGTGATTAGTAGGATCATCTAGAAGAAGGACGTTAGATTTCAAAAGCATGAGTTTAGAAAGCATGACACGTACCTTTTCTCCCCCTGAGAGAACACTAACAGATTTATTAACCTCATCCCCTGAGAAGAGCATACGCCCAAGGAATCCACGCAAGAAGGTATCGTCATCTTCACCTTTTTCGGCAAATTGACGGAGCCATTCGAGAATTGATTCACCGGATGAAAAGTCTTTAGAATTGTCTTTTGGAAGGTAAGAACGGCTAGTAGTAACACCCCATTTGATTGTACCTTCGTAGTCAATATCACCGGCAAGAGCACGAATCAATGCAGTTGTTTGAATATCGTTTTGACCGATGATGGCAGTCTTATCTCCTGGTCGCAAGATGAAACTAATGTTGTCAAGAATAGTCTCACCATCCATCTTAACAGTGAGATTTTCAACTGTTAGAAGGTCATTACCAATTTCACGCTCTGCTTTGAAATTGATGAATGGGTATTTACGACTTGATGGGACGATTTCTTCTAGCTCAATTTTATCAAGCATTTTCTTACGAGAAGTCGCTTGTTTAGATTTTGAAGCGTTGGCAGAGAAACGAGCAACGAATTCTTGAAGTTCCTTAATTTTTTCTTCTGCTTTGGCATTACGGTCAGCCTGCAAGCGTGCAGCCAATTCTGAAGATTGTTTCCAGAAGTCATAGTTACCGACATAGAGTTTGATTTTACCAAAGTCAAGGTCGGCCATATGCGTACACACCTTATTCAAGAAGTGACGGTCATGGGATACGACAATGACCGTATTTTCAAAATCAATCAAGAAATCTTCAAGCCAAGAGATTGACTGGATATCAAGACCATTGGTAGGTTCGTCAAGAAGAAGTACATCAGGTTTACCAAAGAGTGCTTTTGCAAGGAGAACCTTGACCTTGTCACCATTAGCCAATTCACTCATGTTTTGATAGTGAAGGTCTTCTGGGATATTTAGATTCTGAAGCAATTGTGAGGCTTCGCTTTCAGCTTCCCAACCACCTAATTCAGCAAAGAGTCCTTCTAATTCAGCAGCACGGACACCATCTTCATCTGAAAAATCTTCTTTCATGTAGATGGCATCTTTTTCTTTCATGATATCGTAGAGGCGTTCATTACCCATGATAACAACATCGATAACGCGTTCTTCTTCATAGTCAAAGTGGTTCTGACGAAGGACAGAAAGACGTTCATCAGGACCAAGAGAGATGTGTCCTGTTGTTGGTTCGATATCACCAGCTAAAATTTTCAAAAAAGTAGATTTACCAGCACCATTAGCACCGATAAGACCATAAGTATTACCTGGCGTGAAGGCAATGTTAACATCATCAAAAAGTTTACGATCGCTAAAACGAAGCGATACATCTGATACAGTAAGCATATAATATCCTTTATTTTTATTCTTAACTACTATTTTACGAGAAATTAGACTTTATTTCAATCGATTTTACAAGGGATTAATAAAGTCATTTGGAACTCTTTGGTAATCTTTTTGGAGGCTAAATCCACGTCCCATAACTGTAGAAGCAGGAACAATGACGATAAAGGCAGTTTCATCTATTTTTTGGATTTCTTCTTGGACTTTTGGAACCTCATGAGTTGACAAGGTAGTCATAATCATATTTTGTGCATGTCCGGTATGTCCACCAAGAACTGGGATTTTTGTTGCTCCTCGATCAGCCACTCTAGTGATGTAGTTTAGGATTTGTTCACTATTTTGCGAAATGATTAGAAGATTTCGTGATGAATTGAGTCCGACCATCATTTTATCAATTGTAAGAGAAACAACTCCAAGTGAGAGAATGGAATACATAACAGTATCAGGAGGAAAGGCAATAGCACTGATTGCGACAATGATTCCATCGACAATAAGTAGTACCATTCCTAGTGGGAGTGGCGTATATTTGTTGAGAATTTGTGTGATAATTCCAGTTCCTCCAGTTGAGGAATTTCCATAAAAGACTATTCCTAGTCCTAGACCTAATACAATCCCACCAAAAATAGCAGCCAACAAAGGTTGTTTGGTGAGTGTAGGTAAGCCCTCAGTTAATTTAATAAAAGTTGGGAAGACAAGAGACCCATAGAAGGTTTTTAGGAGAACTTCGCGACCAAGAAAGAACCAACATAAAATTAACAAAGGGATGGTTGTTGCTAAGACGAAGTTAGCATTATTCCAACCAAAAAGGGCGTTTAAACTAATGGCTAGCCCTCCGACACCACCTGAAGCAATATTATTCTTAACTAAAAGTGAGTTATAGCCAACCGCAGCAATAAAAGAACCGAGTGTAACTAAAAGTATATCTATTATTCGACGTTTCATATATTATCTCCTAGAAATGATATTCTTATTATCAAGTCTTTTTAAGTTTCCGTCAAGTAATGACTATTTTGGTTGTATCTGAGGTTGTGTTTCACGTGAAACTAGAAACATAATCTTGACAAAAATAGATAAAACAATGTAGAATAATAGTCATCAGAAGAGTAATTCTATCCTTTTTTATAGAGAGCTGGTGGTTGCTGAAAACCAGTATGAAGGTGGGATGAATGGGCTGAAGAGAATTGACAATTAACGTGAACACATAAACGTTAGGTTTGGCACCCCTTATCGTGCAACTTCTTTGTTGAGAAGGTTTGAGATGATAACTTCAGAAAGAGTTATCAACTGAGGTGGTACCGCGTATCAAAAGTGATTAACGCCCTCACGCATGTTTTTGCGTGGGGATTTTTTTGTATTAGAGAGGTAATTATATGACGAAACCTATTATTTTGACGGGAGACCGTCCAACAGGGAAACTTCATCTAGGACACTATGTTGGTAGTTTAAAAAATCGTGTCCTTTTACAAAACGAAGATAAATATAACATGTTTGTCTTCTTGGCTGATCAGCAAGCTCTTACGGATCACGCAAAAGAGTCAGAGATCATCAAAGAATCAATTAGGAATGTTGCTTTAGATTATCTCTCTGTAGGTTTGGATCCAGCGAAGTCAACTATTTTCATTCAAAGTCAGATTCCTGAGTTGGCTGAGTTGACTATGTATTATATGAACCTAGTTTCATTGGCACGTTTAGAGCGTAACCCAACGGTTAAGACGGAAATTGCTCAAAAAGGTTTCGGAGAATCGATTCCAACAGGCTTTCTAGTTTATCCAATTTCTCAGGCAGCTGATATCACGGCCTTTAAAGCAAATTATGTTCCTGTAGGTAATGACCAAAAGCCAATGATTGAGCAGACACGTGAAATTGCACGTAGCTTCAATCATACTTATAATTGTGATATTTTGGTTGAGCCAGAGGGAATCTACCCTGAAAATGAAGCTGCAGGACGCCTTCCAGGTCTAGACGGTAATGCTAAGATGTCTAAATCCTTGGGTAATGGTATCTTCCTTTCAGATGATGAGGACACTGTTCGTAAAAAAGTCATGAGCATGTATACGGATCCAAATCATATTCGTGTGGAAGATCCAGGCCAAATTGAAGGTAATATGGTTTTCCATTATCTTGATATCTTTGGTCGCGAAGAGGATGCTACTACAATTGCTGAAATGAAAGAACATTATCAACGAGGTGGTTTAGGAGATGTGAAGACAAAACGTTATCTTCTAGAAATCTTAGAACGTGAGTTAGCTCCAATTCGTGAACGTCGTTTAGAATATGCCAAGGATATGGGAGAAGTTTTCCGTATGCTTGAAAAAGGTAGTCAAGCAGCGCGTGAAGTTGCTGGACAAACATTGGCAGAAGTAAAAGAAGCAATGGGAATTAATTATTTCTAAGAAATAGAAAGTAGGGACTCAAGATAATCTGGGGCCCTATTTTTATTTGGAAAAAGGTTTTCTTAGAATCTTATGCGAAATCTGTTGACAAATCATTTTAGCATGATATGATATTATCAATTAAAAAATAGACTGGGGTTTCTGTACCTCAAAACTTTGAGAAAAGAGGACGATTATAATGTCAAATTGGGACACTAAATTCTTGAAAAAAGGTTACACTTTTGATGACGTATTGCTTATTCCTGCGGAAAGTCATGTTCTACCAAACAACGTCAACTTGAAGACGAAATTGGCTAAAAATTTGACATTAAATATCCCAATTATCACTGCAGCCATGGATACGGTAACAGATAGTAAGATGGCTATCTCAATTGCTCGTGCAGGTGGTTTGGGTGTCATTCACAAAAATATGTCTATTGCGGAACAAGCTGAAGAAGTTCGAAAAGTAAAGCGCTCTGAAAATGGTGTCATCATTGATCCATTCTTCTTAACGCCTGAAAATAAAGTTGCTGAAGCTGAAGAGTTGATGCAACGTTACCGTATTTCAGGGGTTCCAATTGTTGAGACACTTGAAAATCGTAAATTGGTTGGTATTATCACAAACCGTGATATGCGTTTTATCTCTAATTACGATACTCCAATTTCAGAACACATGACTTCTGAAAAATTGGTCACTGCGCCAGTTGGAACAGATCTTGAAACAGCTGAAAGTATTCTTCATGAGCATCGTATTGAAAAGCTACCTCTAGTTGATGAAGAAGGTCGTTTGTCAGGACTCATTACTATTAAGGATATCGAAAAAGTTATCGAGTTTCCTAATGCAGCTAAGGATGAATTCGGTCGTCTTTTGGTCGCAGGTGCTGTAGGGGTTACTTCTGATACCTTTGAACGTGCAGAAGCTCTATTTGGAGCAGGCGCAGATGCTATTGTCATTGATACTGCACATGGTCATTCAGCAGGTGTTCTTCGTAAAATTGCTGAAATTCGTGCCCACTTCCCAGATCGTACTTTGATTGCAGGAAATATTGCAACAGCTGAAGGTGCGCGTGCACTTTATGAAGCAGGTGTTGATGTCGTTAAAGTAGGTATCGGACCAGGTTCTATTTGTACAACACGTGTGGTTGCGGGTGTAGGTGTTCCTCAAGTCACTGCTATTTACGATGCTGCAAGTGTTGCGCGTGAATACGGAAAAACAATTATTGCTGATGGTGGTATCAAATACTCAGGTGATATTGTAAAAGCTCTTGCAGCAGGTGGTAATGCTGTAATGCTTGGTTCTATGTTTGCTGGTACTGATGAAGCACCAGGTGAAACTGAGATTTTTCAAGGTCGTAAATACAAGTCTTACCGTGGTATGGGATCAATTGCAGCTATGAAGAAGGGATCAAGCGATCGTTACTTCCAAGGTGCAGTTAACGAAGCGAATAAACTTGTTCCAGAAGGAATTGAAGGCCGTGTAGCTTATAAAGGTTCTGCTGCTGATATCGTATTCCAATTGATTGGCGGTATCCGTGCAGGTATGGGTTATACAGGTGCAGAAGATATCCAGGCTTTACATGACAAAGCTCAGTTTGTTGAAATGTCAGGTGCAGGGCTTATTGAAAGTCACCCTCATGATGTTCAAATTACCAACGAGGCGCCTAACTACTCAGCTCATTAATAAACAAAAAGTACTTATCTCAGGTAAGTACTTTTTGTTTACAGTGATGTTTACGATAAGTTTACATCACGTTTACGTGGTTAAAACCGTCAGTAGAGGGTTGGACGAAAAAAAGTTGACAACTTATTGGGCGACGATTGTCACATGTGTCAATCACGAAAAATAGAAAAACAAGTCGTTTAATCGACTTGTTTTTCATAAATATCACCATTCTTAACTAAGAAGGTCTTTAAATCAGGTGGTAGGTTACTCAGATGATCAAGTGAAGTTGTCGTCATGAAGGTTTGAACCTCTTCGTCAATACTTTCTAACAGTTTAAGTTGACGGTGATTGTCAAGCTCACTCATGACATCATCGAGGAGAAGAATAGGAAATTCACCTGTTACTTTTTTTATCAGAGCAATCTCAGCCATTTTTAAAGAAAGAATGAGGCTACGTTGCTGCCCCTGACTGCCGAAAGATGCGTTCATGTCATTGATGTAAAATGTCAAATCATCCCTATGTGGACCAACACCAGTGTTCTTTTTGAAGATATCTCTTTTGTGATTTTGCTTTAACGTGGTTAAAAATGATTCGCGAATAACTTTGTTATTTTCCAGTGGGATATTAGATTCGTAGGAGATTTTAAGGCGCTCTATCTGATTTGAGAGGTTACTATGATGTCTATCTGCCTCCTCCTCTAATTGCTTGATAAATTCTAGTCTATGTTCGATAACTCGTGCTCCAAAATCGGAAAGCTGTTCATCTAACACTGAGAGGAAATTAATGTCTACATTGTCAGTAGATTTGAGATAGGCATTACGTTGTTTGAGTACATGATTATAACTTGATAAGTCTGAGAGATAAACAGGCTTAATCTGTCCTAAATCAATATCTATAAATTTACGTCTCAGGCTTGGAGATCCTTTTACAAGTTGTAAATCCTCAGGAGCAAATAGTACCACAGTCATGTGACCGATATAATCGGATAATTTAGCTTGTTTGAGGTGGTTAACCTTTGTTATGCGTCCTTTATTAGATAAACTGATTTCCAGAGGTAGCTTCCCACTATGACGATGCACGATGCCGTTCAGTTTGAGAGTATTTTGTTGAAATTGAATCAGTTCTTTATCTGAACGGGTCCTATGACTACGTGTCAATGCTAGAAAATAAATGGCCTCAAGAATATTTGTTTTTCCTTGGGCATTGCGACCAAGAAAAATATTGAGATGAGGTGAGAAGCTCACAGAGGCTTCAGTATAATTTCTAAAGTGTTGAATATCAATTTTTTCGAGCCACATAGTTAGGTTCCTGGGAAACGAACGGGTTTTCGTTTAGTTTTATTGCTTTCTTTTGACGGATGTGCTTTTTGTTTCTTTTTATTATCCTGATTCATTTTTTTAACAATGGCAGCAACACGTGCTTTTTCAGCGACTTCTTTTTGATGTTCTTCAATTTCATTTGTCGTAGGAGCTACAATCGTTATTTCAAGTTCCTCAGACGGAATGGTAATAACATCTCCATAACGAAGTTTTTTTCCACGACGTTTCTCATCCTCACCGTTGAATAAAACGGTATTATTAGCTAAAAATCCTTTAATAGCCCCGCCACTATGAATGATACTTAATTCTTTTAAAAGTGCCTGCAGTGTGATGTATTCATCAAATAATTTATATTCCATAGTACCTCAACTTTCTCTTGAGATAAGATAGCATAAAAATGGTATAATTGGAAGCATAAACTTTTTAGAGGTTATCAATGAAAATTGCTGATGGTGTCTATGTACACTTTATTCCAACACAAAAATATAAAACTAATCGTATTGTTTTTCGAATGACAGGTTCTTTGAATAAACAAACAATTGCTAAACGAGCCCTAGTTTCACAAATATTGGCTACAGCCAATCAGACGTATCCAACAGTACAGTCTTTTAAAGAGAGACTAGCTTTTCTTTATGGAACACAGTTGTCAACTAGAGTGTCAACTAAAGGATTGACACATAGTGTTGACATCGAGTTGACATATCTGAAAGATGCCTTTATCCCTACGAATGATGGATTGTTTTGGGAAGTGCTAGGATTTTTGAAAGAGTGTCTTTACAAGCCACTGTCAAGAGTAGCTCAATACCAAAATAAAGTATTTGACATAGAAAAACAAAATTTAATGACCTACCTGGACGTTGATACAGAGAATAATTACTATTACAGTGAAGTTAAAGGAAGAGAGCTTTATTTTGTAAACGAGGGATTGAAAGTTCCCAAATATGGTCAAGCAGAACTTGTTGAAGTAGAGACCTCGTTTACAGCTTATCAAGAATTTCAAAGCATGTTGACAAGAGATCGTATTGATATCTTTATCGTTGGAGAATTTGATGATTATCAAGTACTCCAAGCGTTACATCGTTTTCCTTTGGAGGGACGTCAAGTTGATTTACAGTTTAGCTATAGTCAACCTTATGTCAACGTTGTGAAAGAAAAGATAGAACCTAGACAGAGTAGTCAATCTATTTTACAGCTAGGGTACCAATTTCCGTGTCAATATGGAGATAAAGATTACTTTGCTTTAATTGTATTCAATGCCATGTTCGGTGAATTTGCCCATTCAGCCTTGTTTACAACACTTCGAGAAAAGGAAGGGTTGGCTTATTCAATTAGTAGTCAATTTGATATCTTTACAGGTTTACTGGAAGTTTACGCTGGAATTGAAAAATCTAATAGAAATCAGGCTATGCGAGGAATTAGTAGAGAATTGAATTACATTAAATTAGGACGTTTTTCAAGTTCTCTCCTGAATCAAACCAAAAAAATCATACGAATGAATGCCCTACTCTCTGAAGATCATGCCTTAACATTAGTGGAACAACGTTTTAATAAGGTGATTTTTGGTGATAAAAGTCTTTCATTGGAGAATTGGTTAGATGAGATTGAGAAGGTTACTAAAAAAGATGTTTGCCGTGTAGCACGTCAAGTTAAGCTACAGAGTTTGTTCTTTTTAGAAGGAGTGTCTTAGAATGGCTGCTTTGAAGAAACGTTATTATCAAAAAATTGATGAAGAAGTTTATTCAGCAATTTTAGATAATGGTATGTCTTTATCAATCATTAAGAAAAAAGGATTTGTAGAAAAAGCCGCCTTTTTGTCAACAAATTTTGGAGCGCTAGATAATCACTTTTATATTGATGGTGAGTCACAATCTTACCCTGCAGGTATTGCTCATTTTCTTGAACACAAGCTATTTGAGGATGAGCAGGGAAGGGATGTGACATTGGATTTTGTCAAGCTTGGAGCTGATGTCAATGCTTTTACAACCTTGGAGAAGACAACATATTATTTTTCTACCCTTGACCACTTTGAGGAGTCTTTAGAGCTTTTATTAAAGTTTACATCGAGCTTTACAAGTTCTGAAGATGCTGTCAACCATGAAAAAAGAATTATTGAACAAGAAATAAATATGTATCAGGATGATCCTGACTACAGAGCTTATCTAGGTTGTTTACAAAGTTTGTATCCTAATACTATATTAGATAAAGACATTGCTGGAAGTGTTGATAGCATTGAAGAAATTACTGTAAAGGATTTAAAAGATAATTTTGATTGCTTTTACAGACCAGCAAGCTGTCATCTCGTCTTAGTGGGCGATTTTGATGTTGAAAATATTTACACTTTTGTCAATGAAAAACAAAGTAAGTTTACACCACCTGAGAGAATAGTCGAGAAAGAAAAGCACCTCATTGAGTCAGATATCCAAAAATTAGATAGTCTCCAAATGGAGATATTCATCTCAAAACTAGCCATTGGTTTTAAGAGTGTTCCTTTTACTGATAATCGTATGAGAGAAAACATACTGGTACAGTTATTGTTCAATTTACTGTTTGGCTGGACGTCTCCTTATTATCAAAATTGGTATGCTGAAGGAAAAATAGACGAGTCTGTGTCAATTGAATACGAGGTATCTAATCGATATTCATTTGTCATTATGACTATGGACACTGCAGAACCGATTCGTATGTCAAGTTTAATTCGTCAGGTGATGACATCGGCAGATAAAAAACGATTGTTGACGGAAGAAGCATTGGATTTGCAAAAGAAAGCTTTGTATGGTGAATTTTTACGTAGTCTAGATAATATCCAGAATTTAGGAAGTCAGTATTTAGCTTATTTTGAGAATGATAAAACATACTTTGATTTTGGTCAGGAACTGATGAGCATTACTTCCAAGGATTTGAAGGATTTTTTGAATCACTATCTCTCAAATATAGAGATTACCGATTTTGTTGTCTTCCCTAAATAAGTGATTATTTGCTATAATAGAGACACGAAAACAAAGAAGAATATTAGAAAGGGGAAAAATGAAGTTACACTCTCTAGGTGAGCAATTACGTGCAGCACGTATAAAGAAAGAATTAAGTTTATATGATGTAGAAAAAATTTCTGGAGTAGAAGCTCAGTTTCTTCTGGCTATGGAAATGGATCAACTTAAAGCTTTGCCAGAGGACATTCAGAAAGAAGCGCTTGAAAAGTATGCCACTTCGGTTGGTTTAGATGGAAAGCGTCTGTTTGAGGAGCAGAGACAGAACGAGCAAAAACTAAAAAAAGAAAAGAAAACAGTTGAACGTAAGGAAGAAAGCTTAGCTACCAAAGCTCCTATGTCACGCTTTTTAAAGCATAAACGTGAAGAAAAAAGAAAGTCTAACTATCTACCTTTACTAATTCTTAGTGCGGTTTCGTTACTTATCATTTGTTCAGTAGGTTATATTATTATTAGACATCTTTCTAATCAACCTCATGTGATAAAACCGAATACTATCTCTACAGTTAATCATCTATCAACGGCTAGTAAGGCTAAATCGTCACGAAGCATTTCTGAGGTTACCGTTTCAGGGGCAAATGTAACAACGACAACTCAAGGAAATCAACTAATGGTTGATTTCTCCAATGTAAATTCTTCAGTAGTTTTAGATGTGGAGTTATCAAAAGATAGTGATGACACATGGTTTTCAGTAGATAACTCAGATACTTCAGAGAGTTACCTCCTTTCAAAAACGAAAAATTCAAAATACTCTTTAGATTTTTCTGATAAAACTAAACCAACTCAAATTATTATTGCTCAATCTTCAAAAGTAACTCTAAAGGTAAATGGGGAGTCACTTGATTTATCTCAATTAGATAAAAATACCCCTAGCTACCTCACATTAAGAATCCAATAGAATCGAGAAGAAATGTTTAAAAAAGAAAATTTACCTAATTTATTGACACTTGCTAGAATTATTTTGATTCCTATCTTTTTACTGATGACATCACTTGCGTCAAGTAATGTCATGCATATTGCTGCGGCGGTTGTCTTCGCTATTGCCAGTATTACAGATTATTTAGATGGCTATTTGGCACGAAAATGGCATGTTGTTACTAATTTTGGGAAATTTGCAGATCCATTGGCAGATAAGATGCTAGTGATGTCAGCATTTATTATGTTAGTCGGTATTAATCAAGCGCCAGCCTGGGTGGTTTCAGTTATTATCTGTCGTGAGCTTGCAGTCACAGGTCTTCGTCTTTTATTAGTGGAGAACGGTGGTACAGTTCTCGCTGCAGCTATGCCTGGTAAGATTAAGACAGTGACCCAGATGTTATCTATTATTCTATTATTGTGTCATCTGCATTTTGTAGGAACAATTATGCTTTATATTGCTTTGTTCTTTACAATTTACTCAGGCTATGATTATTTCAAAGGTGCAGGTTTCTTATTTAAGGATACTTTCAAATAGTACGATAAATCAATGATTGAAATAAAAAATTTAAAGTTTAAATATCATCAAGATCAACCATCCTATATTCTTGATGATGTATCGTTTCACGTGAAACGTGGGGAATGGTTATCCATTGTAGGGCATAATGGTTCTGGAAAATCCACGACAGCACGTCTTATTGACGGACTATTAGTGGCAGAGTCTGGGCAGATTATTGTTGATGGTCAAGAATTAACAGAAGACAATGTCTGGGATATCCGTGATAAGATTGGTATGGTCTTTCAAAATCCAGATAATCAATTTGTTGGGGCAACTGTTGAAGATGATGTTGCTTTTGGTCTTGAAAATAAAGGTGTTCCCTATGAAGAAATGGCTTCAAGAGTTCAAGAGGCTCTGGAATTTGTGGGAATGTCAGAATTTAAGGATAGGGAGCCAGCTAGATTATCTGGAGGCCAAAAACAACGTGTGGCTATCGCAGGTATTGTAGCTATGAGACCATCTATTTTGATTTTGGATGAGGCAACTAGCATGCTTGACCCGGAAGGTCGCCAGGAATTGATTCAATCTATTAAAGCTATTCGTAAAGAATACGGAATGACTGTTTTATCAATTACTCATGATCTCGATGAGGTCGCTTTGAGTGACCGTGTTTTGGTTTTGAAAAAAGGTAAAGTGGAGTCTGTTTCAAGTCCTCGTGAACTATTTAGTAGAGGCTCAGAGTTAGTTGACTTAGGTTTAGATATCCCTTTTAGTGCATTATTAACTCAAAAGCTAAGAAATAAAGGTCTGATAGATTGTGAAGACTATCTGACAGAAAAGGAATTGGTAGAACAACTATGGGAATCTCTCTCAAAAATGTAAGTTATATCTATCAAGCGGGTACTCCTTTTGAGGGGCGTGCCCTTTTTGATATGACGACGACGATAAAAGATGGTTCATATACGGCCTTTATTGGACATACAGGAAGTGGTAAATCTACTATTATGCAGCTCTTGAATGGCCTTTATTTACCCACTAGTGGTCAGGTTCAAGTTGATGATACGATCATAACCAGTCAATCAAAGAATAAGGACATAAAACCAGTTCGTAAGAAGGTAGGTTTAGTTTTCCAATTTCCAGAAAGTCAGTTATTTGCAGAAACTGTTTTAGAAGATGTTGCCTTTGGACCTCAAAATTTCGGAGTTTCTAAGGAAGAAGCAGAACAACGTGCTATTGAAAGTCTAAAATTAGTTGGACTCCCGGAAGAGTTTCATGGACAGAATCCTTTTGATTTATCAGGGGGACAAATGCGACGTGTTGCCATCGCAGGGATTCTAGCTATGCAACCAGATATTCTAGTGCTGGATGAACCAACTGCCGGTCTAGATCCACAGGGCCGGAAGGAATTGATGTCTCTCTTTAAGGAGTTACATCTTTCTGGAATGACGATTGTTTTAGTAACCCACTTGATGGATGATGTTGCCGATTATGCGACAGCTGTGAATGTTATGGAAAAAGGGCAACTAGTGTTGTCAGGAGCTCCTAAAGATGTTTTTCAAAAGGTTACTTTTCTTAAAGAAAAGCAGTTAGGTGTTCCTAAAATCACAGAGTTTGCGCTACAGCTACAAGAAAAAGGTTATCAATTTGAAAGTCTCCCTATTACAATCGAGGAATTCGTAGAGGTGGTGTCGCATGGATAAGTTAATTATTGGACGTTATATTGTTGGGGACTCTTTTATACACCGATTAGATCCTAGAAGTAAATTATTAGCCATGTTGATTTATATTGTTATTATCTTTTGGGCTAATAATCCTTTAACTTATGCTGTAATAACTTTATTTACACTTTTCTTGGTTTTCTTGTCTAAAATAAAACTTGGTTTCTTTTTAGGTGGAATCAAACCAATGATTTGGATTATTTTATTTTCTACCCTATTTCAAGTTTTCTTCAATACAAAAGGGAGTGTGCTTTGGTCTATCGGCTTTTTAAAGATTACGGAAGTCGGTTTAAATCAAGGTTGGATGATATTCCTTAGATTTATCCTCATTATTAGTTTTTCCACCCTACTTACTCTAACGACAACACCTTTAAGTTTATCTGATGCAGTTGAATCACTTTTAAAACCTCTTACTGTTTTCAGAGTGCCAGCACATGAAATTGGTTTAATGCTATCTTTGAGTCTACGTTTTGTACCAACTTTGATGGATGATACGACTCGTATTATGAATGCTCAAAAGGCGCGTGGTGTTGACTTTGGTGAAGGAAATATTATTCAAAAGGTACGGTCAATAATACCTATTTTAATTCCTTTGTTTGCATCAAGCTTTAAACGAGCAGATGCTCTGGCGATTGCTATGGAAGCACGAGGCTATCAAGGTGGTGAAGGACGAACAAAATATCGTCGACTTTCATGGAATGGTCGAGATACCTTATCAATTATTGCTATTTTAGCTTTAGGATTAATGCTTTTTTATCTTAAGAGTTAACTCGTTGAGATAAATAAAAACTAGGTCTTAAGACCTAGAAGTTATAGATGGACGCCCACGTAGGCGTTCTTTTTTCGTCTAATCCCAACCTACTTGTAATATTTTTAATATCCCTAACAAGGGGATGTTATATTTCCAAGGTATCATAGATACATGGTTATAGTTCTTCAGCTTAATCTGGATTGAGAAATCCCTGTATAGAGTAAGCCAGTTGATTTACCTATTAGTCATAAACAATAAAATAACTTAAAATCTTTGACTAATATGGATTGGACTATAAATAGATAAAGGAGCATCATCATGCAAAAAAAGAATACATCTAACACTAAAAAATTAGGTCTTTTTGGACTTGTTACAGTAGCAACACTTGGGGCAACAGCTTTAGCTAATGCAGAAACTTACACAGTTCAAAAAGGCGATACACTTTCAGCTATTGCTAAGAAAAATGGTACGACCGTAGATGAAATCGTTTCAAAAAACGGTATTCAAGACGCCAATAAGATTTCTATTGGTCAAAACTTAACAATTAATGAAACAACTGAAGAGACTACAGAACCTTCAGCTACAACAGCTACAACAGAAGCAGCTGCTGAATCAACACAATCAACAGAGTCTACACAAAGTGAAGATACTCAAGCAACCAATACAAATCTTTCTTCTTCAGAGGCAGCTGCCAAAGAAGAAATCGCACAACGTGAGTCAAGCGGTAGCTATACAGCTCAAAATGGGCAATATTATGGACGTTACCAATTAGCATCATCATATTTGAACGGAGACTTGTCTCCTGAAAATCAAGAAAAGGTAGCAGATAATTATGTAGCAAGCCGTTATGGTTCATGGACAGCAGCTCTTGCTTTCTGGAATGCTAATGGTTGGTACTAAATCATTATTACTGCCTTATGAGGAAAACTTGTAAAACCTCATACAAATAAGGGGAAAATGCCAGATTCTTGGCATTTTTTTATTAAAATGATAAATCATTGTAACATTAGACATAATACAAATAATCGGCAGTAATATTACTAAGTTATGATGAATGTAACTAGAATTAACTAGGAGGGATTTATGTTAAAAAAAAGTTATAAGGGACGCCGTATCAAATTAGCAGCGAAGAAATCATTGGCGGTACCAGTAGCAATTGTAACAAGTTTTATTGTCATTTTGGCAGTATCACTTTCTACACTAATTAATAAAGGGTTGGTTAATGCATTTTCAGATTCTGTTACCCCAGCACCTTCAACAGCATCAACAACGTCAGAATCGACAGCAGATTTAGTTAAATCAACAGAAATTAGCTCAAGCAAAGAGAATAAAGCTAACAAAGAAAAGGTTGAAGAAAGTAAGCCTCAGTCAGAAACAACAGGAGAATCGGTAGAAGCAGCTGAAAAGTCTCAGTTAGATACTACTACAAGCGCTGTTTCAACGAATACTGATACTACGTCGACTCAAAATACTGGAACAGCTCCTTCGGTTGCTGCAACTGGTAGCGGGTCAGTTGTTCTCTCAAATGGTAACACTGCAGGAGAAGTTGGTTCTTATGCAGCGGCACAGATGGCAGCAGCTACTGGTGTTCCTCAGTCAACTTGGGAGTCAATTATTGCGCGTGAGTCAAATGGTGATCATACTGCAGCAAATGGTTCAGGTGCATCAGGTCTTTTTCAAACAATGCCTGGATGGGGCTCTACTGCAACAGTTGAGGATCAAATTCAATCAGCCTTGAATGCCTATAACGCACAAGGTTTGTCAGCTTGGAATTACTAATATTAAATATTAATAGAAGTTGGGAGCATACTCTCAGCTTTTTAATTTGGATGTAGGTAATATGTTTTATAGAGCTTTTTGTTATAATAGGAATGAAAGGTATAGCAATGAAACAAATTTTTAAATTAAGAGAAAAGTTGTGGGTTTCTCTTATTATTATAGCTTTTGCTGTGTTATTGGTTACACCACAACTATTTACAAGAAAAGTCATTTTAGGTTCAGATTCCATCTTTCACTATAACAGGTTCTATGAAGCTGCTATGCAACTAAAAAATGGTAACTTTTCTTACTTTTTATCTTTATATGGATTCCAACAGTCAGGCCGCATTGTCAATGCTCTTTACGGTCCTTTTTTTGCCTATTTACAAGGAGGGCTTATTTTAATAAGTCGCACTTGGTTTCGTTATCAGATTGTGTCAAGGGTATTACTACATATACTAGCTGAGTCCTCAATGTATGCCTTGCTCAAGCAGTGTAAAGTTAAGACAAACATTGCCTTGTCACTAGGTTTACTCTATGCGACAACATTCTCTATCCAATACTGGACGATGCGTCAGGGTTTCTCTAGTTGGGGAGCAGCATTACTACCTTTTTGTTTTATTCCGGCAATTCACTATGTCTTTTATCAAAAAGTAGAACCAATTAGACTTGCCTTATCTATGGCATTGATTTTTCAGGTTCACGTACTCAGTGCTTTGATATTAGTGATGATGTATCTTCCTTTTTATCTTTACACTTTTGTAAAGTCTCCTATAGCTAAGAAAAAGGAAACCTTCGTACAAGTCCTTATAGCAGTCATTTTGTTCCTCTTACTGACTGTCAATGTCTGGTTAGTACTCCTATATTTGAGAGGGACTAATCATCTCTTAGATCCATTTATAAATAGAGAAATAGGTAAGAATGGGATAGATGGAACAGCAAGATACTGGCTATATACTCCAATTTCTTTAATGGTGTTACTCATTTTACAGTTTCTTTACGCTGTTTTGAATTGGAAGAAATTTGCTAGATGGAAAAAAATACTACATTTTATTTATTTTGTCTTCTTCTTCTTGTCGACAGGTCTTTTTCCGTGGCAGTATCTAGTAGAAAATGGAAATACATTTGCTGAACTGATTCAATTTCCATTTAGATTCTTTGTTCCTGCCACTATTTTACTTTTAGCAATTACGGGGTTAACGGTCACGCGATTTGTAAACTGGCGAAAAAGTATTGCTGTTTTACTCTTTGCCTTTGCGGGTGTTGGTCTTATTCAGAACATGATGGATACTACCGATCGTGTAAAAACGGCGGCACAAGATGGTGAACTTATTTCCATTGTTAAACATACTTACGTTGAAGGAGATTATCAGACGATAAGTCTTACCATGAATGACAGTGACTTGTCACAGTTTTTAAATTTAGTTGTCAAACCCACACCAGATTACGTACCTATTTATGGGACAATAGGTAAGCAGAACACTTATGATCTTTATTACGAAAATATCGTTACGAATCAGAAGGCAGAAAAGCTACTCGAAGATGGTTATCTTGTATTAACTTGGCAGGCTGCTGATGGGGAGGAACTGAATCTACCGATAGTTGTCTATAAAGATTCTATCTTGACACTAAATGGTAAAGAACTAGACAAGGATGACTATGACTTGTCAACGATTGGTACACCGACCGTTTCCTCACAAGAAGGACAAAATAAACTTTTATTAAGTTATAAGGAGCCAGGATGGCTATTTGTAGCGTTAGTGATTCCAATAATAGTTCTGGGAGTAATAGGTTTACAGTGGCTTTACACAAAAATAAGTATAAAAAAGGTTGCCTAGTGGTAACCTTTTTGCATTATTCTTTAATCATGATATAATTAAGCTTGCGTGCTTTTACGCTTCAAAATCGACCTTCAAATCGATATTTGAATAACTAGACCCTTCAAGTCTATGTTAATTTTTATTTGATGGGAGGAGTTATCTATGACTGATAATTCAAAAACACGTGTTGTTGTCGGTATGAGTGGTGGCGTTGATTCATCAGTGACAGCCTTACTTTTAAAAGAGCAAGGTTATGATGTAATCGGTGTTTTCATGAAAAACTGGGATGACACAGATGAGTTTGGTGTGTGTACAGCAACCGAAGATTATAAAGATGTAGCAGCAGTAGCTGATCAGATTGGTATCCCCTATTACTCTGTCAACTTTGAAAAAGAGTACTGGGATCGTGTATTTGAGTATTTCTTAGCAGAGTACCGTGCAGGCCGTACCCCTAATCCAGACGTTATGTGTAATAAGGAAATCAAGTTTAAGGCATTCTTAGATTATGCGATGACATTGGGAGCAGATTATGTGGCTACAGGACATTACGCTCAAGTTGTTCGCGATGAAGACGGCATTGTCCATATGTTGCGTGGTGCAGATAATAATAAAGATCAAACCTACTTCCTTAGTCAACTTTCACAAGAGCAGTTGCAGAAAACGATGTTTCCCTTAGGACATCTACAAAAGCCAGAAGTTCGTGAGATTGCTGAACGTGCAGGTCTTGCAACAGCCAAGAAAAAAGATTCGACAGGAATTTGTTTTATTGGTGAGAAAAACTTTAAAGAGTTTCTTAGCCAATACTTGCCAGCTCAAAAAGGTCGTATGATGACTGTCGATGGTCGTGATATGGGGGAACATAACGGACTCATGTATTACACCATTGGTCAACGTGGGGGTATGGGTATTGGTGGTCAAAAAGGTGGCGATAATGCTCCTTGGTTTGTAGTAGGGAAAGATCTTTCTAAAAATATTCTTTACGTGGGTCAAGGTTTCCACCATGAGTCGTTGATGTCAACTTCACTTGACGCTTCAATGATTCACTTTACTCGAGATATGCCAGAAGAATTTGAAATGGAATGCACAGCAAAATTCCGTTATCGTCAACCTGATAGTAAAGTTACTGTAAAGGTTAAGGGGGATAAAGCAGAGGTTGTTTTTGCTGAACCTCAGCGTGCTATTACACCTGGTCAAGCTGTTGTTTTCTATGATGGTCAGGAATGTTTGGGCGGCGGTATTATTGACCAAGCGTATAAAGACGGAAAAGTTTGTCAGTATATCTAACTGGAGTTAAGTAATAACGATGAGTTCACAATTGTTTTTTGCATTTATGGCATTTTTCGCTATAATGAATCCAATTTCAAATCTTCCTGCTTACATGGCTTTAGTAGCAGATGATAGCCAAAAAATTTCACGAAAAATTGCTTTTAGGAGTCTTTTGATTGCCTTTGTTATTGTAACTGTTTTTATCTTTTCAGGAGATTTCATTTTTAAAGTATTTGGAATTACAATTGTTTCTTTCAGAATTGCTGGTGGAATATTAGTGGCCGTTATCGGTTATCATATGATTAATGGTAATCATTCACCTAGCTATAAAGGAATGGAGCAGCAAGCAGTAAATTCAGATCCAATGTCTATTGCTATTTCTCCTCTTGCAATGCCGCTTTTTGCAGGACCAGGAACAATTACAACTGCCTTAAGCTTGGCTAATGGAGGTTTGCGGAATCAACTAATAACCGTAGTTGCTTTTGCTATACTATGTGTAATCACTTATCTCCTACTAAGAAGTGCAAAGCAAATTGCAGGCTTCTTGGGAAAAAATTTGATGAAAATTATAACGAAAATGATGGGACTTTTACTATTCTCGATAGGAATACAGATGATTATCGTCAGTGTGCAGACCTTGATCAAACAGTGATTTGCATTGACAAAACGATTTGATTTGATAAAATAACTTTAACAATAGTCATGATGGTCAAAGCTCATGGATGTTGCAGGTTTTTTGCCCTGTACTTCTTGCGAGTTTTGACTATTTTTGTGTCGTTTTAAGGGAGGAAAAAATGCAACATCAGGATTTTCGGACGAAAATTGATTCCACTGTTTTTGGTGTGAGAGCGACTGCTTTGATTGTAAAAGACAATCGCTTGTTAGTCGTAGAAGATGAGGACAGTTTTTATACAATTGGAGGTGCTATTCAAGTGGATGAAGCTACTGAAGATGCTGTGGTTCGAGAAGTAAGAGAAGAACTTGGTGTCGCATCTAGAGCTGTTCAGTTAGCTTTCATTGTTGAAAATCGCTTTGAACAAACTGGGGTCCATTATCATAATATCGAGTTCCATTATTTAGTGGACTTGCTAGAAGATGCCCCTTTAACCATGCAAGAAGAGGCGAAGCCATTACCTTGCCGGTGGCTTGCTTTAGATGACCTACATACTGTTAATCTGAAACCGGCATTTCTAAAAGCCGCCTTACCAGAATGGGACGGACAATTGCGACACATTCATCTTAAAGAGTAGGAGAAAAAATGACTTATAATTTTATAGAAGAGTACGATATTATTGTAATCGGAGCTGGTCACGCTGGTGTAGAAGCCTCCCTAGCTGCAGCCCGCATGGGATGTAAGGTTTTATTAGCGACTATTAACCTAGAGATGCTGGCATTTATGCCATGTAATCCTTCTATTGGAGGATCGGCCAAGGGTATTGTTGTCCGTGAGATTGATGCCCTCGGCGGAGAGATGGGTAAAAATATTGATAAAACTTATATTCAAATGAAAATGTTGAATACTGGTAAGGGACCTGCTGTCAGAGCTTTACGTGCACAAGCAGATAAAGCCTTGTATGCTATGACGATGAAGCATACAGTTGAGCGTCAGGAAAACTTAACTCTCCGTCAGTCAATGGTTGATGAAATTCTTGTTGAAGATGGTAAGGTAGTTGGTGTCAGAACAGCCACAAATCAAAAATACGGAGCAAAAGCGGTTATTGTAACAACAGGAACGGCTTTGCGTGGTGAAATTATCCTAGGTGAGCTCAAATATTCTTCAGGTCCTAATAATAGCCTTGCATCTGTTACATTGGCAGATAACTTGAGGGATCTTGGCCTTGAAATAGGAAGATTTAAAACGGGTACCCCTCCTCGTGTTAAGGCATCATCAATTAATTACGAAGAAACTGAAATTCAACCAGGTGATGAAAAACCAAATCATTTTTCATTCTTGTCGAAAGATGAAGATTATCTTCAGGATCAAATACCTTGTTGGCTAACTTATACGAATCAAGAGAGCCACGATATTATCAATAATAATTTACACCGTGCACCAATGTTTTCAGGTATTGTCAAGGGTGTAGGACCTCGTTATTGTCCATCAATCG
This sequence comes from Streptococcus sp. 449_SSPC, assembly GCF_001073005.1. Lineage (NCBI taxonomy): Bacteria > Bacillati > Bacillota > Bacilli > Lactobacillales > Streptococcaceae > Streptococcus > Streptococcus sp. 449_SSPC. Next base: position 47,465 of record NZ_JVGR01000031.1, read on the forward strand.
AAGATAAAATTGTCCGATTTGCCGATAAGAATCGCCATCAACTTTTCCTTGAACCTGAAGGAAGAGAGACTGAAGAAGTCTATGTGCAAGGCCTGTCAACTAGTCTTCCAGAAGATGTTCAAAAAGAGTTGATTCACTCAATTAAAGGTCTCGAGAAGGCAGAGATGATGCGAACTGGTTATGCGATTGAATATGATATCGTGCTCCCTCATCAATTACGTGCAACACTTGAAACGAAGTTAATTTCAGGTCTCTTTACAGCAGGACAGACCAACGGAACTTCTGGATACGAGGAAGCAGCAGGTCAAGGTCTAGTTGCTGGTATCAATGCAGCTCTGAAAGTCCAAGGTAAACCTGAGCTTATTCTCAAACGTAGTGATGCCTATATTGGTGTAATGATTGACGATCTTGTCACGAAAGGAACCTTGGAGCCATATCGTTTATTGACATCACGCGCAGAGTATCGTCTCATATTACGTCATGATAATGCTGACATGCGCTTGACACCTATTGGTCGAGAAGTTGGTTTGGTTGACGATGAACGTTGGAATATCTTTGAAATTAAGAAAAATCAGTTTGACAGCGAGTTGACACGTTTGTCAAAAGAAAAATTAAAACCAATTAAAGAAACGAATGAGAAAATTCAAGCTCTAGGCTTTAAGCCATTGACAGATGCCATGACAGCTAAAGAGTTTATGCGTAGACCAGAGATTGATTACGCCACAGCTACTCAGTTTGTGGGTCCAGCTGCAGAAAATTTGGACGCTAAGATTATAGAGTTGCTTGAGACTGAAATCAAGTACGAAGGTTATATCAATAAAGCTTTGGATCAAGTAGCTAAGATGAAGCGTATGGAAGAAAAGAGGATTCCCAAAAATATTGATTGGGATGCTATTGATTCTATTGCTACTGAAGCTCGTCAAAAATTTGAGAAAATCAATCCTGAGACCATTGGTCAAGCGAGTCGTATTTCAGGGGTCAATCCAGCAGATATCTCAATTCTGATGGTTTATCTTGAAGGCAATAATAAGGCCCGCAGAAAAGTAGATTAACGGTGGTAACACGTTTAAAAGCCTTTTAATTAAGGCTTTTTTATGTTATAATTGTTAGATTAAGAGGTTTTATATGAAAAGATTTCACTTTGCAACGATTCATCTTATAATGATTGGGTTAATTCTTTTTGGAATTGCTACTATTTTTGTTCGCGTACTAAAATCGGAGTCTGCCCTCATTTTTGCGCTTTTTATTATTATGGTAGTAGTTGTTGCCTTATTGCATTACCAAAAGACAACATATGAGTCCTTAGAAATAGAGCAATTAGATGAACTGAATCAGGATGTTGAAGATTCTTTGAAGACCCTTCTCGGAAAGATGCCTGTTGGGGTTATTACTTTTGATGAGAACGATCATATTGAATGGTTCAACCCCTATGCGAAGCTAGTACTTTCGGATGAAAATGGAAATTTCAATAAACAGTTGATTGCGGATTTTATTTCCCAGAAACGAAAAGGTTCGCCTTCGAATGTGATAACCGTTGGTGACAATAAATATGCCGCTTTTGTGGATTTTGACAATAAGTTGACATATTTTATTGACAATGTTTATGATCAAGATGAAAATGCTGATCCAAATATGACTCGTCCTGTTATCGGGATTATTTCAGTTGATAACTACGACGATGTGACAGGAAGTTTACCCGATGCCGATGTTTCAAAAATCAACACATTCGTGGCAGGGTTTATTTCTGAGTTTGCTAAGGCTAAGCATATTCATTATCGACGTATTGAAGGCGATCGTTTTTACTTCTTCACCAATTACAGTGTCTTGACAGAATTCATGTATCAAAAGTTTTCTGTCTTGGATGACTTTCGTCAGCAGGCTCAAGAGCGTGGTTTACCACTGACTTTGAGCATGGGAATTTCGTTCGGCACGCTTAAGCATGATCAAATCGGTCAGGTTGCCTTGCAGAATCTGAACATCGCACTAGTTCGCGGTGGAGATCAAGCTGTTGTCAAGGAAAACGATGATCACAAGGAACTTCTTTATTTTGGAGGAGGTTCTGTCTCAACAGTAAAACGTTCTCGTACAAGAACAAGGGCTATGATGACTGCAATCTCAGATAAGTTGAAAACAGTCGAAAAAGTGTTTGTTGTCGGACATAAGAATCTCGATATGGATGCCCTAGGGGCCACTGTCGGTATGGCTCATTTTGCTAGTCAAATTGTTCGAAAAAGCTATGCTGTTTACGATGATACGGCTATGAATGCAGATATTGAGCGTGCGGTCGAACGCTTAAAAGAAGATGGTCAATCACCTCTTGTTACACTTTCAGAGGCTGAAGAGTTAGTCAACCAACAGTCATTACTAATTATGGTTGACCATTCTAAAATCAATTTAACTTTGTCTAAGGATTTTTATGATCGATTTAATGAAGTTATTGTGGTAGATCATCACCGTCGAGATGACGATTTTCCTGAAAATGCTGTTTTGACCTTTATTGAAAGTGGGGCAAGCTCAGCCTGTGAATTGGTTACGGAGTTGTTGCAATTCCAAGGTGCCCCAGAACGTTTGAGTAAAATCCAAGCCTCTATCCTTATGGCAGGTATCATGCTAGATACTAAAAATTTCTCAACTCGTGTGACTAGTAGAACCTTTGATGTCGCCTCTTATCTACGTAGTTTAGGAAGTGACAGTGGAGAAATCCAAACAATCTCTGCTACTGATTTTGAAGAGTATCGACGTATCAATGAGCTAATTCTCTCAGGTGAACGTATTACAGATGATATCATTGTTGCCTCAGGTGATAATCCTAAATGTTATAATAATGTTGTGATTTCTAAGGCAGCAGATACGATGCTTGCCATGGCAGGTATTGAAGCAACTTTTGTTGTCGCTAGGACAAGCGATTCTACTGTGAATATCTCTGCTCGAAGTCATAAAACGATTAATGTACAACGTATTATGGAGAAAATGGGTGGTGGTGGCCATTTTAACTTAGCTGCCTGCCAATTGCGAGACTGTAGTGTTGCTCAAGCAAAAAATAAATTGATTGAAACTATTATGGGAGAGTTGGCTCCCAAGGAGGACTAAAATGAAAGTTATTTTCTTACAAGACGTTAAAGGTAAAGGTAAAAAAGGCGAAATTAAAGAAGTACCATCAGGTTATGCTCAAAACTTCTTGATTAAAAAGAATCTTGCTAAGGAAGCGACAAACCAAGCTATCGGTGAGTTGAAAGGCAAGCAAAAATCTGAAGAAAAACATGCAGCAGAGTTGTTGGCTGAAGCGAAGCAAGTTAAAGAGCAACTTGAAAAAGAAGAAAATCGTCTTCAATTTACTGAGAAGGTCGGACCAGACGGACGTACTTTTGGTTCAATTACAGCCAAAAAGATTGCAGAAGGACTTCAAAAACAATTTGGTATAAAAGTTGATAAACGTCATATTGAACTTGAACATCCTATTCGTGCGATTGGTCTGATTGAGGTTCCTGTAAAGCTTCATAAAGAAGTTAGCGCACAAATTAAACTTAACATCAAAAATAGTGCTGAGTAATTCGTTGACACTATAAGTAAATCTTGTAAAGGAGGGAATAATTGTGGCAGAGGCTCAAGAATTACGAGTACAACCTCATGATTTAGTAGCGGAACAGTCTGTTCTAGGGGCTATTCTCATTAACCCAGAAAAGTTGATTACAGTTCGAGAATTTATCGAAGCAGACGACTTTTACAAGTATTCCCATCGTGTCATTTTTAAAGCAATGGTAACGCTGTCGGATCGAAATGATGCCATTGATGCCACGACAGTACGTACCATTTTAGATGACCAAGATGACCTCCAAAATATAGGGGGTATTTCTTATCTTGTAGATTTGGTCAATAGTGTCCCAACATCCGCAAATGCTGAGTACTATGCTAAGATTGTGGCTGAGAAAGCCATGCTTCGACGTATTATAAATAGGCTGACAGAGACTGTCAACCAAGCATATGAGGGCGCAACGGAATCTGATGAAATTATTGCGAATGCTGAGAAAGCCTTGGTTGATGTTTCAGAGCATAGTAATCGTAGTGGTTTCCGCAAAATATCTGAAGTTCTTGACGTTAATTTTAATACCTTGGAGATGCGTTCCCAGCAAACATCAGATGTTACAGGATTACCAACAGGTTTCCGTGACCTTGACAAGATTACAACAGGTTTACACCCTGATCAATTAATTATTTTAGCAGCTCGCCCCGCAGTTGGTAAAACAGCCTTTGTGTTGAACATTGCTCAGAATGTTGGCACCAAGCAAAATAAAGCTGTTGCAGTCTTTTCATTAGAGATGGGTGCAGAAAGCTTGGTTGATCGTATGTTGGCAGCTGAAGGGATGATTGATTCTCATGCTTTACGTACAGGTCAATTGACAGAGCAAGATTGGAATAATGTTATGATTGCTCAAGGAGCACTGGCTGAGGCACCGATTTACATAGATGATACCCCTGGTATAAAGATTACTGAGATTCGTGCACGGTCCCGTAAATTGTCACAAGAAGTAGAGGGTGGTCTTGGTCTTATTGTGATTGACTACTTGCAGTTGATTACAGGTACGCGACCAGAAAATCGCCAACAAGAGGTTTCAGATATTTCAAGACAGTTAAAAATCCTGGCCAAGGAGCTCAAAGTTCCTGTAATTGCCTTGAGTCAGTTATCTCGTGGGGTTGAACAACGTCAGGACAAACGTCCAGTCTTATCTGATATCCGTGAGTCAGGATCTATCGAGCAGGATGCCGATATTGTCGCCTTCTTGTATCGTGATGATTACTACCGAAAAGAGGGTGAAGAACCAGAAAATGCGATTGAAGATAATACCATCGAAGTTATCCTAGAAAAAAATCGTGCTGGTGCGCGTGGAACAGTCAAGTTACTATTCCAAAAAGAATACAATAAATTTTCATCGATTGCTCAGTTTGAGGAATCATAATTTTCAGATTTAAGGAGATATATATATGAGTGATGCATTTGCAGATGTTGCTAAGATGAAAAACATCAAGGAAGCTATTAAGTCACATGAAGGTCAGCTAGTAGAATTGACCCTAGAGAATGGACGTAAACGTGAAAAGAATAAAATTGGTCGATTGACAGAAGTTTATCCATCATTGTTTATTGTTGAATATCAAGACTTCAGTTCTCAAGCAGGAGCTATTAATAATAGTTATGTTGAATCTTACACTTATTCAGATATTTTGACTGAGAAGACTCTCATTCGTTATTTGAGTCCTGAGGAACAAGCTGAAATCGAAAATAAATAAGAAAAAGCCTTTACTTGGGCTTTTTTTCGTGGTAAAATGTTAAAGTATGTGAAATAATAGCAGGATAAAATGAAGCTCGTCAACAGGAAGTCGGCTAGAAAAGTAACCTTTGCTGTTTGGGCGAAGTCTTTCTGAACGAATCAGGTTTATCTAAAACGTTATTTCCTAAAAATATTTTTTATAGGAGGACATTATTAATGTCACGTTATACAGGTCCATCATGGAAACAATCACGTCGCCTTGGTTTCTCACTTACAGGCACAGGTAAAGAATTGGCACGTCGTAACTACGTACCAGGTCAACACGGTCCAAACAACCGTTCAAAACTTTCAGAGTACGGTTTGCAATTGGCTGAGAAACAAAAACTTCGTTTCTCATACGGTTTGGGTGAAAAACAATTCCGTAACTTGTTCGTACAAGCTACTAAAGTTAAAGGTGGAACACTTGGTTTCAACTTTATGGTTCTTTTGGAACGTCGTCTTGACAACGTTGTTTACCGTCTCGGTCTTGCAACTACTCGTCGTCAAGCACGTCAATTCGTAAACCACGGTCACATCCTTGTTGACGGTAAACGTGTTGATATTCCATCATACCGCGTTGAAGTTGGTCAAGTAATCTCAGTTCGTGAAAAATCAGCTAAAGTTCCTGCTATCCTTGAAGCAGTAGAAGCTACTATCGGACGTCCAGCATTTGTATCATTCGATGCTGAAAAACTTGAAGGTTCATTGACACGTCTTCCAGAACGTGATGAAATCAACCCAGAAATCAACGAAGCACTTGTCGTTGAATTCTACAACAAAATGCTTTAATTTTAAAATTCATTTTGCAAAAAGCCCGTTGTTATGGGCTTTTTTGTTTATCTTAAATCATTGATTTCTAGGTTTGTTCAGTTATTTGTTTAGTTACAAGTTTGTTTTCTAATAAAAAAGTCCCTAGTCTAATACAAGTGACTAGGGGAGGGATATGATAATAGATGATTTTCAGGTATAAATTATTTATTATCCAATCCGCCTTCAAAATCTGCTGAAACATTTGAAACGTAGTTAGTGAAATAGGCTTCAAAATCTTTTTTTAGTTGGTCGTACTCCTCTTCGGAGTAATCTTTATCCTCTATATAAGCCTGAAATCTGGGAATTCCCAGATCTTTTTGGAGACGTTGGATTACTTCTGTCTTTGTCATAAGAACCTCTCTTTCATTCTTTATTTTACCATATTTCGAATTGTATGAAGCATGCATGTTGTTTTAAAGGTTTACTTTTGATATACTGTCAAAGTTACTTAAGAAGGAGGCTACTATGTCTATTATTACACTAATTTTAGCTGGGATTGTTGCTTTGGAGCATCTCTATATCATGTATTTGGAAACTTTTGCGACACATTCAGACACGACTAGTCGTGTTTTCAATATGAGCAAAGAAGAACTTCAACGTGATTCTGTTACAAACTTATTTAAAAATCAAGGAATTTACAATGGTTTGATTGCTGTATTCCTCTTGTATGGGATTTGTACAAATAGTCAGCTACTTGTAACTGTTTTTGTACTCAATGTTTTCTTTGCTGCTATTTATGGTGCTATAACTGCCAATAAGAAAATTATTTTAACGCAAGGCGGACCCGCAATTTTGACCTTGCTTTCACTTATCATTCCCTTATTTTAAGGATTTTATTGTAAAAGAAAAAAGCTGCTTTAACTATTGAAATGGTTTGCAGCTTTTTTATGCTTTTGAAGTTATTTTATTGTGGAATAAATCGTAGAAGAAAGTCTGTCATTTCTTGAGGTGATTCTTTTTTTCCTTTATTTATCCAGGCTTGACAAGCGCCAAAAATAGCATGCGCAAAATAAATACTGGCATAGTCTTTCTCGAATCCTTTGAGAGCTCTTTCTTCAGCAGTGGGATCAATGAAGTCCTCAGCTATCATACGCTGAAGTTTATGTATCAGAAAATCTTGAATTTCTTTTGATCCATTGGTAGACAATAGAGCTGATAGGAGCTTTTCACGAGTGAGAAATTCAAAGATTTCGAGAAAGGCTCCCTCTTTCTTTCCTTCATATTTATCGAAGATATACTCTAGCTTGTGGAAAAGTTCTTTCTGATAACTATCAATCATTTCATACTTATCTTTGTAGTGGGTATAAAAACTCGAACGGCTAATCCCAGCTGTTTGAACCAGACGAATGGTAGTAATATCATTGAAATCTTGGTCTTCAAGACATATTACCAAAGCATCTAAAAGAGCTTTTTTTGTTTGCGCGCGTCTTTGATCTTTTGACATACAAATCTCCTTTTATACACTTTTAGACTATGTGTCCAAAAATCGATTGTTTAACATTGATTTTCAGGTAAATGAGTTTATAATTGATTATATCATAAAAATAAACACAATGTCTAAAAAGGAGAAATATGTTAGCAGAATTAAAGGCTCTTCTTAAAAGTCCAAAGCTCTGGATAACTATTATTGGTGTCTCATTGATACCTGCTTTATATAATTTAATCTTTTTGTCTTCTATGTGGGATCCTTACGGTAATGTCAAACACTTACCAGTGGCAGTAGTGAACAAAGATAAGAGTGCTAGTTTCCAGAATAAGACTCTGAATATTGGTCATGATATGGTAGACAATATGTCTAAAAACAAAAATCTAGACTATCACTTTGTGACTGAAAATGAAGCCCAAAAAGGAATTGAGGATGGTGATTACTATATGGTAATCACTTTTCCAGAAAACCTCTCAAGTAATGCAGCAAGTCTTTTGACAAATGATCCTAAGAAACTGGAAATTTCTTATCAAACAACAGCAGGACATAGCTTCGTTTCTTCAAAAATGAGCGACTCTGCCATGTCTAAGTTGAAGGATACCGTTTCTAAAAATATTACGTCAACTTATGTTGGAGCTGTATTTAGGAGTATGTCTCAACTTCAGGGTGGTATGGGAACTGCAGCGAATGGGGCTAGTCAATTATATGCAGGTGCAGGCGCACTTCAGTCTGGGAGTCAGACCTTATCAAATGGCTTAGGAACTCTTGCTGGATCTACACAAACATTGGCTACAGGTGTTGATACCTTGAGTTCAGGCGCGTCTGCCTATACTTCAGGCGTGTCAACTTTGTCAGGCGCTTTGTCACAATTAGACGCTAACTCTGAATCTGTTAACTCTGCTGCAGGTCAATTTGTATCAGGAGCAGAGGCCATGAATACCTTAGTTACGGGTGCAGATTCTTTGTCAACGGCGCTCAGTCAAATGGCTACAGCAACAAGTTTATCTGAAGAACAGCAAGCACAGTTGTCAACCCTGTCAACTAATTTAACTGATTTAAATACAGCAATTCAAAATCTTAATACAGCGGTAAGTAACACATCATTACCAAGTGGAACATCAACAACATCAGTAGATACAAGTTCAATAGCGACTTATCTTTCAAATATTTCTTCTGCAGCTAGCTCTATAGCTACAGCTAGTGCAACTGATAAAGCAAATGATTTGGCTGCGGTACAAGGAACAGCTGCTTATCAAAGCTTGACGGCAGATCAACAAGCGGAGATTACATCGGCAATTAGTAATGCAGGCTCTACAGCTAGTAGTTATGCTTCAACTATTGCATCTGATGTGTCAAGTATGTCAACTGCTTTATCTAGCTTGACAGGTACGACAACAACTAGTAGCGGAGATTCAGGTAGTTTGGCTTCTCTACAAACGTCTATTTCAGGCATTGCAAGTTCGGCGAATGCTCTTCTCCCTGTAGCTTCATCAACGGTATCATCAATGCAAGCTAATATTGCTAATGTCAATTCAGTACTTGTCAATCAATTATCACCAGGAGCAACTCAAGTGGCTTCAGGTGTATCAACCGCTCAAAATACTCTAGCAACAGGTGCAAGTGCACTTTCAACTGGTTTGTCAACTTATACTGGTGCAGTGTCAACGATTGCCAGTGGTGCTCAAACTCTAGATGCTAACAGTAGTAGTTTAATGACTGGTTTTGCTACTCTTCAGAGTGGTACAAGTGCTCTCAATACAGGTGCTCAACAATTAGCAACGGGCGGAAATACCTTAACAAATGGATTGACAAGTTTGTCAACTAACCTTTCTACATTGTCTGATTCATTAAATAAGGCTAATCAGCAATTATCTCTTGTTTCTGTAAACTCAGACAATGCAAAAATGGTTAGTGCTCCGCTTAAAGAGAAGAAAACTGATAAGGATAAGGTTGACACTAATGGTGTGGGGATGGCTCCATATATGATTTCTGTTTCTCTTATGGTTGTCGCTCTTTCAACTAATGTTATCTTTGCTAAGAGCTTGACGGGAAGAAACTTTACGAGCCGTTTTGATTGGGCTAAGAATAAGTTCTTTATCAATGGTATCATTACGACTATGTCTGCAATTGCCCTTTATATTGCCATTCGATTTGTGGGAGTTGAACCAAATCATCCATTAGCTACATTTGGTATGATTCTCCTTGCAGCATGGACTTTAATGGCGCTCGTTACAGCCCTTGTGGGTTGGGATGATAGATATGGTGCATTTGCTTCTATGATTATGCTCCTTTTGCAGCTAGGTTCTAGTGCAGGGACTTATCCAATTGAACTTAGTCCTAAGTTCTTTAAGGTCGTCCAACCATTCTTACCAATGTCCTACTCCGTATCAGGTCTTCGTCAAACTATTTCAATGACAGGACAGATCTCAGATCAAGTACGTATGTTATTCATTTTCTTACTTATTTTTGTAGTTGTAGGTATTATTATTTATAGACCAAAGTCTGAAAATGAATAAACTAAAGGCCAGCTCTAATGTGAGCTGGCTTTTTATGTTATTCAACAGTTATATCACCAAGGTCTGAGGTAATAGTTAGTGTGTTATCCTTTGAAATCTTAAGGTTATTTGTGATGTACACCTCTCCTGAATGACTATCGGCTTGAACATTGAGCGTGTAATCTTTAAGAGCTATTTCAATATCACCGGATGTAACATCAAGTTTATTGTGACCATTGAAAATCAGGTTATCTCCAGAGTAATCTCCCATTGCAATAGATAAATCTGAGTTAGTAAAAAGTGTATGATCACTATCAACACTACCAACATCAAGATTAGCTTTTAGGTTGCTGACAATCATTTTAGTAAAAGTTAGGTCCCCTACATTTAGATTGATGTCTGCTTGTTTGATGGTGCTATTACTTAAATCTAGATTTCCAGTTGCTAAATCAACCTTTAAAAAATCAATCGTTTGTTTTTTAGGGAGTGTAATGACAATGGTTTTATTTCTGACTTCCTTGTTGAGAGTAGAAAGCCTTACTAAATCTTTTAATCCGAAAAAGTTAATATGTTTGTTAGAAGTCGAATCTAATTCAGAGTTGTTATCATTGATAGTCAATTGACCATCCTTTACAGATGTGTCAATTGGATTTTTTGTTTTTTGGTAGTAAGAAAGCGTTGCTTTGTCAACTTCACCATTTTTTATAAGCACATTGTAGCTACTACTTTTAATATCAATTTTATTGAAGTCCTTAACTTCTTTCTTGACATAATCTTGCTCACTTATAGTTTTATTTTGTAAATCTGTTAAGCCACCTTGGCTATAACCCCAAGCTACTAATCCTCCTCCTAAAAATAGAGAGATAAGAGACACTCCGAGGACAATCTTTTTCCAAGTTTTCATGATTTTCTTCCTTTCTTGATGAGCCATTTAATCAATAGGGTAATTAGCTTTACAATAAGTTTACAGATTTCAAATGAAATCAAAAGCAGTAAGAGTGCTCCTCCAAACATCAATAGACCTAGACCCACTCCAAACAGTGTTGAAGCTAGTGAAACATTTAAGAGAGAGAAGCTTGTAAAGAAAGTGTAAATACCACTAATGAGTAAGGCAAAAGTAAGAGCTAAGGCAGTCACTATAACTGCAAAAATAACCACAAGAAGTGTCAATAGCATAGCTAGGAAGAATAGTAGAATTGGTAAGGCGACTGGACTGGCTAAAACAGCTAGAATCGCAATCCAGAGGATAGTTGTTTTATTACGTAAGCTACTCTTTTCCTCAATAATCTTTTCGTCTAGAAGACGACTAATGACTTCATGTGCTGCTTCCTTAGGTGTACCCAATTCTGCAATAACCTGAGCTTCATTTTCAGGTCCAGCCTCTTCAAAATATTCCATGAAATATTCGAGAGCCTCTTCATAGTCCTTTTGTGGTAATTTTCGTAGATATTTTGTTAATTTGGCTATATATTCAGTCCTTGTCATGTCTTAATCTCCCTTCTACAATACCATCGAGGGTTTCTTTATAGGTTAACCATTCTTCATTAAGAAATTGAAGATGATTTTTTCCCTCTTGGGTAATACTGTAATATTTACGTTTACGCCCTTGATATGCTTGGCTATAAGTGGTCATATAGCCTGCTTTTTCAAGCTTTTTTAGAATAGGATAAAGTGTTGACTCCTTGATATTAGCCACAAGCTTAATGGTTTGACTAATTTCATAGCCATAAGAGTCTTCTCTATCTATAATAGCTAGTATTAGGAACTCTATCAGGATTGACGATGTTGGAAAATACATAATGTGCTCCTTTGCTTTTAGGATATGTATAAAAATTATATATAATTATTTTACACATTGAGTGTATCTCTTTTAGAAAGATATGTCAATATTTTATATATAAAAAATTTATATAATAGGGATAACTTCTTTTTTATGATAATATGAAGTCAAGGAGTTCTTATGACTATTAAAGATAAACTAGCTCATTACGAGCCAAAGCCACTAGGGGAGAAAGGACGCTATGCAGTGCTTTTACCCTTGATATATGATGTAAAAACTGATAAGTATCAAATCCTTTACCAAGTACGAAGTGAGCATATTTCTCAACCAGGTGAGGTTTCTTTTCCTGGTGGCCGTGTCGAAGAAGGTGAGACTTTTCAAGAAGCTGCTATACGAGAAACTTGTGAGGAATTAAACTTATTTCCTGATCAAATTGACATTTGGGGAGAGATTGATTATCTGATTCATCAGGGGAGAACCATCCATTGCTTTGTTGGAAAGATAAATATAGAAAATTGGGAGGATATTCATCCAAATGAAGAGGTGAAACGGTTGTTTACAATCTATGTTGACACGTTGTTGACAGAGAATCCGATTTATTATAAAGTGATTTCTACCTTGAGTGATGCGAAAGATTTCCCATTTTTCTTGGTAAAAAACAGAGAAAAATACAATTTTGGGTATAGTGAACGTCATATTCCTTTTTACAGAAACTTGACAGAAAATATATGGGGGATGACAGCTATGTTTACACACAGATTTACAGATATTCTGAAAGATTTAGAGTAAAAATAAAAGATCAACGGTAATATGTTGATTTTTTTACTATTAATTAAATTGTTTATTTGCTACAAAAGGAGTGAAATTTATTTCTGAGACAGGGGTCTAGAGTATTCCTAAAATGATTTTCAAAATTAATATGGAAGCTTTTAGCTAGGTGGTCAACTTCAGAGTAGACAAGATTTTTTTGTTTCATTTGTGTCATTCCTATACTAAAAGGGGAGTATTATGTAGATAGAGGCTGTTATGCTTTGGTGTTATTCTGCCTAAGATTGATGATTCTATTGATTTTTCTGAGGGAGTTACCTATGTTGAAGAGAAGGTAAAGCATATAACTATAAATTGTAAAGCTCCAAAAATCTGGGACAATACTGAGACTATAGACAAATAGGACCGTTGCACTAACAAAATTAGACAGCTACATATCATTGAAAGTAGAGGATGTCCTTTTGAAAATAATAGGCTTTCTACGATTAAGGCAAAAGCAGGTAGCAACAGAGTTAGAATGATAATAATAAAGATGAAGCGTTGTGTATCATCTAGCATCAAGTTACCCAATGATTTACCTAGGTAAAAACGAGAATCACTCCCCCCAGGATAAATCAATTCTCTTGTCAGGGGACTAACTAGGATTAGGGTGTCAAATAGTGAGAAAGCCGCCCATCTCCAAATAGGAAAAGCCCATTCTTCCTTAGATAATTCTCTCTGAGTTCTTTCTTCAGTTAATTCTAATTTGATTGTCATCAATATGTACCTCTTTTGGAAAGTCGTTATTTTGATTTAAGATATACCATCCATCTGGTAGTTCAGAGTTTTTAAGTATCTGTTCTAATTGAGAATGTAAGTCAATTTCTTTAGTCGTGGAACCAGAAGGAAAACTCAATTGGACAGTAAGTTGTTTGTTTCGTAGAGCATCTTTAAGTGAAAAATCATAATAGCCACCTAGCGCTTTAGAATGTCCCCTCTCATAAGTATAGAGTGTCGTGTATGGTACAGGTTCTATCTGAACAATAATATTTTTTAAATCTTTCTCGGATCTTAGAGCTTTAGAGATATCATTGATAAATTTTTGATTTCTAGGGTTGATTTTAATAGACTTTTTAACAAAGTCGTCCCCATATTCTCTTTCATCAGGTAAAATCTTATATTCACTATTTTGGCGATTAAAATCTGAGTCGCTTTCCGTTGGACTGGCAATGTAAGGATAGAGTAAATCTTGAATATGGAGAGGCAGTTGAGTCTTTACATGTTCTTTTTTGTTATTAATGGTTTCTTGATAATCAATATGGAAAATCAAGTAATGTTTAACCTCATCTTCTTTATTCATACAATAAGTAATTTTATCTGCCCATCCGATACCAGTTATTTGCACCTTTCCTTGAAATCCACGAGTTTTATAAAACCCTTTAATATTTTCTTGAGCATTGTAATAGAAAAAGATAGCAATCATGGTCAATAATAAAATCAAGGGCATAGTAATTTTAAGGTATTTTAAGTTATTTTTTACCATATTAGTTATGACTCTCCTTAACTAGTAGGTTGTAATCTTTTTGACTTTTAACTTCCTCGAGGTGTCCAGTCGTTGTATCAGTACTTGTAAAATACCAATAGATATCCTCCTTATCTGGTGTTAACTCTTTTTGGAGTTTAATGGCATCATCCAAATTAAGTGAATCAGTTGTTACGATAATTAGGCTGACTCTTTTTTTGAGCGATTGGTCACTGTATTCGTTATCGTCTTGATCTTTGTAATCAGCAAAATTTCTTTCTTTGGTCCAGATAAGGGGCATGGAGTTGATAGTGAGGGGATCATCTTTATGACCTATAGAAAAATTATCCTTTGAAAGGAGATAGCGGTAAGGTTTAGCAAATTCGTAGTATTGACTGACTTTTGCTGGTTTGGTTTTGTTGCCTTATGGGTGCGTAAATTGACATAGAATACTTTTTCGTTGTCATAGGATGAAAATTTCACAAACTCATCCCTACCATCGGAGTACATGGTATTATCCATAGAACCGGGATCATCGTATCCTAGTTTCTTAGCAAGGTCTAGTACATCAATAGTGTGTCCTTTTCCAGTATCTTTACCAAGCTGATAATAGTGGATAATATCATAATTTTTAGGGTACTTCTTGTGTTTAGATGCTTTATACCTAGATTCTTGGAAGGCTAGATAGGAGCGACCGACGGCTAATTGACTTCTCTCAAGTGCTTTTTCATTTCCAAACTTAACACCTAAAACGTTAAAGTTTCCAATTTTGACGTTTTGAAAGGATGTTACAGTAACTTTTTTGTTAGTATAGTCGTAAAGTCTATCGTCTAAGGAATAAGCGGCCTGAATTCTATAACCATAGCGAACGAATGTACCTGTAAGTAGAATGGTTATAAAAATAAGGAGATAAACATGCCACATACGCCATCTAAATGTTTCTATTTTTGTCATAGGAGATCCTCTTTGAGTAATAGAAAAACCATGAAAATAAGATTTTCATGGTTTTTAATTCAATTATTTTACCTCAGTAAGAATCAGAGAAGTTAGTACCGTCTGAAATTAAATATTATCTTGGTCAAAATTATGAGATTTTAGTTGAAATAGAAGAGGTTGATTACTTCGATACGGACTTTAGCAGAGCATCCCATAGACTTTCTTTGGCTGAAATAACTGAAATTGTTAAATATCAAAGTATGGGACAATGTTTGAAGCAACTACCAGAAGGCATAGGAAAAGGTGAAAGGGAATATTGGGAAAACAACTATAAAAGAGATAGATAAAGGGCTATTTTGATTGTTCACGAGAACCAAAATCTGATATTGCTTTTGTAGATATGAGATTTTTCTATGCTAGTGTTGAGTGTGTGGAACGTGGATTGTATCTTTTAAGGACCTCGCTTTGTGTGATGAGTAGAGCAGATAATTCAAACGGACTTATCTTAGCTTCCTCTCCAATGTTCAAGAAAGTCTTTTGAGCACCACAAGAGGCGAAGTCACAAACTCCGCCTCCTTCTACATATTTTTTGTTATAATAGAATATTTTATTTGAAATATCAAGACTTATGCTTGATAAAGCTAGAAAACTTACCCTTTTCCAGCAAGAATATCTGATACTTTATACAATCCTGGGGAATATGTCCGACCAAATAGTTTTTTCGTCAAGGCATTAAACGTATAATGGTCATCTAAAATCAAGACTTCGTCATACGTTTTTAAGAGTGCAATAAAGTCATCGTCTGTTAAATTGGAACCATCTCTAGTATCGATATTTTCATTGCTGAGGTAATAACTTGTTGCTCTGTCGCTGTATGATGCCATTAAATCTAAAAATTCTTGGTCAACCGACACAAAATTTTCTCTGGCATCAACATTGACATCCCACAGATAATAACGACTAGCATATTGGACAAAATAATTATCTACATTCTCCTTATCTGCTGTTACAACCAAAATTCTATCCGTTGACGAATTACTCTGACTTCCAGTAAACTGATGAATTTCTTTTACGACCTCGTTTGTTTCCTGATTGTTATTGTAAACAATGCTATTATTTTCTGACAAGAACATTCCAATGGCATAAACTGTCAAAACAAGGCTCGCGTATTGGTACAAGTGTTTATTAAATAAGCTCTTGTAAGACCTAGCATTACGTTTACTAATGATTTTTTCATACAGACACTTGTCCATTACCCATGCTAAAGCCATGGTCAAACAACCAAAAACAAAGATAACGATGCTCGAAGCATAGCGCTCAAATCCTGCTAATTCTAACGCTTCATCAGTCGGCATTGCTGTCAGATACATGAGTAAAATGCCAATATAGTAAGTCACAATCGAAATATCAACAAATCCCCAAGTCAACAAGACAAATTTCTTATATTTCAAACGAATGCCAATCACAATAAAGGCAATCAGCATAATCAGATTGATTATCAAAATTCCATTGCTTGCCAAACTGTCAAACGTAAACACCGATTTGACAAAAAGAGTGATAATTTTTTGTGGGACGCCTGACAGATTTCCAGTCAATACCTGACCAAGTTCTGACATGGACACCGCATGCTTGGCACTTGAGGCATTTGGGAAATTATCCGTCACATGCTTTTGCCAAATAACAAAAGGAAGACAGCTGACTAGCAAGGTCATTATGAGCAGCACTAGTGCTTTTAAACGTGCTCTTTTACGAACAAGTAAACGCACAATACAAACCACATAAACTACTAAAACGAGAGCGACAAAGAAAAGTCCACTTACTTTGACGATACTTAATAATCCAAGAATTACCGCCGTATTTAGCGACAAAAACCAGAAACGATTACGATAGACAAAACAACCTGCTATGGCTGCCAAGGCCAAGGCCGGAAGCAGAAAATCAACCAGCAAATTATTTAATCGAATAGCAACGTTGAACGTATTAAAAACAGCAAACGAAGCAAAAATCATGCTAACCATTAAGACACGTCGATCATCACGAAGTGCCGCAAACATGGCATAAAGACTGGAAGCAATCAAGAAGAATTGCCCGACCAACATACTACCTTCTGAAAAGCCTACGATAGTCGTGAAAAAATAAATGAAAAGTGAACTTCCAACAGGATAGGTATAATAACTAATAATCGTATCCTGCTGTGTTGGCAAAGCATTATTGATATGGAAAAATTTTACAATCGTTGCCCAATGCGTAAAATTATCATAATGTAAAAGCGGTGAATGCCAGAGCGTTATTCCAAACAAAAGCAAATAAGCCATCATTCCAAGCGCAATATAATCAAGTCTCCTAAAGCGATATTTCTTTTTCCATACCGTCCAAAGATAATAAAGACTCAAAAGACAGCCCAAAACAGAAATGGCATACACGGTCTGCAACATAAAGCCTAACAAACTACCAAGGTACAATACCAATGTAATGACTGAAAATGTAAACACCCATGTCAGACTGCGATTCATCTTCACAGTATTACGGAAAAAGGCATTGTACCCCATGGTAATCACAAAGAACAACAGTAATCTAGCAATACTAATCATACTCTCCCTCTCCATTCATTTGCTAAGGCTTTAAAAGCAGGTAAGCTATCCAAATCCGCTAAATTGGTAACTCGATAAAGCGATTCGTCTCTATCAATATCATAGGACACAAAAGTCAACTGAATTGGCAAATCTTTGTAGGTAAATGCGACATTCGGTTCTTTTTTAGGATTTGTCAATTTTCCAGAAAATGTCATGTAATAATAATCTGTCTTTCTAAGCTGGCATTTTTTTCCAGCAACCTGAACCTCTTCATTAACACGAACTTTCGGAAAAGCTACTTGGTCATAGGCTGAAACAGGACGTTCATTATTTTGGAAACGTTGACTAAAGTTCTCAAATAAATCATCCCATGTTGTCATCCAAGGGTCTTTTTCCTTCGGAAGATTGTGATTAATGCGGTCATAAATGTACTGATAAAATTCGCGCTTATCAGCTTCAGGAATTTCTGAAAATTGAACGCCGTAGCGCCAACCATTATCAATCGCAAAAACACGAACAACATGACCTTTTACCCTCGCATGGTAATCACGTGATTGCAAATTAAGCGTCAGTTCTTTTTCTTTCGGCAAATACAATGGTAAATCCGTATAGAATGAAATCCCCGTTTCTGAAATATCACAGACTCTCACTTGGTAAGAATCATCATCAACCTCAATAACCATAGCTTCATCAACAGTAAAACGCTCACTTGAGCGATAAATCGGACGACCAAGCGCACAGAAAATCGCAAAGGTCAAATTGATGATATGATAAATCAACCAAAAACTGATAATACTTCCATAAAAAAGCTCTGAACCAAATTTTCCATAGTTAAAAGTCACCAAACCATAAACGGCTAATCCCCATAAAACAAGATAAGGAAGCGCATAAAGGTACAACGTCCACGACGTATCATTTCCCTTACGTGTCACCTTAAATTTTTTATCGCTAATGCCAAAGGACTCCAACATCATGGGAATAAACAAATACGGAGCAAAAATCGTTTCCACAATTTCTCCCCAAACCTGTGTTCGGTATTGTTTTGAGACTTCTCGCATTGACAAGTGTGTCAATGCGTAACTTGGCAACCAGAATAGGAACAGTAGCCAGATATTTGACACCACCACACGCACATGGAAAACCGTATATAAAATCGGTGCCAAGATATACAATAACCGTCTAAAGAAAGACCACCAATAAAGATAGCCATTAATATAAACAATTCTTTGCCCCTTTGTCAATTTGGGATTAAAGAAGATATTCATATTGTAGCTACTGCGAATAACGCCACGTCCCCAGCGCGCGCGCTGTTTGAGGACACTCTTCAAATCTGTTGGCGTTAACCCGCTAGCCATTGGACTTTTCGTCGAATAATTTACATAACCAGCCGCATTCATCCGAACACCTAGCTCGAAATCCTCCGTAATGGTATCTGTCGGAAAACCACCAACATCTTCAATCGCCTTGCGGAAAATAACCGTATTAGACCCCGTATAAACCGCTGCACCGTGCGAATTATTGCAAACATTAATTTCTTTGGAAAAGAAATCTTGTTCGTTTGGTAAGGTTGATTCTGAAAACAAGTTAAATTGGAAAATATCAGCATTGTAAAAACTTTGTGGCGTTTGAATCAAACCAACTTTTGACTTATCATAATCGTCACCATTTTCATAAGCCTCAACTTGTTCAACAAAATAAGGCACAGTTTCCAACAGGAATTCACGATAAGGAATCATATCCGCATCAAATGTCGCCACCAAAGGTGATGACGTCTGACGTAAAGCATTATTGTAGTTTCCTGATTTGGCATCTTTATTATCCGCCAAACCAAAATAACCAACACCAAGCTCATCAGCCAATTTGGCAACTTCTAGACGATTGGTATCATCACAGACGTAGATATGCACCTTAGACTTATCAGGATATTCCATAAAAGTACAGGCATTAATCGTCTTATAAAGCAACTCTGGATCCTCATTATGCGTTGCAATCAAAACATCCACATCTGGGTAACGCTCCTTAGCAATCTCAGGCTTTTCAAGCTCAAAGTCCTTTTGCTTATTCCAAATGAGAATGTAGCCTGTAATGGCTGAAACTACCTCACTTCCCCACAATAAAATCCCAAAGATCAGCGCAAACCATGAATCATGCCACGGAATAGTCGCCACCAAACGCCAAGTTAAATAAAAGGCAGTCGTTACAAATGCAACGAAATAGAGTATCCTCTTACTAGTCTTCATTCTCACCTCCACTAAAAATCAAATGTTTTTGCACAAAATAACTGACAATGAAAAGTGTACCGTCAACTAAAATCTTCACCAATGAAATTGGCAGCGTCGTCAAGGCATTTCCTAGAACTGTTACCAATAAACTTGACAAAACAATCTGTACTACCACCAAAGTGAAGTATTTTATCGCACTATTTGATTGACCTTGTTTAAAGACCACCTTATGATTCAGGGTGAAATTAACAACAGATGATATCACACGCGCTAAAATCGAAGCTAACGTCACCGCACTAAAACTCAATCCATTAAACAAAGAAATTAAAATCGTAAAAGCAACAATATCAACCAAGAAGGAAAACAATGCTGAAAAAATGTACTTGAAGAAAACCTTGTAAATTCTAATCGAGTCACGAATCGCATCAAAATGCGACGACTGATTTTCATCCAAATAAATCGTTGCAATGCCAACTTCACAAATCAGAATATTGTCCTCTTTTGCCTCAAGTAACATATTCATCTCAAATTCATACCGTTCACCCTCCACGGTTAAGAGTTTTGGCAACCATGACATAGGAATCACACGAAGTCCCGTTTGCGTATCAGAAACGTGCACACCTGTCATAGCCCCCAAGACGTCTCTTGTCAATAAATTTCCAAATTTACTACGTAAAGGAACAGATTTTTCAAATGTTCTAACACCCAGCACCAAACTATCAGGATGTTGCAAAAATTCAGCCAAACATTTCATCATGTCTTCGTAGGTGTGTTGACCATCAGAATCAATCGTCACAATTCCTTTGGCATTAGGAAAATTGTCCAAAATATATGAAATAGCCGTTTTTAAAGCACGACCTTTTCCTTTATTATCAGCATGTCTTTGCAAATGACAAGCATAGTTACTCTGCGCTATTGCAAATAACGGTGCAAAATCAGCTCCACTACCGTCATCGACTAGAATAATGTCAAACATTTGATTTTCCTTATCCCGAATATTTTTCAAAAGTTCCAACAAACGGTCATCAGGTTCATAGGCAGGAATGACAATAACAACATCTTGAAACATCATCGACGTTCTCCTTTCTGACTTTTATTTTCGTACATTTTCTTATCAGCTATTGCAAATAACGGTGCAAAATCAGCTCCACTACCGTCATCGACTAGAATAATGTCAAACATTTGATTTTCCTTTCTGACTTTTATTTTCGTACATTTTCTTATCAGCTATTGCAAAAAAATCAACGAAGTTTTTATGTGATTGATAAGAGTCCGTATAAGCACCTAAAGATGCTGTAATCCCCATATCTTTGAGAGTCATTTCTGCTTGAACAAGTTTTATTAAAAATTCAGCTTGATTTTCAGAAACTCCAGGGAGTAAAACCGCAAATTCATCTCCACCTAACCTTGCTATTACAGCACTTTCAGGCATTATCTTCGTTAAAATATCACCAAATTCAATTAGAATCTTATCTCCCGTAGCATGTCCAAAGGTATCATTTGCTTCCTTGAATTTATCCAAATCAGATATAATAACCGTAATTTGTTCTTCTTTACGTGTCAGACATTCCTCAAAAGCAAGCTCAATATATCGTCGATTATGAACCCGTGTTAAAACATCTTCGTATGCCATCCTCTGTATTTCAAGTTCATGAAGTCTCTGCTCTGTAACATCAAGAACAAAACAAAAAACACCAATCACTTTTTGGCGATTGTTATAAATGGGAGAATACATATTTTGCCAGTAAAGCGTTTTGTCGCCTGTCTTAATAGTATCCATAAATATAAATGTTTCACCCTTTTTCGCACGATCAACATTTGCTTTTAAACGCGCAGCATCTTCACTATTAAGATAATTCATTGGAAAGTCACCAATTTTGGGAGTGAAATAAAAGATTTCTTCCATGAGCCGAATATCATTCTTATTAACCGCAATAAAACGATAATCTAAGTCTACAGCATAGACGTTAATAAGTTTCGAACTCTGTAAGATAAAGTGGGATAGCATATGCTGTCTTCGATTAAGGTAAGATGCTAGGGTCCAAAGAACTAGTATTCCTATAAAGATTGCTAAAACGATGGGATTATCATGGTCAATCAAAACATCATCATACACTAAGCGCATTAATAACATTAACGCAGCAAAAATACTTAAGTACGTTAACAATCTTTGATGCTTGATTAAAAAATCACTTACTTTTCCTAATACCATTACAGCCTCACCATTCTAAGTAGTTTTAATACCTTCAGCATCCAAACTGTCTGTAACAAAACGTCCTGTAAAACCACCGATGAAGCCCGTAGCAGTATTGTCAATTCCTAAACGTTGTAGAATACGGCTGACATTAATACCCTTACCACCAGCGAATTTATCATCACTCTCTATACGGTTAACTTCACCAATCTCTACCTTGTCGATACGAACAATGAAGTCGATTGATGGGTTTAGCGTCACAGTATAAATCATACTTCAATAACCCTCGTTTTCTCTTTTAATTATTTAAGGAGCCCTTCTTCCGAAGCATTTGTGATTATGGTTACTTTCTCAACCTCGGCTACCTTAGCATAGGTAACCTGACCAAGTTTAGAAGCATCAGCTAGAACATAGGCTTTTTGCGCATTAGCTATCACTGTTCGTTTAATGACCGCCTCTTCCATATCTGGCGTTGTGAAATAATTGGCATCAACTTCATTAGCACCAATGAAAGCACAATCAAAATTCAGTTGTCTGATTTGTTCCAGAGCTGTACTTCCAATAGATGCATCTGTTGAATGTTTAACCTTACCACCAATAATCCTAGTACTAATACCGAGATCTACCAGCTTAACAGCATGATGGATAGAATTAGTCACAACCGTCACCTGACGATTCATTTCCTCTGGATATGGTGAATATTTGTCATAAGTTCTAAGCCCAGCCTCAACGTGACCAATACTTACTTTATTGTAAAATGCAACCAATCCAGCAGCAAAAGTTGTTGTAGTATCACCATGAACTAAAACCAAATCAGGTTGTTCTTTCTTAACAACTGGATCAAAATTAGCCAAAATTTTAGAAGTAATTTCCTGAAGTGATTGATTTTTTTCCCATAAGATCCCCCCTATGACCTATACGAAATCAATATAATATTGACAAATAAGACTCTACATTATCACTTTATTATCCCCAATAAAAAGGAAAATGAGTTATCCTTTCTCCAAAAGCATTAAAGGGAATGCCCTCGCTATTGGTCTTGTTTTGCAAATGATGTAAAGTAGATAAAGAAAAAGGTCTCAATTAAAAGACTATCATTACTTATAAAATTCAAAAAGTTAAGACAAAAGGCAACTCATATCACCCAAGGATATCAATTGTTTTGAGATTTTCTAGTCTTCTCCCCCGAATTTAAAAATACACTATTTAATAAATAAAAAAACTGCAGGAGAAAAAACGCTTTGCTAATAAAAGTGTTTTTGAATCCAGCAGTATTGCTAATTTACATATATTTCATAAAAACTTCTCCCCATTTTAAAGAGCGTCCCCTTTACTTACGCTCTATCCCCATCTTACAAATCAAAATATCGGTATGATAACCCTATCCCAATACCATATCATATAGTACCAAGCACCAACACGTAATCGTATAAAACTCTCCCCAAAAGAGTTGAAAGATTACAATCAAGTTGGCTTCAAGTTACTACTACCAATATTTCCTATTCATATAGACGCTATAATTATAACATGTTATTTTTATTTTTCAACCTTTTTTAATTTTTTTATTATTTTAATGTATGTGACAACCATTATAATGAAGTCGTTTGAATTAAACACTCCTACTTAACAAATACTAATCAAATGATATTTATCTATATTTTAATAAATAATAATTAAACACCCTTTGGCTTTTAAATGGATTTGCATAAAAAAATCAGAATTCCTATTAAAATTCTGATTCAGAATGAAGACAAACATCGTTTTTGATGTTTGTCTTTTTTTGTCTCACGAAAACCACTAGCTGTGCTAGTGGTTCCGAAAAGCTTTTAGCGATGTATCAAAAAAGTCCCCCTAAAGTGTTATATTAGATAAGGTTTCCCGACCACTAACTAATATACAAAAGGAGGACCCCTGATGAGACAGGATAATAATAGTTTAGCACATA
>NZ_JVGR01000001.1:0-805 GCF_001073005.1 Streptococcus sp. 449_SSPC
CTTAACTGGAACTTCATCCTTAGAACCGTCTGGATAAGTGACAACAACTGTTGCGTCTTTGTCACCTGCAGTTGTTGTATCAACTGGTGTCTTGTACTCAAATGTTGTGCCATTTGGTAGGTCTGAGACGTTACCAATTGAACCTTTAGCATCTGGTGTTTCGCCCATGTTAACAGTTTGATCCTTAGGCGTTGGCGTGTTCTTATCCGCATCCGTACGTGAATCTACGACTGTTACCTTAACTGGGACTTCGTCTTTAGAACCATCTGGGTATGTCACGACAACTGTTGCATCTTTCTCACCTGCAGTTGTTGTATCTACTGGTGTCTTGTACTCAAATGTAGTGCCATTTGGTAGATCTGAAACGTTGCCAATTGAACCTTTAGCATCTGGTGTTTCACCAACGTTAACCGTTTGATCCTTAGCTACAGGAGTATTTACATCAGCTTGAGTTGGATTTGCGGCTACAGTAACCTTAACTGGTACTTCATCCTTAGAACCATCTGGATAAGTAACAACAACTGTTGCGTCTTTTTCACCAACTGTTGTTGTATCTACCGGTGTCTTATATTCAAATGTAGTACCACTTGGAAGATCTGAGACATTACCAATTGAATTCTTGGCATCTGGTGTGTCACCAACTTTAACAGTTTGATCTTTCGCTACTGGGGTATTCTTATCCGCATCTGTACGTGGATCTTTAACAGTTACCTTAACTGGTACTTCATCTTTAGAACCATCTGGGTAAGTCACAACAACTGTTGCGTCTTTTTCACCAACTGTTGTTGTGTCGACTGGTGTCTTG